>CAIPPE010000001.1 GCA_903866825.1 uncultured Methylococcaceae bacterium
CAGTCGCGTCTTGGACAAAATAATTTAAAGTGGGGTGAGAGGTGATCCATGCCATAAGTGCTGTAAAGGTTGGCGCTGCACTATGTCAAATATCGGAAAATATTTCCACCTGCATTGATTTGTAGGGACTACCCTTTATTTTGCCCAGCAGTGGGGTAAAAATGTTCTCTACATCAATGTAGACGATCGTAGCTACCGGGATATTCGTCTCAAAACACTTCCCGCCTCAGGCAGCACTGCGGATGATACCAGTGCACCACGTGCCAACAACCCGGACCGCACCATCTTGGGTTTAACTCAGTTGGCCTGGCTCAAACAGACTCTTCAAGAAGCCCAAACGAAGGGCACGAAATGGAAATTTATTTCTCTATCCTCACCCATCGACCAAATAGGGCCTCTTGGTGGAGCTTTCACAGTCGACCAACCCGCAACGGAATGTAACGTAAACCATATTTGCAACAGTAGCGGAAATACCAATTACGGCCCCGTGAACAGTGACGGTGGCAAATCATGGATAGGGGGTTACCGTGCAGAACGTAATGCATTGCTCAAATTCATCGCTGATAATAGCATCACGAACGTCGTATTTCTGGCAACAGATGATCACCAAAATAGAGTCAACGAAGTAACCTATTCGCCAACGGGAGACACCGAAAATCAAGCATCTTACATCAAGGTGCCGTATACGATTTCAATCGTTGCAGGACCACTTGGCGCCACTGGACCGGATTTATTCCTCAATCACGACTTTAACAGTATCAAGACAATAGCTGATAGCTTTTTTGTCGCACAGGCAGCTACAGGTTTAGAACCGTTTGGCTTACAGGGATATCCGGGATTGAGTCACGTTACCCGCGAGAATGACCCGAATGCTAGCGATGCCCCTTCTACAGTCGACTTCTACAGTCCGGACACCTTCAACTACAACACGTTTCATGTAAGCGAAGATGGTGAAACTCTCACCGTTCGTAGCATCGGAATCTCGGCGAACGCACAAAACACAGCAATCGAATATGATCAACTGAATAACCCTGCTCGTGAAATCCTCAGCTTCAAACTAAAAGCTTTTGGAACTGAAGCTGATAAAGAATAATACCGAAAGGTAGCTAAGCTCTTGGATAAGTAATTCTTAAGTATTTACTTATCCAAGTTATATTATTTACGAGACACCCGATTTATTTTGTAACTTCCTTTTCAACCTGCTTTTCTACTTCTTTTTCCTCTGATACAGACTTAGCCGCTTCAGCAGCCTTTTTCTCTTCTGCTGCTTTCTCTCTCTCTCTGGCCTTTTTCGCTAAAGCAGCCTTTTGATCTGCCGCTTTACTTGCCGCTATGCTACCAGTGTCGGATGCAGCCTTAATTAAGGTTGGAGAAACCAACGCCAACGCCGAAATCAAACAAAGAGATATCGGCAACATCATTTTTTTTGATTTGATATACAAAATAACCACCCCAGCACTATTAAATAAAACTAAAACTACTTCAATATCATAACAGATTAATTGGTTGTGTTGAAATCATGGCAAAAGCAAAATTATTTACGATGCTCTTATGAAAATCATCAATTATCTGAATTGTTATTACCGCTTTCATCAGATCCTAATGGATCATCCTCATCCTGAGGATTACCATCGTAAATCAGATATTCGCGATGTTGAAAATAAGTGTTTTTTATGAAATCGTAGCGATCGCCATCAGTTGCTTCTTCAACTACTTTTTCCTTAGTCATTACGCCGGCACGATAATCAGTTGTATCAAGAATACTCGTGCCTGCTGCTGCCGCAGATCCAGCGAAACCTCCGAATATCGAGACATAGGTTATCGGGTCCATCAAGGCATCCCCAATTAATCCTATAGTGTCTCTAGGTGAACTCGGGCCAAAGAACGGCAATACCAAATAAGGTCCAGACGGTATCCCCCAAACGCCTAAGGTTTGACCAAAGTCTTCATCATGTTTAGGCAAATTAATATTGCTCGCCCAGTCAAAAACACCACCGACACCTGCAGTTGTATTAATAATGAAACGGAGAGTGTCTTTCGAACCTTGCAACAATTTAAACTGCAAAACATCATTAATGGTTACGCCTATATCATTTATATTACTAAAAAAATTAGTCACACCATCATCAAAAGCACTATTGGTGACATGTAAATATCCTGTAGCGACCGGCTTTAATATGTGCTTATCAAAACCATCATTAAAGGACTGCGTGCTTTTATTCCAGGCGTGCCAAGGATCGCTTTGCCTATATCCTTTTGAATTGGTGGCACAAGCAGTTAGCGCCATAATCACTATGAAGTTGGTTAAGAATCGAATTTTAGCAATCATAGCTTTCCCCACATCCATGAAAAGTTAAGTTTCTAAACAGATCACGCTATCGACTCTGCTTGTAAGCAGAGTCGATAGCGTGTGCCCTTGGTCGGATTATCATATATTTTGATGACTAATAGCAATAGATTCACGTTCGCCTCAAACCACTAATCAAAGCCAAGGCATTATCCGCATTATAATTGCTAAAGTAGCTATATTGACATAATCCAGTCAGCCAAATATGATCCAACTATTGGGAATAGGTCAGGCTTGATTATATGACTCTTTGCCTCTGAAAACTTGAATTACGTGTCGTTATTAATGAAATCATGACCACGATTTCCCCCTTGTTGAAAAAATTGCCTTATCACCTTCAAATAGATATTCCAGATGGCCTGGTAATGGACAGCTATCCAGGTGCTTTGGGACAAATCGTGACCAAATCTGGTCAATAACTCATTACCCATGCATTTAAAGATCAAGAACAAGGCCTTATGACACTGCGAGCTATGCCCTCAAGCATCAACCCGGAGTTTATTAAATTTGAGTTTGCTGATAATGGTATAGGCATGATAACTGAGACACTTAATCGCATCTTTGATCCGTTTTTTACCACCCGCATGGGCAAAGGTGGCAGCGGATTCGGTATGAGCATCGTCCATAATACTGGTTTGTAATCTGCTGGGTGGAACTATTGAAGTGCAATCGACAATCGACAATCGGCAATCGACAATCGGCAAGGGTAGTACTTTCATAATCCGCCTCCCTATGAAGGACTTGCATTAAATCCGATATTCAACAGCGATTATGATGAAAGATAGTCGTGTACGACTGTGCCTACGTCGAGCGTCAGATCTGCAACAAAATGCAGAGCAGACTGGACCTTGAGCACGGGCAAATCCGATACTGGCGCAAGCGCGTGAGGATGGAGCTCTAGCGAACCAGGCCCAGTCCAGGCCCCCTTGAGTGTTACCTGGGTAGTATAGTAGCGCACCAGTTCGCAGATACGCGCCGAACCATCGACGTGAGGTATTATTTTCAAAAGGAAATTGGGCGCGGCAAGTGCGGCCTGTACCGCTTCATAATCTGCCTTATTGTGCTTGAATCCCATAGTTGCCGTGGCGATGCGCACTTTTCCATAGTCGAGCGTCCCTACCAGCGTATCAATTTCGACTCCAAGCTGCGGCGAAGCACTTTTTTTCGGAAATCCCCACAACTCTCGACCACCGGCAATGGCCGGCTGGTCATTCAAGTACATTCCATGAACATAGCTGCCTTGTTCACCCTGAAAACTGACTGGAATGATCTGGCCAGATTCGGTGTAATCACCAAAACCTGAAGAATCAGGCATACGGATGAACTCAAACTTCACAAGTGGTTCTGAAACCTCCAGCGGTTCGGGAACCACCGCGCGTAAGGCATCAAAGTCCGTTCGATAGGTAATGATCAGAAATTCGCGGTTTTTAAATCGGTAGGGACCGCGCGGAAAAGCCGGACTGGTCAACGGCATTGCAAATGCACTGGCTTTAATATCTGAAATATTCATGGCTTTCCTGCAAATGTTAATTGATCCTTACTGCAGACGTCTTAAAACTGATACGCAATTGGTGACGGCTGAGCCTCCGACGTTAAAGGAGACGCCCACCGCAGGTATTTTATTGGAAATTGTGGCGCCAATAGGTTCACCAATCAGTTGCTTGTATATTAGCGCGTGCATGGAGACGCCGGTGGCGCCCACAGGATGTCCCTTCGCCTTCAATCCACCGGAGAGATTCACTGCACACAAATTATCAGTCCGAGCGAAGCGGCCTTCCAGATAATCGTATCCAGCACGGCCATCCTCAGAAAGTCCCAGGGCTTCCGTACAGAGAATTTGATTTATTGTGAAGCAATCGTGAACCTCAACGAGATCTACATCGGCGATGGTGATCTTTGCCTCGGTGAAGGCGCGTCGAACAGCCTCTTTACCCGCCATGAGATCATACATGTTCGGACGCACTGAGACGGGTAAACGCTCGTTCACGTGGCCGATACCGGCTATCTCCACGACTCGCTTCCCGGTTTTCAACGCATCCTCAGTCTTCATGATGACAACTGCTGCAGAACCATCGGTTACTAGTGAACAGTCGTGTAGACGTAACGGTTCTGCAATTATCGGGTTATTTTCTGGAGATAGCTCCAGGATTGCATCTGCCGTAAAAAGTGCCAGCTTGTCGGAATGGCCTCCCTTACTAAACTGTGCCAAGGGATTGTCTACGCCGTTTCGATAAGCCAGGGCGGACACAGTGGCAAGCATACGCTCAAACTCAGCAATGTTTATCTTATAGTGATCCTTATAGCCCTTCGCGTATTCTGCAAAAAGAAACGGGAAACTCACTGACTTGGCGCCTTCTTCGGGCCAGTAGGAGCAGGTGGCGAGAACATGTGTCACCCCTTTGGTGTCAAGCAGATGCATTTTCTCTACGCCTACCACCAATGCAACGTTTACACGACCAGATTCCACCGCGTAAAGGGCATCGTAAAGAGCAACTGAACCTGAGGCACATGCAGCCTCGCAACGGGTCATTGACTTGAATCGAAGACCCTCAGGATCAATCTCAGTAGCGAAGGCCCCCAAGTGCTCTTGGTTTGTAAACAACCCGGGGGCGAAGCTTCCAATCCAGACACCATCCACATCCTTAGCACTGATTTCCGCATCTAACAAGGCTCCCTTACCTGCCTCAATAATGAGTTCATAGATGGACTTTTGATCCGTGAACAAGCCCGTCTCATGATCTCGCGTGACAAAAGAACCAAACTTCGAATTGTAAGCGCCGATGATGCTGGTTTTACTCATTGTGTTTTCCCATTTGGTTGTACGTCAATTGTCACCATACGGCAATCGTTCTTCACGATGATGTCAGCATCGGTGTGCGCCTGAATCCAGGCAGGAGTGTACGGTGAAAAGCATTCTGCCAGGTGAAACCGGTCTCCTAGTACCTCAAAAACACCTAGATCGGTGACGACCTTGTTAACTTCACGAAGGGCGGTAAGTGGTAGCGTGCAGCGGCGCTTCATGCGTGAAACGCCCGACTTCTGAAAATGCAGCGTAGCCGCGATTACCACACGTGTGCCTGTAGTAAGATCCATGGCACCACCCATGCCCGGCACCATTTTCCCCGGCACCATGAAGTTGGCAAGATTACCCTCCTGATCCACTTCCAGAACGCCCAACACCGTGTAATCCACATGACCGCCCCTGATAATACCGAAACTTACGGCAGAATCGAAAAAGCACCCGCCATTTTTGATGCTCCCTGGAGCCCCTCCCGCATCTATTATATCTCTGTCCTCACTCCCCTTTGCAGGTGCAGGACCCAGGCCCATAATACCGTTCTCGGATTGGAGAACGATGTTGACATCCCGTGGTATATACTTAACAACCAAAGTAGGTAGACCAATACCCAAATTTACCACTTCACCGGTTTTGAAGATCCCAGCAATGCGCTTGGCTATAATTTCCTTGTTAGCAATGTATTCCATGGTTTCTCCTTACAACTCGGGTTGTTCAGCTTTAACTAGATAGTCCACGAAGATTGAAGGCGTGTGGACATCGTTGGGATCGATCTCGCCAATCTCGACGATCTCCTCCACCTCGGCAATGACAAGCGCTGCTGCAGTTGCCATTAATGGATTGAAGTTCCGGGCGGTTCCGTTGAAGACCAGATTGCCAGCTTTATCCGCCTTCTTTGCCTTAATAATAGCCACGTCAGCTTTGAGGGGAAGCTCAAGCAAAAAGGGTCGATGAGCTACAAGAATAATCTGTTTACCATTTGCCACCTCAGTACCCACCCCTGTAGGCGTCAAAAATCCGCCCAAGCCAGCACCACCCGCTCGTACCTGTTCTGCAAGCGTGCCTTGAGGCACCAGTTCGACCTCAGTCTCGCCGGCTAACATCTGGCGCTGAGTCTCTTGGTTCGAACCGATATGACTGGCAATGATCTTTTTGAAGAGCTTGATTTGAATCAAATGCGCCACGCCAGTGATCGTGCCAGTATTTAAATCATGGATAGCAGTGTCGTTAGTGATCAGGGTCAGGTTCTTCGTGCCAATTTCTTTCAAGGCAAAAATGATAGTGTTCGGTGAGCCGCATCCCATGAAGCCACCCACCATAAGAGATTCGCCCTCTTTGATTCTTCCGGCGGCATCCTTTGGGGATATAATTGGTTTTACGATCATCGCTTACTCCTTTGTCTTTATTGTCGATCTCGTTACAATTGATCACAACTATATATTTATTCTTTACGACCAAAACCACCATGGCAGGAGCTGCGTTTCAAAGCCACACAACAGCATGCAAACTGTGTGTTATTTGCCTTTTGTATCGGTAGTGGAAGTAGAGGTCGATTCCTGAGATTAATTTTGTCATGACGATAACGTCATAAGTAAAGCGTGGGATGAAGTTCCTTAACGCTGGATTAGATAGTACTAATGAAGTCTAGGTTGATCGGTGCGGCAGCGAACAATAAACTTCAAAATCAGATAAACTTTTACCAGATTATTGATTTTAATTTACCCTTGCATAGCCCTATATGACCATTTCATGTTTTAGAAGAGTTCGACATTAACCAGCTAAGGGTGAATGACGTTAATTTGAAGGTAAGTTGCTACTTTAACAAGTTATCGGTTACCTTTTAGCGGGTAATAAACATCTTTAATTTACACAGAAACTCCAATAATGCTTTAGAATTTCACGATATATCCCAATGAATTTTAAATAATGCCTGATTCTATTGATATTTTCCCTTGGAACGATAATTTTGACACTGGAATTCATATTATCGACCAGCAACACCAACAGCTCGTTATACTGTTAAATAAATTAGCTACTCATCTAGCTTTTATTGACGATAATTTTGAACTTGATCTGATCATCACTGAACTATCCAATTACATCCTGTATCACTTTGATACAGAGGAATCTATTTGGACCCACTACCTAAAAGATGACAGCCTGGAAATTGAACACCTTGCAAACCATGCTGATTTTATACTAAAAGTAGAGGAATTAAAGGCCATAAAAGAGTGTGTTTCAACTAATGTTATTGTAGAAGATACATTGGATTTTTTAACGCGCTGGCTGGTATCCCACATCTTGCAATCTGACCGGTATCTGGCTTTTATAATTATAGCGTGCCAAAACGGCCTGGCGCTTGAAGCAGCAAAAGCGTTGGCTAAACAACAGATGCGCGAAACGTCATTGGTAGAGTTGATTTTGTCCATTTATTCATCTTTATCGGCCAATACATTACGTTTGATACATGAACTTAACGAACATAAGAGAGCTGAAGCAGCCTTAAAACAGGAAAGTGCAAAAAATCTGGCTTTACTTCATAACAGTAGTGATGGTATCCATATTGTTGATTTGAGTGGGAACATTGTTGAAGCAAGCGATGCATTCTTTAAAATGCTGGGTTATCAACGTTCAGAAATAATAGGAACAAACATTCATAAGTTGGATGCTCAATTTACTGCTATTGAATTACTGGAACAAATTCAGAATCAATACAACTGTCAAAAATCCACAAGATTTGAATCCTTATTCTGCCGACTGAATTCAACAATCATCAATGTGGAAATCACTGGATATCCTTTAGAGTTGGATAATGTTCCTATGATGTTTTATTCTGCACGGGATATTACTGAAAGAAAAATAACCGAACAAATCCTGCGTGGAAATGAACAACGATTGCGTTTGGCCATGAACGTGACCAAAATGGGCGTTTGGGAATACAATTTCCCTAACGATCGGCTCTATTGGTCTCCTGAACTATTCCAGATTCTTGGGGTTTCACCTTTTGAACCCACGTTAGAGAAATTTAAAAAATTTGTTCATCCGGATGATGTTGATGCCGTCATGAAGGAAATGGATGATGCAGTCCTTCAATCCAGAATTTTTTCAATTGATTACCGCGTTATTAAAGCCAATGGTAGTATTGCATGGATTGCTGACAGGGCCGAGTTTCACTTTGATAAATCAGGTCATCCTCTTAATGCCATTGGCACTGCACACGATATTACGGATAAAAAGCTATTTGAAGAGCAGCTTTGGCAACATGCAAACTACGATTCTTTAACCGGATTACCAAACCGACGATTATTTTATAACCGTTTGGCGCAAAATATCACAGAATGTCAACGTAGCAAAAAGTCCTTGGCTCTACTGTTTCTTGATTTGGATCGATTCAAAGATATTAACGACACCTTGGGGCATACCTTTGGTGATGAATTACTAAAAAAATGTGCCAAACGTTTACTCAACTGCATCAGCGAAAACGATAGTATTTCAAGACTGGGCGGTGATGAATTTACCGTGATAATGAATAATCTGGATAATACCCATTCGATTGAACAATTGGCTAAGCAATTTCTTGATACACTCTACGAACCCTACCATTTGGAAGAAGAAATTTCATACATTTCTGTTAGTATTGGTATCAGTATTTATCCCCAAGACACCCTTGATCAAGAGCAGCTTATCAAATATGCTGATCAAGCCTTATATGCTGCCAAGAATCAGGGGCGCAATCAATACTGTTTTTTTGCACCCTATATGCATGAAAATGCCGAAAATAAGATATATTTGATAAATGCCTTGCGTGTTGCTTTGCAATTAAACCAATTTGAGGTTTATTTTCAGCCCATTGTTGATTTTAATACTGGAAAAATCAGAAAAGCTGAAGCGTTAATACGCTGGCACCTTACTAACAGCAAGACTATTTCGCCTACTGAGTTTATTCCCATCGCTGAAGAGACAGGATTAATTCACGACATTGGTGATTTTGTCTTTGAAGAAGCCGTTAAATTTGTAGCTGAAATAAGACAACATTACATTCCAGATTTTCAGGTCAGTATCAATAAATCACCTGTACAATTTCGAAGCAGCAATTCATGTCAGCTCGATTGGCCTAATCGACTTTCCGAGTTAGGGCTTGCACGTGATTGTATCGTCGTTGAAATCACAGAAGGTCTCCTTCTGGATGACACTCAAAATAACTCAAAGGATAAACTTCTCCACTTTAGGGATGTTGGCATTCAGGTTGCCATTGATGATTTTGGTACAGGCTATTCAGCCTTATCTTACTTACAAAAATTTGATATTGATTATTTAAAAATTGATCAATCCTTTGTCAGAAACTTACAAATCGGCTCTAATGATCATGCATTATGTGAAGCCATTGTAGTAATGGCCCAGAAGTTATCAATTAAGGTCATTGCAGAAGGCGTCGAAACTCAAACCCAGCATGACTTGCTGAAAAAGATAGGCTGTGATTTTGGTCAGGGGAATTATTGGTCTCAAGCCATTCCTAAAAAACAGTTTATAGCAGAATATGTTGATCGATAAATTGAAGAGATTATGGCTATATCGGCTATTACATTGGCGTAAATAATTAGCATATAAGTGATCAAACCGGCTACAAGAGACTTACATTAGTCATTAAAAATCTCTAGGATTTTGAACGAGTCACAACGGTTATTGATAGCAAAACGGGCAGAGCTCTCACCCTGCCGATCTTTCCAACGCCCCTAATACGCAATTAACAAGACTTTACCAATTAAGTTCTGCAAAAAAATATCAATTGTCTACTAATTCAGAAAATTGAATTTGGTATTTCAATTGTCATATTCCAGGGTTCTCATATCTCAGACCAGTCTCGAATTTTATAGGGAGAATCAGAAAGACACCGAACGAAAACAACGCGAAGGTTATTGCCGCATGCAACGCCATACCACGCAATAAGCTATTAACACCGCTTGTAGAGGTTGAAAATACCTATGATTTCATCTTGATGGATTGTAGAATGCTGGTGTTGGTGATCGCAGTGACACACTTAACGAAAACTCTACGATAATTTATGAATAAAAAACCATGATGAACGAATTTAAGCTTCTGACAAGACAACTCCGACGTCAAACGAAAACGTTTACTGAGCTATAGGATTATGCGTATTCTTATTGTTGATGATATGGCGATTTCTCGCTTGTTGTTGGAGCGCTCATTAAAAAAATGGGGATACGAAACCGTTTCTGTTGCTAATATTGATGCCGCAACCGAATTACTTCTGAATGATTCTATCCATTTTGTTTTAACCGATTGGGTTATGCCGGGCGGCGACGGACCAACGCTTTGTCGCAGAATTCGAGCATTTAATAAGCCTTTTTACACCTATATTATACTGGTCACGTCTCTGGATGATTCGCAGTCGTTGGTCGAAGGGATGGAGGCGGGGGCGGACGATTTTATCCATAAACCTATCCAGATGGATGAGCTTTTAGCCCGCATCCGGGCTGGGGAGCGGGTCTTACAACTGGAAAAAGTGCTTCAGGATCGCAATGTCAAGTTACAGGAACTCAGCGACAATTTGTTAGCGGCTCAAAAAATCATCATGCATGATTTAGAATTGGCCGGTAATATGCAACGTGGATTATTACCAACCTCTTCCTCCAGTTTGCAAGGCGTCACTATTGATGGATTGTTTTGTCCATCTGCCCATGTATCAGGCGATATATTTAATTTTTTCCGCCTGGACGAAGCTCATGTCGGTTTTTACGTAATCGATGTATCCGGGCACGGTGTTGCCGCTGCAATGTTATCATCGAGGCTTAGCCAGATATTGACACCTGAGATGAATCGAGGCAGTCCACTTAAGTACAGTCTCCCCGAGGCGCCTTACTATGAACTCGTAAAGCCTTCATCGGCCGTTATTGATGCGCTAAATCTTCAGTTCCAGATGGATGCCACCCATTCTTTATATTTTACTATGATATACGGAGTGATAGACACGCGCTCCCATTCCATTGATTTATGTCAGGCTGGACATCCGAATCCAATTTATCTGCCAAAGGAAGGTTCCGCACAATTTATCGGTGATGGTGGTTTCCCGGTTGGCATCACCACGTTCGCGGAGTATGAGTCCATTCATCTTACTTACACTCCAGGGGATCGCCTGTTTTTTTACTCGGATGGAATAACTGAGTGTATCAATAGTCTTGAGGAGATGTTTGGGCCTGAGCGATTACTGGCGTTTATCAACGAAACGCGTGATTTGCCTATGAGAGAGGTCTTACGTCTTCTTGAAAAGCAGATGTCTTTATGGCATGGAAATAAAGATTTCGATGACGATATTTCTGTTTTAGCGTTGGAAATATCAGTGTGGGCCTAGTATTATTCATTAATTCTGGTTCAAATTGAAATCCGGCTTGAGTGTTAATAAAAAGAAGGTAAAGCCATGAACAGAGTTAGTTTAACCATTATCAGCAGTTTAGAGAACTCACGGTTGGCTGGTCTGTGCGCCAGAGAAATAGCTTGCCGGACATTTAACAATGAAGCCCTCGCTGAAATTGAACTCGCTACTGTCGAAGCGGTTAACAATTGTATTGAACATGCCTGCTCTGGATCCAATAAACACCAAATCACTATTGAGTTTTTGCTCAGCGAAGACCGTTTAACTATCGAATTGATTGATCATGGCAAGCCGATAGAACCGGAATGGCTGGATAATCTTAACGCCAATTTTGAATGTGATGATGCCGATCTTGAAAATCTGTCTGAAGGCGGCAGAGGTCTTAAAATTGTGAAAAGCTGCATGGATGAAGTGAGTTATCAAAACAGAAATGAATATAATCGATGGCTATTAATTAAGTACATTGGCGTTAATACAAACTAATATGGTAGTATCCGCCAACGCAAAGTTTAACCGCTTTTAGAAGGTATATTTCTAAACGAAGAACAAGTTACCTTTCTACTATAATACCGATTTCCGCAGGTCAGTTAGCCGATAGTTTTTGGCATAACGCTGAACACATCTACAACGGAGGAAATTATATGTCCCCGAAAATCATGAACCCGGAGCAAAAGCGTTCCGATCTCATCAATAGCATACGTCACAATGCCCGTTATGGAATGGGTATTGGAGACGATCAACTATCAAATCAAGAAGCCTTTCAGGCAGTGGCACGCAGTCTAAGAGAGACGTTAATCGATGGTATGCTCGATACCGAAGCAAGGTATACCCGTCAGGGCTCAAAACGACTTTACTATCTATCGATGGAATTTCTGATGGGCAGAGCCCTCGGTAACGGTCTTTATAACCTGGGGTTACTAGAAGTTTGCCGGGGCGCTTTAATGGATATGGGTATAGATCTAGAAGAGATTCGCCAGGCCGAACCGGATGCTGCGCTCGGGAATGGTGGCTTAGGCCGATTGGCCGCATGTTTTCTGGATTCATTGGCCACGCTCGGTATCGCCGGTTACGGTTACGGACTTTTATATGAGTTCGGGTTATTTCGGCAGGAAATCCGCAACGGTTATCAAAAAGAAAAACCAGATCACTGGAATGCCTTGGGGTCGCCTTGGCTCATTGAACGACCCGAAGAGGCGTGCATCATACCGATTTATGGGCGTATTGAAAATGGAGTCGACGCAGACGGCGGTTATAACCCAATGTGGATGGACTGGCAGGTACTCATAGGGGTGCCTTCCGATTTGCCAATACCGGGTTATGGCGGGCATACAGTCAATTTTCTGCGGCTTTATTCGGCTCGTTCGTCTCAGGACTTCGATATGCAAATATTCAATGCCGGTGACTATCTTCGTGCTGTGGAGCAAAAGATTTCATCGGAAACCATCTCCAAAATACTTTATCCTGCCGATACAGTGCAAAGCGGTAAAGAGCTTCGGTTGCTGCAAGAGTATTTCCTGGTGGCTTGCACATTGCGCGATATTTTCCGGCGTTACAAAAAGGAATACGGTGCCAACGCGATTACTGAGTTTTCTACGAAGGTTGCAATACAACTCAATGACACCCATCCTGCTTTGACAGTTGCCGAACTGATGCGTACGCTGGTTGATGAAGAGCATTTTGAATGGGATGCTGCTTGGGAATTGACTCAGGCTACATTAGGTTATACCAACCACACGCTGCTTCCAGAAGCTTTAGAAAAGTGGGCGGTACCCCTGTTTGAGAAAGTCTTACCACGGCATTTACAAATTATATATGAAATTAATCGACGTTTTTTGGAGCAAGTCGAGGTACGCTGGCCCAATGACACGAAAAAGTTGGCGTCGATGTCAATTATCGAAGAAGGAGAAACTAAATACGTACGTATGGCCAATTTAGCTATTATCGGCAGTCACTCGGTAAACGGTGTGGCGAAATTACATTCCGATTTAGTCACCACAAACCTGGTTCCGGATTTTTACGACTTTTGGCCGGAGAAATTCAATAACAAAACCAATGGGGTAACGCCCAGGCGATGGCTGCTAAAAGCGAATCCCGGACTAGCGGGCCTGCTTTCAGAAACCATTGGCGAAGGATGGATTACCGATCTGGACCAATTACGCGGCTTAGAACCCTATGTCGATGACTCTTCATTCAGAGCGCGCTTTCTTGACGTGAAACTGAATAATAAGCGCCTGCTGTCTAATACTGTCTGGGCAACCAATCGGGTGCGCATCGATCCATTAGCGTTGTTTGACATTCAGATCAAGCGGATGCATGAATATAAGCGACAACTTTTAAACCTTCTGCACATTGTCTGTCTATACCTGCTCATCGTTGAAGAGGGTAAACAACTGCCCACGCCACGCGTGTGTATTTTCGCAGGCAAAGCGGCACCAGGTTATTGGGCAGCCAAACAGATCATTAAACTGATCAACAATGTCGCGCAGCGCGTTAATAACGATCCGAGAGTTCGTGATCAACTTAAGGTTGTCTTTATTCCCGATTACCGGGTTTCACTGGCAGAACGCATCATTCCAGCGGCTGATTTGTCAGAACAGATTTCAACAGCGGGTATGGAAGCTTCAGGTACCGGCAATATGAAACTGGCGATGAACGGAGCCTTGACGATAGGTACATTGGATGGTGCTAATATCGAAATTCTTGAAGAAGTTGGCAATGATAATATTTACATTTTCGGACTTAAGGCAGAAAACATTCTAGAGATGCGCCAACATAACAGCTATCGGCCAGAAGACTATTACCTGCATAGCGATCGCGTGAAACGCGTGATGGACGCGATCAAAGGCGATTTGTTCTGCCCCGGAGAACCGGGTCTTTTTGAGTGGATATTCAATGCGCTGGTTCATGAGGGCGACTATTATTTCCACTTAGCGGATTTTAATACTTATAGCAATGCTCAGTCCCTTGCTGCAGAGGATTTTTCGCAACCGATGCTGTGGTCACGTAAAGCTATTTTAAATGTCGCCCGGATGGGCAAGTTTTCCAGCGATCGCACCATTCGGGAATATGCTCAGGACATCTGGGGAATTTCATAAGCTGAGAATTGCTCTATACATCAAAACGACACAACAAGGAAAAGGAAACTGAAATGAAATTTGATGAACGCCAAGAACCTGAAGCCATGGTCGTTAAGCCACTGGAGAATCGTTTGGACTCCTACGTGGCAGATGAATTCAAGGTTTATATGAAAAACATTGTACAAAATGGCCATCTGAAAATCGTGCTCGACTTGAGCGATATCGATTTTGTAGACAGCAGCGGCCTGGGTGCAATTATCGCTACGACGATTGCCCTCCGTCCTCAAGGCCAGTTGATAGTTTGCAACGCCAGGGATAGCGTGCTTGCCCTATTCCGCCTGACTCGGATGGATCGCGTGATTCCGATGAAGAGCGACGTCCAGGAGGCACTCCGAACGATGAGTAGTGAATGATGATCCAGGAAAACTATAGTTTAAAATCAGTGAAAGCTTATTATTTGGTGAATCTAATTCACAAAAATACAGTTTCGCATTGCTCAACCTAACCTACAACCCTTCACAATATAAATCATCAACGTGTTTTAGTTTTCGATATTGACCAGTAGCGTCCTTTCTTATCAGGTTTTTGATTTTCATTTACCCTTACAATCTTTAAAAAGCTCTCCTCATCGAGAGCTTCACCCATAGTAAGCGGCATCCATATTCGCTGACATTGAGAGTCCTATTCTCGGACAAACTCCTAGTGGTTTAAAACCAGCCCATAAAAAGCCGCTATTACTGGCGGCTTTTTGGTTGTCGGCATGACGCCAAACACTAGATAGCCCGTATCGAAATGTCTAGCCTTGGTCAAAGATACTTTTTAATTGAACGTTTTGCTAGCTGAAATGCGGCATTACCGTTAATTCAAGTGTATAAATTTTTTGCTAATGAGAACATTAATTGCCCAGTAACTGTTACCGTTAATATAAAAGCTATTCTTTCCACTACGGCAATAAATGGCATTTTATAAAACATTATGGTTTTATGTACTTTTTCGAGTTTTTTAATTAGTTCTAAATTTATTTGGTGAACAACTTCACTAAAGTAATCATTTACGAGCATAGCAACCCCCTATTTTTATTTTTATTTTTATTTTTATGGGGAATAGCTTTTAAAATTAAAACCATTATTAACTCCCCACCCTAGCCAGTACATTTAAAATGAATAAGTAAAGGGCTTGCTGGAAGGAGGGCTTAATTGCTGAAGCTCTGATAATATTTTTCAGAATTTTGACATAAAAAAACCGAACCACCACTATGACCTTAACCTAATCATATTTGGCAGTCCGGCTTTCCTAAATTTAGGACCCGTAACTTTCTGTCACTACCTTACGATAGTTTTAGCTTTAGCATATTACATCATAACTTATAAAAAACATCAACTCAGTATATTACTAATATTACTAGCAACTACCTCCGGTCTAAACCAATGCGGTCTCGGTTATAACACCCATAAAGCGGTTTCTGAACAATTAGGTACAACTCGTTAGCCTTTAATCGCATAACAGCTTATTATTTTTATTTGTAACTACCTGATCCTCGACTATATCGAACTGTATTGCAATCGGAAACAGTTTCATTTTAATTTTAACAATAGATTCCCTGAAACGTTTAAACTTTAAAAATTCACTTCTGGAGATTATTCAATGATTACGCTTTATGGTAGTGCAATCAGTAACTACTACAACAAAATCAAACTGGCCTTGATGGAAACAGAAGTATAGTTGCACCTAAGGTAGTGGCGGCACAAAGTGTGGCCACTCCCTTTTTGAACTGGCAAATTTCAACCCATAACTGCCCGTCGCCTATGATCTTACACTTATCTAAATCGGACAATCATGACAT
This sequence comes from uncultured Methylococcaceae bacterium, assembly GCA_903866825.1. Taxonomy (GTDB): domain Bacteria; phylum Pseudomonadota; class Gammaproteobacteria; order Methylococcales; family Methylomonadaceae; genus Methylobacter_C. The sequence goes on from CAIPPE010000001.1 coordinate 16,456, forward strand.
GCTTGCTGAAATCGATCCAACACGATCGGTCTTGTGATAGTAATTATTGAACTTAGTGCTTGATATTCTGCATGGATGCTTTTAGCTTTTCAATTAAAGCATCTCCCAGGTCATGAAGCTCGCTAAGCCTTGCTAGTGCATCGGAGTTTCTTCCTAGAGTTTGAAGTTCACATAGTTCAGTAGACAGCGTTTGTATTTGTCTATGCAAGGAATCGACAGCCTCAAAGATTGGTCGCGCACTTTGATTTTTTAGACTTTCTGCATTTATCAACAAGCTTAGACGGGATTGATATGGTGCCAGAGGCAAGGGAGCATCACGCTCACCTTTCAAAAAAGCTTCTATAGAAGCGATCCAGGAACGTTGTTCGACGCTGGCAAAAAGCAACAGCAAATCATCGTGACTCATCAAAGGCTGGTCGACCCAAGCTGAATCAGGCCGCCATGTAATTGACCATTTTGGTAATTGGTCTGCTGGCATAGGATGAGCGATTCCGTATCCTTGTGCTATGTCGCAACCCAGTTTCAACAGCATTGTGCCGTGTTCAACCGTCTCCACGCCTTCGGCAATGACTTCACGGTGAAACGTGTGCGCTAAACCGACTATACCCTCAATAATGGCAAGATCATCCGAATCATCGAGCATATCCCGAACGAAACTTTGGTCGATCTTGAGTAAGGCAACAGGAAGCCGTTTTAGATAAGTGAGCGACGAATAGCCAGTACCAAAATCATCCAGGGCAAAACTGACCCCGATTTTACGACAGTCATCAATAAGTCGTGAGGCCTTGGTTATATCGTCTAGTGCACTGGTCTCCAGCACTTCAAGTTCAAGGTAGGACGGCATAATATTCGGATGAGCTGCCAGAGTTTCGCACAAACGTGTCATGAAGTTGTCTTGCTTCAATTGGCGGGCACTGATATTGACACTGACTTTGATGTCAAGTCCTTGGTTACGCCAGAGTTCTATTTGAGTTAGAGCGGTGTCAATCACCCATTCTCCGAGTTCAATGGCCAAAGGATGATCCTCGATCTCCGGCAAAAATAACGCTGGCGACAACAAACCCTTTTCCGGGTGATTCCAGCGGATTAACGCTTCAGCCCCGATAATAGCTCCCGTGTGCATATTCACCTTAGGCTGGTAGTACAGCACGAATTCCTGATTGATTATGGCTTTATGGATACGGTCTAGACTTTCATGGCGGACACGAATGCTATTGTCATGAGCCGCGTCAAAAATATGGTAACGGTTTTTTCCAGCTAACTTGGCTTGATACATCGCTTGGTCAGCCTGACGTAATAACTGATCAGCATCAATATCATCTGCCTGCGGGTATACGGTGGCTCCAAGACTTGCTGAGACTTGCAATACAAGCTCTTCAATATGAACCGGCTGAGCAGCAGCGGCAAGCAAGCGGGTGAGCATGGGTACGCTGGTTTCGATGTCTTTTAAATCAGTCAATACCGCTACAAACTCATCTCCGCCCATGCGAGCCAGCGTATCGCCTTCGCGTAAAGTCTGCTTCATGCGCAAGGCTAATGCTATCAGTAATTGATCACCGGCTTTATGCCCGTAATTATCGTTAATGGCTTTGAATCCATCCAGATCTAGAAAAGCGACTACTAAGTGTTGTTCGCGCCTGAGTACCTGTGGCATAGCTTGTTGTAGACGGTCTGCCAGGAGTACTCGGTTAGGTAAATTGGTCAACGCATCATAGTGCGCGATATGCTCCAACTCCTGTTCATGATCTTTAATTTGCGTAATGTCGGAAAACAGTGACACATAATACTGGATCTTACCATGCGCATCACGCACAGCACTGATGTTTTGCATCTCGGCATACACTTCCCCATGCTTGTGTCGGTTCCAAATTTCACCGTACCAGTGGCCTTTCTCGATTAGATCTCGCCATAGGGCCGCGTAATACTCATTGTCATAACGACCGGAACTGAGCATACGCGGGTTATGCCCAAGGACTTCGTCGCGGCTGTAGCCAGTGATGTGGCTGAAAGTCTCATTGACATCGACAATTGTACCGTCCGATTCGGTGATCATAATACCTTCGCGGGCATGAGTGAAGACGTTGGCAGCAAGACGGAGTTTCTCTTCGTTTTGCTTCCGTTCAGTGATGTCGCGTGAGGAACAGAACAGCACCGGTTTGCCGTCTAACTCAAGGGGAAGACAACTGACTTCGACATCAAAAAGGCTTCCATCTTTACGTCGGTGGCGGGTCTCAAACAGAGATCGGATTGGTTTGCTAAATCGCTGTCTTAGGGCAAGCAGAAGTTCATTGCCGATAAAAAAAGCATCCCATTGGGAAACGTTTATGCCAACAATTTCGTCTCGTTGATAGCCTAGCAAGGTACAGAATGAATCGCTTGCGTCAATGATATTACCCTCAAAATCAAGGATATGAATACCATCACTAGCACTACGTAACAGGGCAAGATTCTTTTCACTTTCCCTTTTCAGGGCTTGTTCAATTTGTTTGCGCTCAGTAATATCGGTGATGAAACCATGCCAAAGCGTAGAGCCATCGGATTCTAGTTCTGGTAGCGCATTGCCTAGCAACCAGCGAACAGTGCCATCATTAAACTTCACTCGATATTCATAACACCATTGAGTTAAATTTCTTGCCGATTGCTGAATAGAATCAACAATGCCGTCATAGTCATCAGGGTGAAGAATAGAAAATACCTTGGACGCATCCTCACAGACCTCTTCAGGACTGACCCGATATATTTCGCGGATGCCTTCACTGGCGTATGGAAAGCAGGCGCTGCCATTGCTACGCAAATGATATTGATAGACTACCCCGGGCACTCGATTAGCAATCTTTTGGAGAAGGCTTAATGCCTTTTCCCGCGCGATTTCCATCTTTTTACGTTCAGTGATGTCACGAGCAACAGCGATGATTCCTTGAATTTCACCGTTTTCATTTCGATATACGCTGGCGTTATAGAGCACATCAGTGATTTTGCCTGAGACATGCCGAATAGCCAACGGGTAATCGGTTACAAATCCCTGCGAGAAGACCTGTTGATAGCCTTCACGTGCTATTGCCGGATCAGTAAAATAATCTGCAAAGTCGCTTCCAATTAAATGATCCCTATCAATGCCTGTTATACGTTCAGTGGCAAAATTAACATCGGTAATCTTACCTTCTGAACTGATTGTCACCAAGGGATCAAGACTGGCTTCAATTAAGTTCCGAGTGTACATAGACACTCTGCGTAGGTTATTTTCGTTATTTCGTAACTCGCGCGTCATTGACTCTGCTAATTGTAGTGCTCTAGACCGTCCACTGAACAAGAGCATAATCAAAAAGGTAAGTAATAAAGTTATCAATACACCCGCGAGACGTATCACCATAACTCGTTCGATGTCGATCTTGGCTTCGAATGTTGGCAAAGAGTACAATCTGATAGTCCAGATATGATCACCAAATTTAATTTTCTGGGAAAATTGATATTGCGCCGTGTCGATTTGATGTGGGGAAAATTCGCTTTCAATATTGTTCATCAATGCTTCTGGTGTTGTCATTTCACCATCGTATATTTTGAGATCAAGATTTTGTGTTTGCTCTCTAAGAATGCCTAGCATCAAGTCATCCATCCGGAACGGTGCATAAACCCAACCGTAAATGTTAGCGCGACGTTCCGTCAAGGTGCCATGTGGATGGTTATTACGGTATACCTGCACGTACATTAAAAAGCCTGCTTGTACCTGCTGTTCAGTTTCCTGTATTAGTTTAACTTTGCTTGATATAGTTGTTTTATCCAAGTCACGTGCTTGTTCCAAAGCCTGGCGACGCACCGATTCTGAATACATATCATAGCCAAAGGCACGCAGGTTACGACCGATGAATGGTTCCAGATAGATGATTGCGGTGTAGAGATCACGCGCCCCTTCTGGACGTACTGTATAGCTGGGAAAACCTTCTTTACGGACCGATTGAATATGCTTGGATATTTCTGATGGTTGGATAATGAGCGAAAAGCCGATACCTTGAATACCAGGAAAACGATTTTCTAACTGCAGATTTTCCACATAGTTTCGAAACTCTTTTCGGCTAACACTTTTCGACGAGGCAAATAAGCTTTTGGTTCCAAGCAGGACTTGTTCATAGGCTGCCAGCCGCTGCTCAATACGAAGAATGATCTCCCGTGTCTGATAGTCGAAGTTGTCTTGTTGGTTTTGGTGGACGGCGTTAAAGGCTTGCCGTTGTAAAAAATAGGTTGCAGAGAATCCTACCAGTAGTAGCAATAGTAATAGTAATAGTGATAGTGATAGTAATTTACTGGTATAGTTCCTGAACATTGAAGGTATTTAAGTATGTCCTTTGAAAAGAAGGAAGGCAGATATGGATGGGACGTCGAGTTCGCTCAGTTGGGTTACAGACCGG
>CAIPPE010000002.1 GCA_903866825.1 uncultured Methylococcaceae bacterium
AAGATGGATGATAAAAATGACGATGCTTGGCAAAGTATCGGGCTTTTATATGTAGAAATGAAACAAAATATCTTGGCAAAAGCTTCTTTTGAAAAAGCGGTAAATCTACATTCCCACAACCCTAGGCTCTATTATAATTATGGTTTGCTATTACAGCAAGAGGGTAGTATTCCTAAAGCCATTACTATCTTTCAAAAGGGATTAGACGCACAACCTAATGACGAATCTTTATTGTATGCCATCATATTTACTTATGCTAATAACAAGCGACCCATTACGCTAATATTGGATAACGCCAGATATCAAAAATGTCAGTCCGTCGCCAGCAAGGCAAAAGAGCTGAATATTGAATTACTTTATTTGCCACTTTATTCGCCTAACCTGAATTTGATTGAAAGGTTAGGGCGATTTGTTAAAAAACAGGTTCTGTATAGTCAGCATTACGACCGTTTTGATGTTTTTAGAAACAGCATTAATACTTGTGTCGACAATCTAGGCACCCATTTCAAAAATGAGATGCAAAGTTTGATGACATTAAATTTCCATTTATTTTAAATAAACCGAAAACTTGACCGCGCGAAGTATATTTGCCTGTATTTGTGGGGGACCGGTTTAAGCAGTATTCTAATCGCACCAATAGGTGCCAATTGGCATACAAGCTGCCAGCACTCAAACTAAAGCGTTATTTTGCACTACTATTATTTGTCATGGCAGCAAAATTAATTTGGTACTGACCCTCATGCCTTCATGGTATAATTTATGCCTATTCAGATTGAAACAAACACTTTGTTGACCTCTCCCATTCCGACTCCTAAATATCCACAGTTGATAATAAACGATGACAAGTTAAGCTTGATGATCATTGTTAAGCTGTATCCTTAGTTAGCAATTTATTTTATACCACGCTGCAACTCATCAAAGCAGCCCTCAATTGAGACCCAAATCATGCCATTTTCAAAACTCGGTTTATCAGACCCACTCTTAAGAGCCATTGCTGAAGCCGGTTATACATCACCCTCACCCATACAATTACAAGCGATACCCGCCGTTTTAAAGGGCCATGATTTGTTGGCAGCTGCTCAAACAGGGACTGGTAAAACAGCGGGTTTTGCTCTACCCATTTTGCATCGTTTATCGCAGCATAACTACAGTGCTAACCGTCCGGTTAGAGTATTAATACTAACCCCAACACGGGAGCTGGCTGCGCAAGTGGGAGAGTCAGTGAGTAAATACGGTGCCCATTTACATCCCAGATTAAAAACCGAAGTGGTCTTTGGCGGTGTCAAAATTAATCCTCAAATGATGCGTTTAAGAGGCGGTGTGGATGTTTTAGTTGCAACTCCAGGTCGATTACTTGATCTGGTCAATCAGAATGCAGTCAAGTTAGACAAAGTTGAAACATTAGTTTTGGATGAAGCCGATCGCATGTTAGACATGGGTTTTATCCGTGATATACGCAAGTTAATTGCTTTGCTGCCTAAAAAGCGCCAAAACTTACTGTTTTCAGCCACATTCTCAGAAGAAATACGTAAGCTCACGACGGGCTTGTTGATTAACCCTATAAAAATTGAAGTAGCCCCCCGCAACACAGCGGCAGAAACCGTCGAGCAAATTGCCTATCTATGTAATAAGGCAAATAAAGCCGAACTGCTTTGCCATTTAGTTAAAACCAATAACTGGCAGCAGGTTCTGGTATTTACCAGCACTAAGCATGGCGCTAACCGATTAACCGAAAAACTTAATAAGATTAATATCAACGCGGCGGCCATTCATGGCAATAAAAGTCAGGGTGCCAGAACCAGTGCGCTGGCAGGTTTTAAAGCCGGTGAAATTAGAGTCTTAGTCGCTACGGATGTGGCTGCTAGAGGCATTGATATCGCGTTGCTGCCCCATGTGGTTAACTATGAGCTGCCTCGTTCGCCGGCTGATTATGTGCATAGAATTGGGCGTACAGGCAGGGCCGGCGAAGAAGGTCAGGCGATATCCTTAGTCTCTCATGACGAAGTGTCAGCATTGCGCCTGGTTGAGAAGTTAATCGGTACTGCTATTCGGCGTGAACAGGTGGCTGGCTTTGAAGCATCCGCCATTGCACCCCCCATGCCCCCAGAACCGCCCCGTGCACCCAGACCTTCAAGGCCTTCTAATCAGGCCCGAAAACCATCCGGAAGTTCTAAAAATCAAGCCAGAGCAAGAGGAAACGCCTAAGGTTTTGTTTGGTTTTTAGCCTATGACGGTTATTAAAATTGCTTAGCCCTAAAGATCTTACTCACCTGAGCCTACTGATTAAGCAGTGGGGGAAGGAACTAGGCTTTCAGCAAGTCGGTATTACCGATACAGAGTTAAGCGCGGCAGAAACTCATCTGGAAAACTGGATAGCCAAAGGTTATCACGGTGAGATGGATTATATGCAGCGACATGGCCTTAAGCGCAGTCGCCCCGAATTATTACAAGAAGGGACTGTGAGGGTTATTTCGGTGCGCATGGATTATCAATCCGAGTCTGCCGCTGATATGAATCAGGTATTGGAAGATCCTACGGTTGCCTATATATCCCGCTATGCCTTAGGTCGGGATTATCACAAAATGATGCGTAACCGCTTGCAAAAGCTGGCGGATAAAATTCAGGCTGAAGTTTCCGAAACCTTCTCGTGCGCTAATATCAAAGTAGACATGAGGGGGTTTGTTGACAGTGCGCCCGTCATGGAAAAAGCCCTGGCAGAAAAAGCCGGGTTAGGCTGGATAGGCAAGCATTCAAATTTAATTAACCGTAAAGCCGGCTCGTGGTTTTTTTTAGGCGAGATATTTATCAATTTACCGTTGCCAATTGATGAGGCTACAACCGCTCATTGTGGTGATTGTATGGCGTGTTTGTCCGTTTGTCCCACTCAGGCAATTGTTGCCCCTTATCAGGTTGATGCCAGGCGTTGCGTTTCATACTTGACGATTGAATTGCAAGGTTCAATTCAAGAATCACTTAGGCCGTTAATCGGTAACCGGATTTATGGCTGTGATGATTGCCAGATTATTTGCCCCTGGAACCGATTTGCCAAATTGACAGCCGAAGCTGATTTTAATCCTCGTCAACAACTCAATACCCAGCAACTCTTAGCTGTGTTTGCCTGGGATGAAGCCACTTTTTTAAAGAAGACCGAAGGCTCTGCAATACGCCGTATTGGACATGAGCGTTGGTTGAGAAATATCGCGGTGGCTTTGGGTAATGCACCCCCTTCGCCGAAAGTGATTGAGGCTTTAACAGATAAGCTTAAGCATGCCTCAGAATTGGTCAGAGAGCACGTGCAATGGGCATTGACTCGATGTTAAGTCATCTTGACCCGTCAAGTACAATGCCAGCATTATTTTAAATTCTAAACAGAAATAGGTTCATTATCTATACGATTGCCTACTACAAAATACTTTTTAAAGTAGGGCATAAAGCTGACGGTAGTTGGTATTGAATAGAAGCAATAAATCGCTGCCGCTTCACCTGTTGATACACCCAATACCCATTGGGGCATGAATAAAGTCATTAACGCCATAAAACAATGGTAGCTGGCAATGCGTCTGTTGTTTTGCCAGAGGAAGCCACTGAACGCAAGTGCGAAAAGTGAGCCGTGGGTAACAAAGGTTCCAAAGGCGCTCGATATGTGATAGCCAATATGATAGGTTCCCATAAATAAGCAAGCCACCATGTTGCCAATAAAGCTAGGAGTTAGGCCAAACAATTGCCATTCTCTGGGTAGAAAAGTGCAGATCAGGAATAGAGAACTTAAAGTGGCACCTGTTAGAGTCGCTTTTTTAAGAGCTGATTGATCAGTGGAGTAGGTTGCCAGTGCAGGCATAATAGCCAATGCTTGAAGCGCGATGTGGTAAGTGGATAATTCGCTTAAATAAAGATTCAGTCCATAGCCACATTGGTCGGCAACGGGATAAGCAAAATACTGAATCAATTCCATCAGGGAAAAATGGAAAATAGCATAAGCTCTAGCGAATCGTACCCAAAAAGTTTCTGTTTGATCCAGAAAGGTTATAGTTGAAGCTGCGAATCCGATAACCCCAAGTCCGAGCGACATGTTTGCACTAAAACACATAGTCTTTACCTAAAATAAGAATACTATAATAAAAAAACCACATAAAGACAATGTTTGAACTGATGAGTAGTGGTTCAGAGTATATCCTAAAAATGGTAAATTGGATTTCATTACGTATTATTTGGCGTTAAATACATTCTCTCTAATTAATATCCAGGTACAGAGATGATTACGAATAATTGGAGCATTCCAGCTTGGTTAGAAACGGAATTCAGAAAAAGAGATAAGGCTTGTGTTTATTGCGGTGTTGAATTTACGCATGCCAAGGTCTCCTGAAAGTCTTCAGCAAGTTGGGAGCACATCATTAACGATGCAACAATTATCACATCAGAGAATATGGTTCTTTGTTGTTGCAGGTGCAATGCCAGCAAGGGGCATAAGCAGCTCTCTGTTTGGTTGCAATCAAAATTGCGAAGTTGCTTCTGTGAATAAGTCCCGCCATAAGTAAAAACCCATTAAGATGGAATCTACGCCTTACCTTGAGTAATATATTTCTTTACGGTTCGTCTATCCAGATTCACAATCCTTGCCACTGTTTCAAAGCTTTGGTGTTGGTCGTATAAATACCGGCAATAAGTTTGCAATAGTTGTTGGGCTGAAGGGTGATTGTCATTGGCGTCCATCTGAAAAGGTACGGCATTAATCGGCTTTACAGCAGTGAATGATTGTCCTTGGTAAGTGCCTGTTAAACAGATCCGTCGTATACATTGCTCTAACTCCCTGACATTGCCGGGCCAATGATAATCATTGGGTACAACCTCCTTGATTCTGGCGTCAATCCGATCAATAAGGTTTTCATCGGGTGATTTTATAACGCGTTGCAGCAACCTAGCGATTAATTCCCGTAATTCCGCATGATTTTCGTGTATGCGTTGGCGTAAGCTTGGCATGGTGATTACATCGGAACACAAGCGATAGTAAAAATCGGTTCTAAATTGCCCCGTCTCAATTAATTGTTCAAGGGGGCGGCTGGTTGCACTGATAACCCGGCCTTCGAAACGATGTTGTTCCAGACTACCAACTGGGCTAAAACACCTATCCTGGAGTACATTTAACAATTTAACCTGGATGGGAATATGAATGTCGCCTATTTCATCAATAAAAACTGATCCATATCGACTACATTTTGCAAACAGGCCAGGATGATGGTTGGTGGCTCCGGTAAAGGCGCCTTTTTTGTGGCCAAATAATTCTGATTCAAGTACGCCCGGCGAAAATTGAGATAGGTTAATAGCCTTAAAAGAAGTAGTAAAACTTTCCACAAACCGGCGGGATGCGCTATCGAAAGGAATATAACCAGAACAACCAATCGCTTTGGCGACCAAACTTTTACCTGTTCCAGTTTCACCCAGCAACAATAAAGAAAAATCTTCCATACGATTGCATAGATAGCTCAGGTACCACTATGGGTTAAAGGTAAAAATATTGTTCCAAAGCCGCTTACGTAACTCAATAATAGCTTCGCTTGTGCCAGAAACTGCTTCATCGATAAAACTAAAAGCCCTCTGTAACTGAAACAGTAACGCGATAAAGTGTGTCGCTTCTTGTCGACTGAAGCCAGCTTGTTCAAAGTGATCGAGAATGGCTATCGCAAAGTCTAGTTCCAGCGCTTTATCCCCTGCTTGTTGCTGCGCTTTAATATGTTCAGTAAACAGTTCTTGATAGCTGTAAAAAGACTTTACCAACCAGGCCAAGCGCAGTGTATCTTGGGTTTTGCCCTGATAATGGCGGATATCAAAAGGATTATTCCGGGTCAGTTCGTGGAAATGCAAATCAATTTTAGCAACCAACAATTTTCGCCGCTCTATTAAAGACATTGCTTTCGGATTTTGATTGAGTATTCGCCAATCAGCCTGTTCGCGTTTTTTGCTAAATGGATTTACAAAAGCCAAGTCTGCTATTTGAGTAAAAAATGCGTACTGATCAGGCGTTATTGTGTTCATAAAATGTATATCGTGTATTCATAAAATGACTATATTACATGATTAATAACCAGTAAAAAATCTTAACCTATTAATATTTAATGTGTTAATTAATTGGCATCTGATTTGCTTTCTTCTATACGTAATTCTCCTTAAATAAACGTCCATTGGAGCCACGTTATGTTTCATAAAAATGACACAGTTAGTGAATCAATAATTAAAATGAATTCCTTTAATTCAACCGTTCTAATTTTCCTGGTTGCTTTTAGCATGACGAGTCTCTCGGGATGTGCGCATAATGATTTTATCCGAAGCTCTGCATCACTGCCTTTAGCAGAAGTTATTAGCAATGTGAAAGACTCTCAAAATATCACTGAAAAAAAAATACCGCTTACATTTCCAGCATCAGTTGCTATTATCTTTGTTCACGGTACAGGATCACAACCTATCCCAGATACCACTCTTCATTTAGCTGCTGACAAGCTAAAAGATCAACTGCTCGCTAATCCCAAGTTCATAAAATCAGTCTCTGTTGTTTCGCGTGATGATTTAAATTCAAAAATTTCTTTTGACCGTATCCAGGCGCTATATGCCGCTGACATAGTAATTTTACTTTCTTACCAACAGGACCAATCTGTTCAACAAACCGGAGCAGCAGGGTTAGCCGACTTGACTATTGTCGGTGCATTTTTAATTCCTGGTGTTGAAACCAAGACTTCGACCGTTATTGATGGCAAAGTGATACATATCGCAAACAACGCAATGATCTTTAAGGCGAATGGCTCTGATGAACGTAATGATAATTCATCAAGCTATTCGAGAGTTAGCACTGCAAAAGAAGAATCTAAACAGGGTTTACTTGCGGCTACGACTGATTTAGGTAATTCACTTACCCAGACACTTGAAAAATTTAAGGCCTACGATGCTTCCCATGCGGTATCTATGTCGGTCGTTATTGGAGATAACACCGCATCCACTGAAAAAACCATAATGGCAAACGACTATTGGAGTAGAGTCGATAAGTATAAATCAACGGGTGGTGGATCATTCGGCTTTATTTCTATTATTCTTGTCGGAGCACTCTGTTGGGCAACGCGTCGTCAAAACTGATCCTTGTTGCCATTGCGTTGGTGGCTGCAATCGTAACGGCTTCTGCCAGATTAAGCAGTCTTGTCTCTCTGGATGTGGATTTGGCTAGGTCAGGGGAGGTGTGGAGGCTGTTCAGCAGCCATCTCGCCCATATTACCTGGAGTCAGTATGTAACCGATGCGTCATTATTTGTAATATTATATGAAAAATACGCAAAGTCCTACGGATTAGCAGCGACCTTAACGTTGATTACGGTATCGACCTTGTCAGTGTCTCTAGCCGTTATCTTTTTTGGAAGTTATCAGGTTTATGCCGGACTTTCCGGAATAAACTGCGCAGCATTTTCAGCCATTGTTATGACGCTTATGATAGCTCGCCCTTATTGGTTTGCGCCCTGGCTGATAGCAACTGCGTTTAGCATCTATTTGTTCAGCGCAGATAAAAGTCTTGTCAGTGGTATAAATGTAGCCTCCGAGGCACACCTTGTCGGAGCATTAACAGGGGGCTTCTTTGCATTAATAATCCGGCCTTCGAAACGCCACGCGAATAATGATTCTGGATCTAATAGTTTGAATTTATACTAGCAGTTGGGTACGGGTTTTTTCTTTAATAACGTATGGTTATTTTTTAAGTGTCATTAAAACTTAATATGTAAGCAGTATAGTTTTCAGTCGGGTATGGCAACGCTCATAAGCCTACACCTACACTGGCCGTGAAAGAAGTGTCTAGAAGGCCTTGAAGATTACTTACTATATTAAGAGTCATTATGAAAAAATTAGCTATTACTTTAGCAATGTCTGCTCTACTGAATGGTGTTGCTTCCGCCGGTCAAGTAAATACCAAGCTACCGATTCCTCATTTAGATCATGCATTTGTAATCGTTATGGAAAATCATTATTTTTACCAAATTATTGGTAATACTGATGCACCATTCATTAACTCCTATGCTTATGAAGCCAACTTAGCTACTAACTATTATGGTGTTGGCCACCCAAGTTTGACTAACTACCTGGAAATCGTAGGCGGTTCAAACTTTGGAGTGATTAATGATAACTCTCCAGATTGGCATAATGCCACTTGTAAATCGAATTTGATTTTAAACACGCCAGCTCTGGAAGGTGCTCCTAATATCTGCCCAATCGCTGGTTCCGGTTTGGATGGTGCAACTCCAGCTAAGGATACCGGTAATGAAGGTAGCCTATCTGCTCCAATTTATAACTATCCCTTAGCTCCCGCTAAAACAGGGGGTATAACTATTGCCGACCAATTGGTTACAGTGGGCAAAAGCTGGAAATCTTATCAAGAAAACTTACCTGCTTTCGGTGCAGACAATGTTAACTGGAGTGACGGTTTGTTAACAGACGCTACTCCTGTTCCTGTTACTGGCGTGCCTCATTTATATGCAGTTAAGCACAATCCTTTTGCTTATTTTGCCAATATTCAAGCAGGAACTAACCCGCTCAACAGCTTAAATAATATCGTTGGTTTTGAAAGTCTATATGCTGATCTGAAAAGCGGCAATGTACCAAACTTCTCTTTTATTGCACCAAACCAATGTCATGATCAACATGGTCGTGGAACTGGTGAAGTAGGACCTGGATGTTCATCTGATGCTGGCACTATTGCACAAGGTGATGCAACTTTGAAACAATTAGTAACCGACATCAAAGCATCTCCAGTTTGGCAAAAAGGTAACAATGTGATCGTGGTGGTATGGGACGAGAACGACTATAGCTCACTACCTAACCAGGTTGTTGCTATCGTTGATAGCAACTATGGCTCTAAAGGCTTACAAAGTTCAGTACCCTATAATCACTTCTCTCTGCTGAAAACTCTGGAACAAGGTTTTAATCTGCCATACTTGAACCATGCAGCGGATAGTAACGTTAATTTGATCACTGATCTATTTAACTAAGCTGTCCTCCCCTTATATCCCGGTAACTGTTTTTAAACAGCTATCGGGATTCTTGTACTATGACGCTACCTGCCTTTTTATCGTTAACAGCATGCAACTATATACTGGAAATTCTTAACAGTTTGCTTGCTAAAATTAGCTAATGAGCATACTTCGGAGCATAGCATAGTGTCTTTACGATAAATAAAAGCTCTAACGATAACCAATTAAAATTCCTATTCCCCAAAACTGTGAGGCTGCCAAAATGGGTTAATTGAGGTCTATTGATCAACGCTGTTTGAATAAAAAAAGCCCCAGAGATCATTTAGATCGACGAGGCTGAAGAGGGCTAGCAGGTTAAGATGCTAACACTCAAAGATGACAAATAAGTTAATTAGGTTATAGTAGACTGGCACCTATGTTGATTGTTAACGCTAAAATTGTTATGTTGAAAAAAAATACAATAACACAATGAAGGGTAACAAGACGACGAAAGGATTTTGAAGTAATATTAATATCAGCTGTCTGAGCTGATGTGCCAATAATAAATGAGAAATATATAAAATCCCAATAATCGGGTTGCAGGTTTTCATCGGGAAATTTTAGTCCGGCATTCCTGGTTTTTGCCCGGTCATTATAATATTCATGGGTATAATGCAATGCAAACATGGTTTGCATGAACATCCACGATAAGAAGATTGTAACTGCCGTTAGAATGATGTGGACATGAGTGGTGGCATGTTGAGCATTTGCTGTTGCCAGTTCTTCCACAATAGCCACTATGCTTGCTATGATCGTAATGATAGTGAAGACAAGGATGATTAAAGCCCCCTCGTCTTGTTCAGTCGCCCGGGATCTTATTGTATCTAAATTAGATCTACTCATCATGATTGAAATCAGTATAAGATAAAGGAAGATACCAAAATCCCATGCCGTCAATAATTTCGTAACGGTCCGCCAGTTTTCAGGCAACATAAAGAAATGGATAACTCCAATAAAGATTAATGTTGTCGTTAGTCGAGGACGTACTATGAGATGTCGCAGCATAATCCAATTGTTCCTTTGTATGTACAGATTTGAACGGCTAGATGAATTGCATATCCCAGACTGCGTTGCCGGTGTTTTCAATTACAAACCTCTGCGGATTATAACGCTTTTTAAGGCCATTAAATTCGCCTTTGTGTTTTGTACACCCATACTTATTTCAACAATTATCTTTAATCCGTAATAAGGTTGACCTCAAATACTTCAGGAATTTTTATTAAACAGATATTTTTGTATAAGGGATTTTTATGAAAAATATAATGTTCATCTGTGTATTTTCAATCCTGATTTTAGGCGGTTGTGCCACGCCAGATCAAATTTCTATGGCGTTTGCCTGACTCCGGACAGCCTATAGCCTCGGGTTTACCACACCCGGAAAGTTGGGTTTATCTAGGAATTAAAAATATTCCTAATCAATATCAGAAAATGATGTGGGTAAAGCCACTGGGTTTGGTTCCACGCCAAAACCAACAATCTAAAAATAACTCAAGTGTTGCTACTGATTCTATGAAAGATTCTATCGGAATGATTGGCAAATCTTTGGAAGAGTATCCCGGTCAATGGATTGAGTCATTCGAGTATCAAGATCTTCCCAGATCGGTCAAGTCTCCACAACAATATTTTGAATTCTAAAAAAGTTTGATACTCCGGAGTTGTCCTTCAGCTACTTTGACCCCAACCCTTGTGAATGATAGCGAACTGATGTTTGAGTTAAAGTCAGGTGGATGTGCGGCATTTGGTGATCAAGATGAAATTGAACGTTTTTTTTGGAAAAAAGGATTTATTTCAAATGGTTTACATGGTGAAAGTTGGAGAAATGACTGAAGAACAACGTAAGCTTGGTAATAAAGCTGTTTCAGAATGTAATATTAATCAACCGACACTGACAGGTGAGCAATAATTGAGCCTGATAAGGTAAATAAAGTTACTGAAAATGCTTTAGCTTAAATTGTTACTTGGATAAAGTCGGGGGCTAAGTTGTTCTAAGTGCAGTTAAAACAATTTTGGATTGTCTTAAATGATCAATCAATTCTTCATTGCTCATAGCGAGAAAAGGTGCGTTGTGACTAGATTCAGATTGAATAACTACATCTAATCCCATTTCTCTAAGCTGCTTACCAATCAAAGCTAAAGCGTGGCTTTTTCCTGCATGTTCAGCGCCTTCAATTACAATGTGTATCATTTACGACCTTCACGAATAAGATTTAGTATACCCCTTTCATTTTATGACAATTTGATGACAAATGCGACATGCTTTGCAAACAGTAAGTTTAAAGTCTGTATTGTTTGGATATTCTGATCCAATTTGAACACCTATTCCTTAAAATTCGCTTTATGTCAGAATTTTTTACGTTTTAGCTGCATTAAATCGTTTTATAGTTATCATTGATCAAAACGCTATACCTGCGATTGTTGATCTAAATATTTATTAGCGATTGACCATTAGGTAGGGCAATGGTGTATATTCCTGGTGAAAAATCCAATAGAAAATGGCATGAGCTTTTAACTTATGAAGAAATTACTTTTTTTATTTATTGCTTGTCTTTCTGGGCTTCCAATTTAAGCCGGGACAAAATCAAGCACCCGTTGCTCAGTCCTGTATCATGAGTTAATGACAAAAAAAACAAAACAACACA
>CAIPPE010000003.1 GCA_903866825.1 uncultured Methylococcaceae bacterium
AACAGTGCGTGATATTCAGCTTGCTTTAAACCATCATCATCTTGCTCGGCTTTCTTTAACTGAGCTTGTAAGCGTCTATATTCATGGTCACCATCGATAACATAGTCAATTGCAGAACACGCGACTGCAGGCGTTTCCTGTGCCACATGAGCAATCTCCAAATTGGGAGGCATAGAAAAATCGCCTTCATCCAGATGGAGCTCGTTTTTAACTAACGCGAATAGACTAGACTTACCTGCACCATTGGCGCCTGTAAAGCCTACTTTTTGACCTTTATGAATCGTAAAAGATGAATTGCTAAACAGCACCCGCACGCCACGACGCAGCGCTATATTCTTAAAATTTAACATCAAGTCTCAAAGTAACTGATTAAAATTAATCCTGGTTTATTAATTATATCCCATTCCATACC
This sequence comes from uncultured Methylococcaceae bacterium, assembly GCA_903866825.1. Classification (GTDB taxonomy): domain Bacteria; phylum Pseudomonadota; class Gammaproteobacteria; order Methylococcales; family Methylomonadaceae; genus Methylobacter_C. Next base: position 413 of record CAIPPE010000003.1, read on the forward strand.
TTGCTTGATTAAATCTAACTTGGATTAACTGGTTTTGTAGCCACAGGTCTTCGGAATGCGAAGTCACATTGCTTAAGCTGTGATATCACATTGCTTTGAAAGCTTATTCACATTTTAATCATGTGTAATGCATTTTATGCAAAGTGAATACACATTCATCAAGATGTGCATTGTTTTTGTGTCAATGTGCATGCACATAAGGTCAATGTGAATACACAACAACTGGAATGTCTTATCGCACTAGCTCAAAGTGCTATCGCATTCGTTCAGAAGGCTTGTCACATTCGTTTAAAATGCTATCGCATTATGTCGGATGTGTAATGCCTTTTTATTCCTGCTTTATTAATCAACTTTATGGTGCAAACTGATATTAACCAAAGACCAACCACCAAAAAATAGATTAATACCGAATATTAAGCCTAATACCCACTCTGCCGTGCCTGGCCATCCTGCCCACACGACTATCGCCAAAAACAAGGCAGTAATCCCACTAAAAAACACATAACCCCAATGAGTCAATGGCCGCATCATTAAGGCGAAAGCTATCTTAGCCAATCCTTCTAAGGCAAAAAACAAGGTCATCAACAGTGTTAACGTCAAGATACCATCTAAGGGTTGCGATAAAAACAAATAACCGATCCCTGCTTGCAAAACGCCCATAAACAACCACAATCCAAAACCCGGCATATCAATAAACATTAAAGCCCTGGTAACAAGCATGACGCCACCCAACAAAAGTATCCAACCCAGGGAAACCACTATCGCTACAGTAAAAAAATGCGGCACCAAGATGGCTATCAGCCCTAAAATTATTAGAAAGATCCCTTCTATTAGAAACAGCTTCCAATGAGTCTGGAAATATTCCTGCATTTTCTCTTGTATTGCTTTCAGTCCTAACGGATTATTATCATTAATGATCATGCTATTAACTCATAAAAGGATGTGATATTGGCCTGTGGTAAAGGATAACAGGCTTTCTTTATAGCGACTAATCTATGGCACATGAAAATATATCTCAGACCATTATAGAACCGTGAATTATATTAGTCACTTATAATTGCATCAAAATAAAGGTAATAGAATTTTAGGCAAAAAAAACGGCACCTGTTACAGTGCCGTTGAGTATTGTCTCCAGTTGCTTTAGCTATCGAGCAATGTTAAATCGATTGCTATTTCCTGAGGACTAAAAACAATCAGATAGCTTACCAGTCAACTTGAACACGGGTTTCAATCATATCAAGATCTGCTTTATTAAAAGCTCTTGATGTTGGATTGATCGCCCCAGTGACAGTTTGAGCGTTAATTGAACTAATATCCAATGCATGAATATAGTTTGCCATTACACGAAGATGAGAGTTTGGATACCAGTTAATACCCCCTTTTATAGTAGAAGCTCGTCCACCCTGGATCACATGATCATTCAAATTCAGGTAATCATAGCCAGTTGCAATTTCCCATGCACCCCATCCACCTTTCATATCAAAGTTTCTGTTTGGTTTAAGGCGGCCCCAAGAAGCTGTCTTAGCTGCATAGTTACGTGACTCACCGGTTAAGAAGTAAGTTGCATAACCGTAATAACCATTTAGAGTCTCATTACTGGCATAACCATGACCTGAAACATCAGTTTGAATATATTCGCCTTGAGCTGAGAACGGCCCATAGACTAAAGCCGACTCTGCACCAAAGCGTGTTAAGTGGTCTGCCTGAAAGCTATTTTTAGCGCCCTTATTACCCGCCGTCAAATTGCCTGTGTTTAATATTGAGGTACGATCTACGTTATTACCGATACCGTTAGCAAAAATAACACCACCGTTACTGTAAGCTCCAGTACCTAGGTAGTTATTATTGATATTGATATATGAGCCAGATGCACCGACATGCAAGAATTTTGTTTTGCTTTCATTCCACGGCGTAACAACTAAACGGGTGTTAGCTTCCCAACTGGTATCACCACCACCGCCATTACGGTTAACACCACCGTTATTATTAATAGCACTTCCTGTATTACTTGACAATGCACTGTTACCATAAGCATTGTTATATCCACCTACACCTTCAGTTTGGAATGATGAACCAACTATCCAGCGATCCGCTGAATAGTTTGCACCGATACCTACTTTATAGGTATTCAAGTTATCAATGAAGGTATTAACTGCCATGTTACGTTCAATAAACGTAGTGTAACGGTTACTTGTCGCTTCTTCTAAACTGAACGGTTCTTTAAAAGAACCCACTTTGACTGAGAAAGGGTTTGAAAAGTTATAACGTACGAAAGCATCGGTAATACCACCGGCATTTAAACCGTTACCACGGGTAAAGTCATATTCAAACTTATAATCTGTGGTCTTAAAGAAAGTACCTTCAACCCCAAAACGCAAACGGCGTAAGGTTGCGCCATTGTTCAATTCTGAGGGAACGCCTAATTGGTTGACAGGGGCCCCAGCCGCATTTGTATTCAAGTAATCAACGGGTAATTGCTGATTAACATTAGACTGAGAATCTGCTTGTATACGACCATTAATGCCCGCAGTGAAGTTACCATCTTTAGTTTCAAAATGGATACCATCATCAAGCTTTACATGCGCTAAAGCAGGTGATGAAGTTTCAGCCGCGTGCTCTTCTAAGGCTTTAATTGCATTTGTTTTTAATTCCAGGTCCTGCTTAATAGCAGCCACTTCTGCAGTTGTTGTTGCTGGAGCCGCTGAATGAGAAGCGCCCGGAGCTGATGATGACTCACCTACTTTTTCAAAAGCACCCAAAAGAACACGACCACGACCGGGTTCCGCAAAAAGTTGCTTGGTTTTTGTGTCGACATAAAGATCTAATGCAACTGCGTTGTACGATACGCTTGCACCCAGTGTGGCAGCAATAGCCAAAGTCAATTTAGAGAATTTCATTATTTGCTCTCGGTAGTTATCAAAAAAACTGAGGCAAGAATAACCAAGCTTTATTACAGTATTATTACAAAACAACAAAACAGGCAAAAAAGTTGCTCATTTACAAATAAGAGAAAACCACACTTCTTTGACGTTGATTTTTAATGAAATAGTCTCAGAGCATTATTGCGTTTACACAACAGCCAGACTCAATGCCCCCGTTTTTCTGTAACCTGATTATGAGCTTAAGGTACGCTCTGAATATTATGAAGAGATGAAAATCTGGTCTTGGCGACTATAACGCCCAATTAAGAAATTGGGCGCTGGTAAATCCTTTCTTAATTAGTTGCTGGAGCCGCTGGCGCAGGTGCCGCAGCTGGTGCAGCTTCTGCAGGTGC
>CAIPPE010000004.1 GCA_903866825.1 uncultured Methylococcaceae bacterium
GCTCAGCTGGATAGAGTACTCGGCTACGAACCGAGCGGTCGGGAGTTCGAATCTCTCCAGGCGCGCCATATATAAAAAGTGTTATTCCCCTGTAGCTCAGTCGGTAGAGCGGATGACTGTTAATCATTAGGTCGGCGGTTCGAGCCCGTCCGGGGGAGCCAAATAAAGGAAAGCCTTGCAAACATGTAAGGCTTTTTTTTTGTTTCAACAAATTATGCGCCCGTAGCTCAGCTGGATAGAGTAATCGGCTTCGAACCGATTGGTCGGGAGTTCGAATCTCTCCGGGCGCGCCAATTTTAAATTAAAGCCTTATACGGCAAGTATTGGTTTTTTGTCTTTTAAGGTTTATGGTTTGGATGCCATTTTAAGGTGAGTTATTGCCTCCTCAATGGCTTTTGTCGCTTGACCAACATGGCCCAGGTTGCCAATATCAATTGCTTTCTGCAATGAATTAGCTGCTGCATCAAGATGGTTTTTGGTTACGCTCTTTGTTACCAATGAAGCTTCCAAAGCTTCATCTAAAGCCATTCTAGCGTGGCTCACTAATGCTGATGTATTGCCTTCTTTGCCTTTTGCAAGAGCTGCATTAGCGTGAGTCAATGCGCCATCAGCATGTTGTTCAGCAAATACATTCATACTAAGAAACAAAAGTAGACCAGGTAATAAGTTTCTTAATTTAGTCATTATTTTTTCCTCATAATATTTTAGTTGTTTCTAACGCCTGATACTCATTAATTGTTCTATCATTGGCAGGGTATCAATTGCTTTAACATTATCACTAATTTCAGTATTTTGAAAATAAAATTGATTCTATGGGTGTCATTCTTAAATTGTACAGGATCCTTATAATCTTTCAAAAGCACTAGAATCTAATGGCGATCTAAATTTCAGGTGATTCCAATTAGCATATAGATGATAATATTAACAGCGAGGACGAATGTAAGTTCGTGGGGAGTCATTGTGCACTGTTTTAGCGCAAGTTAACATTAAAATATTATTTATTGTAGATTTACACATATTTATTCTTCAATTATTATGGAACTGTTAGTGTTGTTCCTGTTTTATAGTTCTGCACAGGTATCAGTGGGTTAGTTTTATATCTTGCTGGAATAATTTGTTTAACCCTCTTGTAAAAAGCCAAGAATTTTTATGAGATTACCCATATCCACTTAATGACAAAGTTAAGCGACTATTTTGATTATCAAGTTGACTCTCAAAATTCAACTTATATGGAAGTGTATATCAAAGGAATGACTTTGCTTAGAATACCTGCGGTAAATAAAGGGACCGCTTTTACTTTACAAGAACGTATAGATTTAGATTTAGATGGTTTATTACCGCCTTTAGTAAGTGGTATAGAGCAGCAAATTGAGCGGCTTTATTTCAGTTATCAAAAGCTTAAAGATGATTTATCGAAGTATCAATTTTTAAGGGCTGTTCAGGATCGTTCTGTGGTACTGTTTTTTGCCTTGCTGGAAAGACACCTGGAAGAAATGGTGCCTATCGTCTATACACCGACTATTGGTTTAGCTGTTCAGCACTTTAGCAGTTTGTATAGAACGGCTAGAGGATTGACATTATCGGCTGAAAATATTGATCGTGCCGAAAAGATCATGCATCAATATCCTTTGAATGATGTTCGAATGATAGTCGTTACAGATGCCTCGGCAATTCTGGGAATTGGTGATCAAGGCATGGGTGGGCTTTCAATTTGTATTGGAAAGCTTTCGCTATACACGGTAGGTGGTGGTTTATGTCCTTTCCAAAGTTTACCGATCAATTTAGATGTGGGTACTAATCGTAAAGAGTTGCTGGACGATCCACATTATTTAGGCATTAGACAACAGCGTTTGGAGAAAGAAGCCTATTTTGAACTGGTTGATAAATTTGTAAATGCAGTGAAAGTAACCTGGCCAAAAGCAATTATTCAATGGGAAGATTTTACTAAAGATGTTGCTTTCGATGTTCTATCCCGTTATCGCAATAACATCCCCTGTTTTAATGATGATATCCAGGGCACAGGCGCTATGGCTTTGGCTGGACTATTATCCGCCTGCCATAAAAAAGGTGAAGAACTGGTTGACCAGATAGTTGTTGTTGTCGGCGCGGGCGCGGGTGGTATAGGCGTAGCTGGCATCATCAGATCTGGCATGCTGAATGCCGGTTTAAGTCTTGAAGCCGTTAAACGTCACATTTATGTGGTTGATGTCAATGGCCTGGTGCTGGAAGAAGAAAATCTTGAGGACTATAAGCTACCTTTTGCTCAACCTAAAGATATTTACCAAACCTGGGCATTAAAGAACGAAACTCCAACGTTGCTGGAGGTGGTTAAAAATTTAAAGCCTCATGTTTTGATTGGTTTATCCGGTGCGGCTGGCATATTTAATGAGCAAATTGTTAAAGTGATGATTGAGCATCATGCTGCCCCGGTCATTTTTCCGTTCTCTAATCCGAATGCAAATTGTGAAGCAATGCCAGAAGACATTATTAAATGGTCATTGGGGCGAGCAATCGTGGCTACAGGGAGTCCATTTCCTGATGTTAACTATCAGGAGGTAAACTATCAAGTTAGACAAGGTAATAATGCCTTTATCTTTCCTGGCTTAGGTTTAGCTGCAGTGATCGGAGAATGTCAGCGAATAAGCGATGAGATGATCTTGGAGTCAGCTTATGCTTTAGCGGATTATATACAAACAGTGGGTAAGGATGGTTATATCTATCCACCCATTAAGGATTTGAAAAAAATCAGTACCTTTGTAGCAACCCGGGTTTTGGCTAAGGCACTCGAAGATGGCTCGGCGACACGCACGGATTTTAAAGATACAGATCTTTCTAAGTTAATAGAAGCCAATTTATGGCGTGCGGAATACTTACCTTACCGATATGTTAGTGATTCTGAAGTCTAAACCTATCGTTGATAATAAAGAACATAAGATACGGTAATAACCACAGAGCTTGCTATTGCTTTGTTGCCCTGTTTGGATGGCGTAAACCGCCATTTCTTTAGGGCTTTAAGCGCAGATTCATCAAGCATCTTATGACCACTGCTGCTTAACACTTCAACACCTTCACTGCTGCCTTTGGCAGAGACTTTAATCCGAATCACGGAATTTCCTTGATAGCCTAAAAATATAGCCATTTCAGGATATTCCGGGCTTGGATTATGGATGTCACTGATTGGAAAGTTGTCTATAGCCGAGGCTTGAGCGGAAGACGGCATCACCATAGCAGCAGAAACACTTTGGGCGGTTTGTTGCCCCGGTTTATAGTTAACAGTTTTGCTCACTTCTTTTACAGAATTGGCTTTAATCAGTTGCGCAATTTCACCCATGTCTGGAGATTTTTCTTTGATAGGGGCGGCTTTTTTTGCTTCTGGCTTTTGTTCAGGTTTAGGTTTTACTTCGGGAGTTGGTTTTGTTACCGGTTTTGGTGCGGGTTTAATGGTCGGTGGCGCGGCTATTGATTTGGGGCTGTTTTTTGTAAGTAGTGACACTTCCAGTTTAAAAGGAACAGGCTGGTTACTGTCGGTCGGTATATCCTGAGGATTTTCTAACCATTTGATGGCCAAAACATGCAGCAGTATAACTAACAGGCCTATCAGTATGAATAAACTGATAGGCTGTTTTTCTGAGAACGCAGCCGGGCGTTGGGCAGCACGCATTTTATTAAGCATCTAAATGATAGGTGTAGCTCAGTTTATTATGAGGGTGGGTTTTATTAATAATCATCTGGCATTTTTTGGTTGATTCATAAATAGTTTCCAGACTCAGATCTATATCTTTATGTTTAAAGATTTCAACATTCACCCATAAAATGCCGGCAACATGGAAAATTGTGAAATACGTAGAGTGGGTGGCAAACACCGGAATTTCAGCTTTAAACGTATCAACCAGGTATTTATAGGTGTCCTTATCAACCGAGCCAACGGATAAAATTTGCATATTTTCTAAAAACAGCTTGGCTGGTGTGATACACATATACATTGAAAAGAATATACATACAACGGGGTCAACATAAGCAGCATATCTAGCATTTCCGGTATTATCCAAAACAAAAGCGAGACCGAAGGCAATTAAAATTGAGATATTTGAAATGGTATCCAGTTTCCATTCTAAAGCATCTGTTTTTAACAAAGGTGAATCGAGCTTAACTGCGGCTTTATGCGTATAAATAGCGCAAGCCAGATTAAAAACCAAGGTTACTGATGCATATAAAAATAGAATATTGTGCTCTGGCGGTGGTGGGCCTTTTACCAAAGAACCTATTGAGCCACCAATTGCATTAATGCAAATTTCTATAATCATCAAATTGCGGACCAGGTTTAATATAGGTATAAAGCCAGAATAGCCTAATGGGTGATCGTCAGATTTGGGTTTTTCTTGCAAGCGCGATACAAAGATCGTTACTAAACTAATAATGCCACTAATAACATAAGCCGCTGCATCAACCTCTATGATATTGGATGTGGTTAATTCACTAAACACTAATCCCCAGACCATCAATAAGAGTACAAAAATCAGAGAGATTATTAAGCTGGTGCGTTCAGATTGGTAAGGGTCTATTTTCTTTAAAGGTAGATCTTTTTTCATTTGTCGATAGGGTTAATCATTTTTACTGTTAAATTTCGTCTTTCGTGGTTTTGCATTAATTATCTATTTTTGCGATATATGAAAAACTTTCGTTATATTTTACTCCCAAAAATTAATATATTCGTTACCTATCAACCAATCGTAAGGATTTCTCAGTTAGCTTGTAAATAAAGTTATTTATAACTATCCCTTATCTAAAATAGGGTCTATAGCCGAGGTGTTGCTAATACTTTGCAAGGTATTAGTAATACTCCCACCTTTTTTAGTTGTTCTGATAGTGGTGAAGAAGGCCGCATCAGCTTGTTGAGCCTGATTGTGAGTGTTATTTTTAGTGATAGTGGGTGAATAGCCTTCAAAAATAGCAGCCTTCAGCCATTTCTATGCTTGTCACAGGGGTGTTATTAGCACCATATCGGGTAATATCAGCTACCCGATGAGTTAAAAAGAGGTGTTAGGCATCTCACGTTAGGTATTATAGCTTCCTACAAAGCACCAGGGACGGATCACGATTAGTTTTTATAAGTGCGCGTAAGGTCTGAAGTTCTCTCTGTAGGCATTGAGAAAGTCAGTTATGTTGCTTTCTTAATAAGTGAGGCCGAACGCTGTGTTTGGCTGGCTCATTTTCGCACCAAGCTGCCGGTTCATCGCATGGAGCTTGGCTTTTCTCTCGATGATATTGCCAGTACCCTGGCGGATATTGATTTTTATATCTGGCTGGTACAGAGCTGGAGCCCCGCCGTTCGGAAAAATGCAATGGAAGCTTCGGCTTTTAAAGCGCTGATAAGGACGGGTTCAGGTAGTGAGCTGGTGGCATTACCCGCCCATGTGGTTTTTGATCCTGAGCCTGTGCCGGTGTTGCCGGGTGTTTTGATGCGCTTATTTAATCTGATCCAACGCATTAAAATAGCCGCGACTTATAACCTGGTAGTAGGTAAAGACTTGGGTATTATAGGGACTCAGAGCACGGCAGACTCTGATGTGCCTGATTTTACAGTGACAACAGAACGTGGACCTACCATTGAGCGCTTTAAATTGACCTTTACCAAATATAATCATGGTGGAGTGATCGTTGAGAGTCGCCGTAATGGTGGTCCGTGGGAGGTTTTGAGTATTGCAGTAACGAAACCCTGGTACGATGACCGCGCTTTGCTGGTTGATACCGCGCCCGAGATACGTGAGTATCGGTTAAGATGGTGGGATAAAGGTGATGCGAATGGTGAGTATACGCCTGTACAAAAAGTTACTGTTGCGCCTTAACTAAATCCTTGCAAGTCCTTAATCGGGCATGCTTTATGTCCGATTTTGCAAGGCACATTAAATCAAGGACTGTGATATATTGAATACATGTATTTAATGACTTTATTCAACAGAGTTTAATATGCCTACTTCAATTCGATTGACACCATAAGTTGAACAAAGACTTGACAATCTAGCTGTCCAGACTGGTCGCACAAAAACATATTACTTGCGTGAAATTATCGAACGTGGACTTGAGGATATGGAAGATTACTATTTGGCTGCTAATGTATTAGAGCGAGTTAAGAAAGGTGAAGAGAAGACTTTCACATTGAATGAAGTGGAGGATTCTTTTGGTCTGGCGGATTGAATTAACAGCAACTGCAACCAAACAGTTGTCGAAGTTTGATAAAGTCGAGGCAAAGCGAATGACAACATTCTTGAGTCAACCCTTGGCGGCTCTTGAAAATCCGCGCAGCTTAGGTAAGGCATTGACCGGCTCTCTTGGCGATCTCTGGCGTTACCGAGTAGGTGAGCATCGGATAATTTGCGAGATGCAGGACTGAATTTTGTGCGTCCTTGTTGTAAACATTGGTAACCGTCGTGATGTATACAAAAAAAATCCAATTTTATCCCCCCCTGTTGTCAGCATGAAAAGTTCACCGCCAGTTGGATAGATGTCAATCAGCATCCAAATTTAACCAGTAAAAAGTGTCGAAAAATATCCAGATAGATTAATAAGTTATTGCGTTTCGATGATCTTTTTCCTCTGCTTAAATCGATAGGAGTCATTACCGGTTTCAAGAATATCGCAGTGATGGGTTACTCGATCTAACAAAGCGGTGGTCATCTTGGCGTCGCCAAATACCTGAACCCATTCAGCGAAGTTAGATTGGTAGTAATGATCAGTGATGTTTTCTCATAGAGCTTGCTGATAAGGTGAAACAGTAACGCGCCGCCCGATTTAGGAAACGGCAGGTAACCCAACTCATCTAAAATAACAGCATCCATCACCGTCAACTGCTTGCCCAGATTTCCTGCTTTACCCTGCTGTTTTTCTTTTTCCAGTTGCTTGACACAAGTTCACATTTATTAAAGATTAATCAAAGTCGTTGCTTTACGTATTACGCAAAGCGTAATATTATTGGCGCCATGATTAAATCATTTCGTTGCAAAGAAACCCAAGCCTTGTTTGAAGGGCAGTCACCTAAACGTTTTCGTTGAGGAGAAAAATCCATGATAGAAAAAGGTATGCGCCCCATTCATCCGGGCGAAATCCTGCGTGAAGATTACCTGATTCCTCTGGGTCTAAGCGTCAACGCCTTGGCAAAAGCACTACGCGTTCCCGCTACCCGTGTGCATGAAATTGTCAAAGAACGCCGGGGGATTACGCCTGATACTGCCTTGCGTCTAGCACGCTATTTTGGCAGTGACGCTCAATCCTGGATGAATCTGCAAATCGCTTATGACTTAAGTGTGGCAAAGCTACAAACATTGTTCGTCATTGAGCGTGAAGTCTTGCCGCGCGAGTCGGTTCATGCACCAAGATAGCACTATGTTAAATCACACTAATAAAATAAGCAGAAAGTTCTGCGTTGCCCCGATGCTGGATTGGACGGACAGTCGTTGCCGTTTCTTTCATCGCCTGATTTCAGCGCATGCGTTGTTGTATACCGAAATGGTAACAACGGGTGCCTTAATTCACGGGGATCATCATCGTTTTTTACAGCACCGACCAGAAGAAAGTCCAGTGGCATTTCAATTAGGGGGGAGTAATCCTAAAGATCTAGCGACTTGTGCCAAAATGGTCGAGGATTATGGCTATGATGAAGTCAATTTGAATGTAGGTTGCCCCAGTGATCGGGTGCAGAACGGTCGTTTTGGTGCTTGTCTAATGGCTGAGCCAAAGTTGGTCGCTGAATGTGTTGCGCAAATGTCTCAGACGGTTAATATTCCAGTCACTGTTAAATCAAGAATTGGTATTGATGACCGGGATTCTTATGACGAATTGGTCGATTTTATTTCAACAGTGGCAGAGGCAGGTTGCGAAACGTTTATTGTGCATGCCAGAAAGGCCTGGTTAAAAGGTTTATCCCCCAAACAAAATCGAGAAGTTCCGCCCTTACGTTACGATGTGGTTCATCAATTAAAGAAAGATTTTCCGCACCTGGAAATTATTATTAATGGCGGATGTTCTCACCCAATCGCACCTCGTGGAAGGATACGGGAACGGCTGTGGGTTGGACCACCAATACGCTCTTTACCAACGTGTACGCTCTGGCGTCCGCGCCGGTGATGCCTTGGGCGGACAAAGC
>CAIPPE010000005.1 GCA_903866825.1 uncultured Methylococcaceae bacterium
AATTAGGACAAAACATATCAACCGGTGAAGACCGTGCCCAGGGATTTATTAATAATCTATTTGGTAAAAATCGCACAAACACACAAGAAACACTAAAAAATTTTGATGCTGCATTTGGAACGGATTATCATCAACAAGCAAACGCCGCACATCTCGCTGATTATCTTGGGCCAGATGGAAAACTACCAATATTTACAAAATGGCCAACTGGCCGTAGTGGCATGCTTGGAAAAGCTGGAGCCTTTACAATCGGAAGCCCTCGCGTAATGGCATGGGCTTTAAATAATCCGGTTCCTGCTGCAACTCTTGGCGGTATCGGTGCTGCTGGGCTTGGAGCTGCGGCAGGTATTGAGCTTGCACATGTTGGGAGTAAATAAATATGATTACTTTAATTTGTTTATCAATTTTTGGGTCAATTCTTTTTGGCTTTGGTTTTATTTTAGGAAGGCTATAATATGCCTAATTACGCCAAGCGCCGAGCGTTAAAACGCGCCAAGAAATTTACAGAGGCAGAGCGCGAAGATAGGCGGAGAAGGGAATCTAATCATGCGTGGGCAAAAGAACATGGGTATTCGCCCTGGTAAGGATTAAACTATGCCATTTAAATCACAGGCGCAGCGCGGCTTTCTCTATGCCGTTCATCCTGACATAGCCAAAGAGTTTGAGGCGGCAACGCCGAAGGGTGCAAAATTGCCCAAAAAGATAGGCACAAGTAAAACAAAAAAGACGCGCTCGTTAGCGTCTGTCAAGCCAACAACTAAAATAGCATTGGATTAATTTTATGGCACTTTCTGCGTTTTATCAGCCCGATCCGGTAATGACTGCGCTTGATGCGCTTGGCAACCCGCAGCCCGGCTGGATGCTCTGGACGTTTTTAGCCGGAACAACTACGCCGGTTGCAACATACACAAATCCCACGGACAATATCGCCAATACTAACCCGGTGATATTTGACAGCGCAGGCCGGGCAACGGTCTGCATCAAGCCGAGTTTTGCATATAAATTTATTTTGACAGACGCGACCGGCGCGATTGATATAAACACCGGATTACCCACGCTTGGCTCTACGCAATGGTCCAAGGACAATATTACAATCGGCGGCAACCTTGGCATAGTTACTTTTGTTACTAATATTGCCGCACTTGAGGCGCTTGCCCCGGCTTCTGCTGGGTTGGTTTTTGTTTTGGGCTATAATACTGCCAATGATGGTGGCGGCGGTGCATTTTATTGGGATGGCAGTTTAAACAGCTTTGACAACGGTATGACCATTCAACCCAATGGAAATCCAGGCGGCGGCTGGCAGCGGGAAATATCGCGCAATTCAGATATAAATATTCTTTGGTATGGCGCAGACAACACCGGAACGACATCGGCAAATTCCGCAATTTCGGCCGCTGATGGATATGCGCAGACTTATGCACTTTCTCTTTTTGCGCCGGACGGAACCTATAAAATAAGCTCAAATTTAACCATTGCCACAAAGATAAAACTTTCGGGTAATGCGATTTTTGCTTATTACGCTGCGCTAACAATTTCTCCAGTTATCAATGATAAAGCGCAGCACTTTGCAAATAATGGCGGCTCTATCGTTTTGCCTTCTGGCTCAACTTCCCGCGCCGAATGGTTCGCCTCATCCGTGGGAACGGGCGGCGATGATACTAACGCGTTTAATTATGCTATGGCCGCATTGAGCAATGGCGGGGTGTTGGATGTTGGCAAGCCTGCGGGATATTACATTTTATCAACGCCTATCATCCTTTTGAGCTATGTGACAATCAAGGGGCAGGGCAATCAATCTGTATTTCAGTTTAAGAACAGCACTACATCAGCGTATGCCATGTTTTACAGCGCGTCATTGCTTTCGGCTGTTACAATCGACGGGATTGCAATTCAAGGCAATTCGGGCGCTTATGCGCTTGTGGCCGGGATATGGTTTTCTGGGATTAATTGCACAATAAAAAACTGTCTTATCAATGGCACGGCTTACGACGGTATTAAAATCGGCGCAACCGGCAACCAGTCGTCTAATTTCCGCGTGGCAAGTAATTTAATCCAAAATTGCGGCACTAATAACGCCGAAACTTATAGCGGAATTGAAATAACCAACGGCACGGAATTGGTTATTGAGAACAATGAGATTCAAGACGCCGCCAGTTTAAGCTTTGCCGGAATTAATATCAAGCCCGTTGCCAACACAAAC
>CAIPPE010000006.1 GCA_903866825.1 uncultured Methylococcaceae bacterium
ATATGTTGTGCCAAGAACACGGAAGCCTTCCTTCTGCAAAACATCTAATGATGGAAAATCAGCTTGTTTATCTTCATAATGCCAATCGCCAATCACAATGTCGCGAGGAAATTGATCTCGTAAGGCTTTACCATAACCTGGTAGTCGACCATGAAGCTGATAATCCAACATCGAAGGGAACTCACTAGGCCCAATCAACATATCACCCCAGATAATAGTTGTAATATGACGATCACTTACAGCATTTTCATTTTTAGTTGGTTTGTACATGAACCTCTCTGTACACGACAAAACCTAAAAACCGCCTAAAGAAGATAATCTAAGCTTATGACTTGAAAGCCCATCGCTAATCTGTTTCACTCTCTAATGACTAAAAAAGGGGGTGAAGATGGAATTAAACGATGGGCTTAGAATGATTTTAAAAGACCATGTGTCTTGGAGCAAGCGCCGTTTAGATTGTTTTATCGGCTTGTTGCTGGCTTTAATCCAATCCAGGCACATGAACTTAACGCAATTGGCGGTCAATTTTGGCGGACAAGCGACTTTAAAGTCCCGGTACAGAAGGCTTCAGCGTTTTTTTCAAGCCGTTGTTTTTGATTACGATGCCGTGGCGCATCTAATTATGCAGTTGTTTGACTTTAAGGATAAATCGTATTATTTGACCCTGGATCGCACCAACTGGAAATGGGGAAAGGCGAATCTGAATATCCTCACCCTGGCGATTGCTTATAAAGGCATGGCGGTTCCGGTGTACTGGCTGGTGTTGAATAAGCAAGGTAACTCAAACCAGCGCGAACGAATCGCCTTGCTGCAACGCTTTATCAGGCAGTTTGGTCGGCAGGGTATTCAGGGCGTGCTAGCTGATCGGGAATTTATTGGTGACCAGTGGTGGCAATGGCTAAGTGATCACACGATACCGTATCTGATTCGGATGAAAGACAATCAGTTACTGACCAATCACCGGCACGCCGGAAGGCCGGTTCAAACCTTATTCCGGGATTTAAAGGCAGGCGAACAGCGCGTACTGAGAAAAAGGCGGCGCATTGGCGACCAGTGGGTTTGGTTGAGTGCCTTAAAATTGGAGACCCATGACTTATTGGTGTTGGCCAGTAACCGTCGATTGACTCGGGCGATTCAGGTGTACGGACAGCGCTGGCAAATTGAAAACCTGTTCCAATGCCTCAAAGGGCGTGGCTTTCATTTGGAAGATACCCGGTTGACCCGATATTATCGGATTAAAAAAGTCATGGCACTCCAAGCCATTGCTTTTTGCTGGGCGCATAAAGTCGGTGAATGGAAACATCAAGCGGTCAAGCCATTAATCATCACGCAACATGGCCGCCCGGAATATAGTTTGTTCCGTTATGGACTGGACGAGCTGACTGACTTTTTGTTGAAATCGGTTAAATCCGCTGATGAGACGCTTCGATTCTGGATTCTGTTGTTATGTCCGCCGGATATGATCGATTATGACCGAAGTCGGTCTGGGAAAATGACTCTCAGAATTTAAGTTTCGCGTTTTGTCGTGTACAGAGATTTTAATAGCTGGTTAATGTTTTAAGCAGGGCTAAAATTCTGGGCCTTTGTCGGATTTATTCAGCAAAGTGGTTCGACAAAGGCTTAAAATTATCCACTAAAAGATTAACATAGCGCCAGTAAATATCTTTTGCCAAAGCTTTTAGCGCCTAAAGCACAGCTCTCTCCAAGAACCAGTACACTCCCATCAAACTGACTAACAACGAACAAGCTTTCAAAAATTTCTCACTAATCGCCGGCTTATTGTTAAGCCACCAAATGCAAGGCAGTACCACGGCAGCGACAGCAATTTGGCCGGTTTCTATGCCCAAATTAAAGGACAGTAACGGCAATAGAATGCCGGTGTCCCCGGCGCTTATTTCCATTTCTCGCAAGACGCTGGCAAAACCAAAACCGTGAATCAGACCAAAACCAAAAGTTAGCCAGTGCCGACCTTTAGGATGGTCACCGCGAATGATATTTTCTACACCGACATACACTATGGTGGCAGCAATGAAGGGTTCCACAAAGCTGCTGGGTAATTCAACTATGTTTAAACCTGCGCATGCCAGAGTAATAGAGTGAGCAATAGTAAAAAAGGTAATAATTTTAATCGCCGGCCAGAAACTATGGGTAACCGCTAATAGCGCGAACAGAAACAGCAGATGATCGTAACCAGTGACAATATGCTCTATGCCCAACTTTAAAAAATCGAAGAAGACAGTAAACAAAGAATGTGTAGAGGGTGCTTCCATACTGTTTGCTAGGACGATGCGGATTTGATCATCGTTTTTCGCCAGCATTTTTTCACTCAAGGTTTTGCCGTCGACATCCTTAATTGTCACATATTGCTGATGACCTTCAGGTAGCAAGGCCAAAAAGCTTGATTGCATTTGCAGTTGTTGCTTGGCAATAGCTGAATAATGAAATTCGACGTGGGCGTTATTCTGATCATCAAAATTCACCCGACTGCTTTCTGCTGGCGTATACACTACACCATTAATCAGCACATGCATCTGCTCGGCGAGCAATTTTGCAATCGCCGGTTTGGCCGCATCACGTTCGGCGTCGCTCACTTCTGCATCCAGATCGCTATCCATAGGGGTAAAGGCTTCAATATCCTGCAAGGCAAAAGTAACCTTTACATCAACATTATCTGCCTTAATCGTCATTTCAACCGAGCTAAGACCGGGGGGATGAGCAAACACCCAAGCCGATTGCAGCATCAACAACGCCGCAATCAACCAGCTGAACCGATAGG
>CAIPPE010000007.1 GCA_903866825.1 uncultured Methylococcaceae bacterium
CAACGCTAGCCGTGACGTTCAAACTACTGAGGCCAGCATCTTGCGCAGCGGCAGAGACAAGCGCGGCGATTCCCGTAGAACTGTTAGTGCAGACGCCTGCATAAGAATTGGGAGTGCTCGTATTCCAAAAAATTTCTCCTTGGTCAAGAGCATTTCTCAAATTTGATTCAATTCCCGCATTATCCCAAAAATTAATTTTATTAACTAGAGCTTGCTTAAAAAATCATAATTCAAGCAATGCTTAAAAATAGTCCTTCGGGATCAATTTAAAAGATGAAGTCATGCCTCGTTTATCATTTTTCTTCACATGAGCTGCCAAATTTTCACTTGAATCCTACACAATTCCCACAGATTTTAACGTTTCCCAAAGACATATAAGTCTGAAACGCCCACTGCATCACGTTTCCCTCAGCAGTTTAGCTCTTTATGGATCAGTTTCAACAAATTATTACCACGTCAATTTGTTCTTAAAAGCTCATAAAAACTACCACAAGCCTCTTTTTTCAGTCTGAAGATAAGTCTATATCCTATGTCCATACCGTAGAGAGTGGCTTTACGGTAAAACAAACAGATCTCAAAAAGGTAACAAAATGAACACAATCAAAAAAATCATCGCCATTGATGGACAAAATGCAGAACATGCTGCACGTCTGGCTGGCTTTCCCTATTTCCCGCTACAGGAGTTTATGCAACTCGTCATGGCAGAGGGTGGTGCAGATGTGATTGAAACTCTGTACACCGTTCAAAAGCGGGTTCCAGAAAACGACAGCGCTGAAGCTGTTGCGACAGTCTCTGCACAAATCGATGGAAAACGTTTTGCGCTGGAGATGATCGGTGCAAAAACCATTGTTTGCCCTGCCAAACGTGTGCAAGATGGTAGCTACAAACAATCGGATGATCAATTGCTGCAAATCAAAACGTTGTCGATTTGTATGCGGTTAAAGCCCGATTTTTTAACCTTGGTTAGTGGTGATGATGATCATGCGCCCTTGGTTTGGGAGTTGCGTGAGCATGGCATTCGAACAGAAGTCATTGCTCCGGATGAGATGCTGGGTAGTCAGTTGCGCCGAGCCTGTTATTCCAAAGTGGACTTGAACAAAGTCTTTGCCAAAATCAAACAAGGAGGTGCAGCATGAGCGCCTTAACTAAAGATGAGTTGGGATTTGTTCGGGCGCGGAGCTATGGACGTACCAACAAGGCGGAGTTAAATGCCTTGTTAAATGCCGGAACAGATGAGGAAGTTTATGTTTCCAGCGTCGAGAACGGGGTTCGTAAGTCAAAAGTCTTGGGTAATGCCAATGAAATCAACACCAAATCGGGTGATACGTTTAGCGTTGGCCCCCGTGTGACCAAGGCGGCCTTGTTCAATGAATTGTTTGGAGGGCTTCCACGATCCAGCGGAACACCATCGAAACCATCCACACAACCCAACACCAAAACGCAACAACGCTTGCAAGTCGAAATTGCTGGATTGAAGCGAGCGGGTTATGGGTGGATAGAACCACCTACCCACCCCCACTGGGTGTGGGTAGGTGGTTCTATCCACCCATAACCCAGTGGGGGTGGGTAGTAGAGCTTAAGGGTATTGTGTTACCTAATGGCGTAAAAACCAATGCAATGGTTCTATTACCAGACACCTATCCTTTAGTGTCACCGATTGGGTTTTACATCAAAAATGGTGCTCCGGTAGCGGGTCTGGATACGTCGCACTTGTACAATAAGTCCGCTTATCATGGTGCAGTGAATCTCTCTGAGCAGGGGTGGCAGTGGTTTTGTGGTATCGCAGAAGGCTGGAAGCCCGGCAAGCATACATTGGTGTCTTACATCAACATCGTGTTTATGCTGTTCAACGACCAGGGAGCAAAATAATGTCAAGCATTCGACAACTGGTGTTTACACCGCGTTTATGGCAAACCGTGCAAGCGACGATATTTGCTAAAGCTCATCATGAAGGCTTTGCTTTTGGGTTAGCGAGACCCTGTCGGCGCAACAATGGTTTGGCCTATGTTGTTGAATGTTTGCTTGAACTCGATGATGCCGATTATGAACATCGTAGCGGTGGCGGTGTTACGACAACCGTGACTTTCTCTAATCGCATCAACCAAATTGCTGTCGATGCTGCACAACAGGGTTTGATTCCCGTGCATCTACATTCTCATCCAGCAGGTGTTGAGACCTTTAGTGGTTATGATGATCGGCACGAACAACTTTTACATCACTGGTTACAAAGCCAATCGCAACCTTTATTGATAAGCCTTGTGCAAGCCGTTGGCAGTGAACCGCGTGCCCGATTATGGTTGCAAGGACGCACTGAAGAGTTAATGGTACGTAATGGCTTGCAGGTGTTTTCATCAAAATCCAGTGTTCATTTACCTGCACTGGCTCGACAAAACATCTTTGGCGAAGGTTTACGAAAAGCAGCTAGTCAGTTACAAGTCGCTATTGTTGGTGTTGGCGGTATCGGTATGTTAGTTGCGGAGCAGTTAGCGCGAGCTGGTTTTACGCGCTTTGTGTTAGTTGATCATGACAAGGTTGAACTCAGTAATTTAAATCGCTTGCCTAATTTAAGTCAAACCGATCTGGGGCGTTTGAAAGTTAAAGCTGCAAAAAATCTGATTCAAAAGGCAAGTCGTGCAGTGGGTACGAATGCCCAGATTCATGCTCTATCTTATGATATTTACACCGCACCAAAACGGGTGAAAAACACGGTGAGTCAATGTGATATTATCTTGGCACTCACAGATAATGAATTATCTCGTATCAGTTGTTTGGATATGGCCTTAGATGCGGGTGCTGAGTTTTTAATGGCTGGCGTTGATATCCGC
The DNA here is from genome assembly GCA_903866825.1 of uncultured Methylococcaceae bacterium. Taxonomy (GTDB): domain Bacteria; phylum Pseudomonadota; class Gammaproteobacteria; order Methylococcales; family Methylomonadaceae; genus Methylobacter_C. The sequence continues at coordinate 2,826 of CAIPPE010000007.1, forward strand.
TTGGATGCGGAAGGTCAAATTATCGGTTTATTTGCCGAAGTCAGTGGTGCAGAACAAGGTCGGTATTGTCCGCTTTGCACAGGGCGCTTAGATTCAGGTCAAGCCTCGTTAGATGCGCGTCAGTATGTGGGTGGTGAAGTCTGGGATAAGGCTCAAACGGATGGTTATATAAAGGGGATTCCAGATCCTTCGGTGATGTCTCTCAATTCTATTGCAGCAGGCGCAGTTGTTCTTGAAATTCAGCGACGTGTGGCGGGCTTAGGTGTGCGGGATTTATGGCAATTGGATTATCAGACGGGCGAGTTAGTGACTTATGACAATATTGAAAATCATGTTAAGGAAGAGTGTCTGGTTTGTAATAGCAGTGGCTCCTGAAATTACTAACACCTAACGCATTTGATAATAATAAAACCGGAATTGAAACAAACTATGCAACATAAACAAGCCATCGAATATATACAAAAATTGATTCTTCAAGAAACGGAAGATGTCTTCCGAGTCAAGGTAGTTAATAACGATGATTTTGAAGACCTCAATAAAAAAGCGGAGGATGGCGTTTTTGATGCTCAAGTACGTTTAGCAAGTTGCTATTTTTATAAACAAGATTACATCCAATCTGTTAAGTGGTTTGAAAAAGTAGCCACGACCGATTTTGGGATGATGCGCTATCCGTATCCCGAAAGCAGGAAAGAACAAGAGTTAGCCCAATATATTTTGGTCTATTGTTATCTTTCAGCAGAAAGCAGTGTGAACAATGAAGATAAAGCTATTGAATGGCTTGAAAATGCTAACGCTCAAGGTTTTGATCTTGCCAAAATTATCTTGGCAGATTGCTATTTCGGAGGCGTTGGAGTTCAAAAAGATGATGAAAAAGCAGTTGAGTTACTCGAAAATGCATCAGTCTCAGAACATGAAAAGGATCACAATTGTTCTAATGATAACGATGAAGAATTTCATGAAGAAGTTATATATAAGAGCTCACTTGCAAGGCGTAAGCTAGGTTTTTTTTATTTAAAAGAAAAAGACTATTCACGTGCTATACAATGCCTTAATGATGCTAAAAATGTAGCTAGGGGTGCGGATAGAAAAAGCATAACGATAGAGTTAGGGATATTCTATTACTATGCTAAAGAATACAAATCAGCTTTTGATTGTTTTAACGAGTTATCCGAAGCAAGAGATGGTGTTTCACAGTTATGGTTGGCTTATCTTATTAAAGCTTTTCCATCAGTTGAAAAAGCAAGTTCTTCGAGTGTGTTAAGTAAAAATATGCTGCCTTTATGGGGAGCGATCGGAGGGCCTTTGGGACTGATTTTTGGGGGAACTTTATCACATCTTCGATACGAATGGAAAATAGCCGAGTATTTAAAAAAAGCAGCCTCATTTCTTTTTTTAAAAGAATATGGAGAAGGTTATGATAGTAATTTCTGTGACTCTGATATGGTCAATTATATCTTTTCTGAAGAGATAATAAAATTTTTGGAACAAGTGGAGGTGCCATTTTCTAAAGTTATCCTAGCATTATATAATCGCGGGAAAAACGAAAAATTTGAAGTGTATTTGAAGCAGGCATCGGAAGAGAACAATATACTTGCTCATGGTCTATTGGGACAACACTTTAGTAAAAATGATCGTGTTGATTTAGCAGATGATTATTTTGATAAATTTTTATTAAATAAATCTGTATATGGTGTCAAGTATGACAATGAAACTATTCAGAAAATTGATACTTTTCTCTTAGAACACAAGAATAAACTCCTTGACTACAAAAACAAGCAACTTCAAGATATGCTTGTACAAAAAGAATTTGTGGAAGAAGCATTACGTGAAAAAGAAAATGAACTCGAAGACATGATGTCGATGTTCGCGCATAAGTTTCGAAGCCCCTTAGATGCGATTATCTATAACACCCAGCATGACAATCAGGTTGAGCTATATACAGAAGCCGCTCAAACCATGCGGGGTCTGTTAAACATCTTTAGTATTATTTCCACTGATACGGATATTCTTAAGGACAAGATCAAGCAGGACTATCAAGGTAGCGGTAACGTAGAGACTGTTTTTTGTAAAACTCTCGACATGATTCTGCTGCATTTACTGTCTGTTTCAGGTGCTGAAAAAATCCAGCAACATTATTTGAGTTATGCAAAAGCACAAGGTCAGTGCGATACTCAAGTAAGTTACAAGACGTGGTGTGAAGAGTATTTTGAATTAGAACAAACGATGCAAGTAGAATGGGAAGCTAGTTATGCACAGTTAATCAAGCAATCGCCCACATTGGAGCAACGTCTAACATGGTTGGAACAGTACTTTTTTAAGCTGGATGTGATCGGTTTTGATAGAACTGATATTCAATTTAAGGAGTACGGTACTACTGAATCTTTACTCACAATATTACTTAATGAAATATTAGTGAACGTTTTCAAGTATTATTCCTCAGAAAGTAAACAGGCTGTGGTACTTGAATGGGTGGAGCGTGAGGGATATCAAGTTTTAATTTGTAGTAATCCCAGTATCCGTAGTGAACGCACCATTATAAAAGGCAGTCATAAAGGCCATGTTTTTTTATCTACGTTAGCGCGTAAGACCGATAGTCTGTTTAATAAACCCATTCCACAAGATAATTTTATCCTTGAGTTTGGACTTCCGAATGAACTTTTAATCTCTAAATGAAGGTGGGTAATGAGTTATTTTTTGTGGATAGAGGACTTTGAAAACTCTGCCAAAGTGACAGCAACAGAGGTCTTGGGTGGTATAACTGCTAATGAGCAGGTATTTTCGGATAACAAGCAACAACTCAAAAGAGATTTAAAAGCCCAAGGTATTTATATTGAGTTGAGTTTTCAGGATGGTTTAGGTTTTATTCGTCAAAACTTAAATCAAATTGATTACATCATCCTTGACATAGACCTAGCGGCTTATTCAAAAGGCGATGACATTAATGCCGATGTTTTAGCTTTACTTGAAATCTTTCAAGATTATAAAAAACCAGCCGATGAAATAAGTGAGGAGAGATTACTCAATGAGGAATGCGCTAAACTTAAAGCCCTTGCTGGATATTATCTTTATACCGAATTAGTGGTAGAACTTGGTTTTCCAAAGCAACATATCCTATTTTGTTCTAATCATGGTGAGAACTCAGTTTCAACACGCGAAGCTTTTAAAGTGGCAAAAATAGCCTTACCTACTATTTATGAGAAATCAGCCCCTGAAGTGCAGGAGTGGGTTAAAGACCGTCATGAAAATCCTTATTCAAGATTGCGAAGAGGTATTATTGAAGGCTGTAAACACCTAAAAACTTTAACTGAAGATGATAAAGTACGTTTTAACTATTTCATAAAAGACCCTGAAAAGCAGATTAATCCGGCAGATTTACATGATTATTTGGAAGTATTAGAAAGTTTCTTACCCTTAAATCCCTGTGATTCAAAGAGCTCAAATCTATATAAACTATTTATTCGTATCTTAGCTCATGAGTGGGAGGCTGCTGAACCTAAACAGCTTGGTCAAAAAGAAGGTTATGCCTTTGCCTGGATTATGAAAATAACACGTAACTGGTTGGCCCATAGTAAAGTATTTGAACAGTTAACTCCTCAAGATGTTGCATATTTATTTATCGTTAATATGCGTGCCATGTTTGATTTGGGTCATGAGTTATTACCTTATGAAAAGCATTTGCTTACTTTATTCAAAGATGTAATTTCGGTAGAAGATTTTAATAATAAAGTCGGTGATAATGCTAAAAGAAAAGAAGATAGAAATCCTACAGCACGTAATATACCTTTAATCGAAAATTACGGACTCTTACTGAGTAAAACCGGAAATACTTGGCAGGCTATTAATTTTCATGATGCCTTAAATAACCTACAGAAAAATAAAGATAAAGACATAGAAAACGCCTTTTTTATTAAAGGACTCTATCAATCCTTTTGGTTTTTGACATCAAGTGGTGGTGTATACATACCAGAAAATAAAGAGCAACTCAAAACGTTTTCCGTATTGAATTATCAATTTAAATATTTTGATTATCGGCAACCCAACTATCTTTTTGAGTTAGCCCGACATATTTATAACCGTAGTTTTTCTTAGGCAACTGCCATGACCACATTCGTAGAAACCAAAATTTCCGAGCAACTTTGGCAGCAAGTACAAAACAGTGTGCAACAAGGCTGGATAAATAACATGGACGCGCTGAGTGCCGAAGTAATCCGCAGCTATGTAGAGTCACATCAACAAATTCTTAGCGAACGCTTTATTCAGGAAGACATTGAATGGGGCTTACATGGAGAAGACTAAAGCGATTGTCATCGCTAAAGTAGAAAAAAACACTCAACCGTTTTCTAATTTATTGTACCTTTAGTCTCCCGTGTCCGCATTGTTAATCCAATCACTCATCCCACACCTTCCTCGCTTTGCTGAAGAGGACGGTGATTTTTACAGTATTCATCGTGACGAGTTAATTGATGCCTTGTGCCACCAACATGAACAGGAACGATCCGTCTGTGAAAACACCATTACCCTAATCGAATCCTTGCTAAACACCTTAGCGGTTTTAAATGCTGAACATTTAAAAAGAAACGAATGGTGCTTTGTGTCTTTCCCTGCACAGTTGATGGCATTGTCTGTTTTAACAGCGCTCAGTGATCATAACTCTCAATTATTTGCTTCTAACTTCTGGAACACTCAAGGCATATCAAATGACAAAAAAGATCAGCAACGTGATGTCTTACGCGCCTTAGAAACAGCGCGTGTTGAGCATCACACCCAAGGTCAAGCCCAGCCCATTCGGTATTGTTATGTAGCCTGGAGCATAATTAAATTAGACCATCAGGTTTTATTTTATCAGCGTGAAGATACCCAAAAGCGCTTTGATAAATCAGCCGGTGATTATGGCTTGATGGGAGGACGCGCTAATCAAAATGATGTATTGAATGCGGATAAAGTGGCGGTGCTTAAAGCTTTGCAATCCCCTCATTCAGCACTCATTAAAGACGCATTACCCGAAACCTTAAAACGAGAATTGCGAGAAGAGGCGGGATTGCTTTTTGATACTCATTACACCTTTAAGCCCTGGCGCTCATTAAAGCCGTATCAACAAGTGCAAGGTACAGCACCTAATCATGCGTTTACGGAATATTATCTGGATATTTTTCAGATTGAGTTAACGCTAGAAGGTTATCTGTATTTGTTAGAAAAAACCAAAGGTGATGAGCGCTTAGTGTGGTTTTCGTTAGATGAAATGGCTAAAGGTGAAGCGGCAGACGGTAAGATGGCTTATATCAAAGCGTTATTTGATGATTTTGACAATGATAGAACGGCTCTAAAGACCGCATTGCAGCAGTTACCCGATAGTTTTAAGAGCGCTTATTTATGCCAATTGCCCAAGTATGGCTTAAAGTTACCTATTGATCATCATAAACCGTTAATAGCCGGTGTACTGGGTAAAGAAAAGCCTTTGAATTTAGAGTTGTCGGACTATCAACTAAAGTTGTTATTGGCTTTAGCAGCCCATTTACGGGGTTTTGGGTTTGATGAATTACCCCAGACGATTAAACTGCATCCTTTTGGATGGCTTGAAGTCAATTATGATTCAGGTCTCCAAAGAGAACTTATCCAGTTGGCGTCTTTACTTAAACAAGCCACTGTAGACTTTAGTATTGAGAATGTTCGGGATTCATTTTTCCGATTATCGATAACCCCTGAGATTGTAAACTTTGATGAATCACTGTTTTCATTCGTGGTTAAGCAGTCTGACTTAGACAGGGTTGAAACCAAGATTCCAGTGAGTATTCATCGAGACGCCTTTGAAACGGTGATAGGCTGGGTTAAGGGTAATACAGAAGAATTTAAGCTGACGCTTGAGTTTGTTAGTCGCTTAAATGAATTAGCAAAGAAAGGTTGGAATGCCGAAAATGAACAGGCTGTAAGAATTGAAGATACCTACAAAAAGGGCTTGCACAAAGAGCCTAAGTTCTGTGCCCTAGGATTGAGGGGCTTAATACGTCGAGAAGACGGAATGATTAAAGTTGTGGTGTCTTCTTGCAGGGTGTAGTTATGCCCTTATTCATAAAAAGCCAGGTCTGTTCTGATCGACAGGTTGAGGGGTGAGTAATCGGTGCGATCGGTGCTCGGTTCGGTTGAAGTTGAATACCGATTCGGTCAATCGGTGTACCGTTCTGGTAAAGTCGTTCATGTTAAGTGGAGTGGTAACGATTTTGGCGTTATCAAGATATTTCTAGCCGTGATCAGTAGTGACGCCGATAAATTGCGTCACTACTGGTGTGTTGGTCTACAAGAGAGCGTTTAGCTTAGGTAATGACATCAGGCTCTGTTCTGCCTGTGCGTTTTTTAACTTCGCATAATTGTTCAGCCAGATCGATTAAGAATGCCAATGCGACTTGAGCATCTTGATTGTGTTTGTCAGCATCGGGTTCAAAACGCTCGATGTAGATTCTTAATGTTGCGCCAACGGTTCCGGTGCCTGATAAACGGAAAACGATGCGTGAGCCGTTCTCAAAGCCTATGCGGATACCTTGATTTTTGCTGATACTGCCATCAATGGGATCTTCATAGCAAAATTCATCAGCAAATTTAACCGTATATTCACCAAAGGTTTGGCCCGGTAACGTGGGTAGTTGGTTACGTAAATCCTCAACGATGCTATTGGCGATGGGGGATTCAACAGCTTCATAATCATGTCGGCAATAAATATCACGACCAAATTTTTGCCAATGATCATGGACGATATCTGCAACGGGTTGGCGCTTTACTGCAATCAAATTCAGCCAAAATAATACCGCCCATAGGCCGTCTTTTTCGCGAACATGGTCTGAGCCTGTGCCAAAGCTTTCTTCACCGCAAAGTGTTATCTTTCCTGCATCCAGTAAATTGCCAAAGAACTTCCAGCCGGTGGGAGTTTCGTAGCAGGGTAGCTTGTATTTAGCTGCAACACGATCGACTGCCTGACTCGTAGGCATTGAACGGGCAACCCCACTTAAACCTTTGCTATAAGCAGGGATTAACTGGGCATTAGCTGCCAGAATAGCTAAACTGTCACTGGGGGTGACAAAAATGTTGTTGCCGGTAATCATATTCCGATCGCCATCACCATCTGACGCCGCTCCAAAAACCGGTGCATTTTCGCTAAACATGACCTCGGCAAGTTCGTGTGCGTGTGCTAAATTAGGGTCTGGGTGGTGGCCGCCAAAATCTTCTAATGGCTCTGCATTGATAACGGATTCTGGGGGAGCGCCAAGAATATCTACCAGTATTCTTTTTGCATAAGGCCCGGTGATGGCGCTCATCGCATCAAAAAGCAGGGTGATGTAGCCAGAGCTAATACTTTGTTTTAGAAGTTTAAAGTCAAAGATTTTCTGCATAAGTTCGGCATAATCTGAAACCGGGTCAATGATTGTTATTTTTATATTGCCGATTTGTTGAGAGCCGACGCTATCAAGGTCTATATCCTGGATGTTAGTTGTTTTGTATTCGGTAATTGACAGGCTGCGCTTATAAAAGGCATCTGTGTAGGTTTCAGAAGCGGGTCCGCCGTTGCTAACATTGTATTTAATGCCGAAATCTTCATCCGGGCCCCCTGGGTTATGGCTGGCAGAAAGGATTAAACCGCCATAAGCCTGGTATTTTCTAATAATATTTGAAGCGGCGGGTGTTGATAATAAGCCACCCTGACCTATAATAAGTTCTCCAAAGCCATTGGCGGCGGCCATTTTTATAATTATTTGTATGGCTACTCTGTTAAAATAGCGCCCATCGCCACCTAGGACGAGGGTTTTATGGGTGATATCTTCAAGGGAATCGAAGATGGATTGAACAAAATTCTCAAGATAGCCAGGTTGTTGAAATACTTTAACTTTTTTTCTTAGGCCTGATGTTCCAGGGTTTTGATCGTTATAGGGTGTGGTTGTGATGGTTTCTATTTGCATATTGTATCCTTGGTGCGATAATTGACATCGTTGATAAAGTACACCAAAATTCTTCTCTAGTGTAAAATTTAATATGTTACGAATATATTTAATATTGTGTTGTAGTTTGGCTTCTTTCACAGTAAATGCGGGGTCTGATATTTGGCTGCTGGTTGATACTAAAGCGCGTCAAATAGAAGTAAAAAAAGGCGATCAAACAGTTGAGACTTTGCATTCGATTGCTATTGGCCGGGGTGGAGCAGGAGTAAAGACCCATCGAGGTGATAATATTACTCCCCATGGCAATTATAAAATAGGCTGGGTAGGTGAAAAAAGTAGCTTTCGGCGATTTTTTGGGTTAACTTATCCCTCCATAGAGGATGCGGAGAAGGCGTTAAATAAGGGTATTATTGATAGAGTTACTTATGAACGGATTATGACGGCTCATCAACTTAATCAGATACCACCGCAAAATACTCCTTTAGGAGGTCAAATTGGTATTCATGGGCTTGGAAACGCAAATGCGAAAATTCATGAAGTATTTGATTGGACCCACGGTTGTATCGCTTTGACCAACCCTCAGATTGACCATTTAAGTCAATTAGTTGAAACGGGGACGGTAGTTAAAATAAAATAAAGCTGGAAAAGTTGCTTTTGAAATGATATAATCATTACAGCTATAATGTTTTTTGTAGTAATAACTCTGACTAAGGAAAATAATATGAAAAAAGTAATAAAATTATCGATGATCGCTATGGTTGCTAGCTTAGTAGTTGGTTGTGCAACTGACTCTGACATTCAAGGTCTTCAATCACAAATTGACGGATTGAAAACTTCTGTAGCGCAAGCTTCTTCTGACGCTGCTAGCGCACAAAGTGCTGCTGCTGACGCAGCTGCTAAAGCTGCTGCTGCTGAATCAGCTGCTAACCGTGCGGCTCAATATGCTCAAGACACTAACAGCAAATTGGACAACCTGTTCAAAAAATCAATGTTGAAATAAATCAACACTGCTTTTTGCTGGAAAAAGCCCGGCGGGTTATACCGCCGGGCTTTTTTTATGCCTGATTTTCTCCGCCAAAGAGTTCTAATAAGCGGGGTATAAAATTGGCCAGTTCTGCCGACATAATAGAGAAGTCTACGTCAAATTGAGCCGCTTCATCGTTTGCTTCAATATCTGTTACCTGATCTTGAATTAAATCAAGAAAGCGTAAACGTTTTATAGAAAGATTTTCATCAACAATAAATGAAATCCGGTCTGCCCAACTAATCGCTAATTTAATGACTTCCTTTCCTGTATCCAAGTGATTTTTGATTTCAGGTAAGGCTAAATCGTGACGTTTACAGCGAATAATGCCACCTTGCTCTTCAGGGGAGCGTAATTCGCATTCGTCTTCGATTAAGATATCATCCGGTGCTTTGCTTTTGAGTAGCCATTCGGTCATGATAGTGGAGGGTTTATCGATTGTATTTAGGGGTAATGCAGGTAATGACGTAAGCGATTTACGAAGCATGCTGAGTAAGTCTTCAGCATTTTTCGCTGAAGCCGTATCGACTATTAGCTTGCCGCCTTTAGGGTCTATATAGGCGTATATTTTGCGCGAAAAAGTGAAGGCTTTGGGTAGTAAATCGAAAATTACTTCATCTTTTATTTCTGTGCGTTCCTTTTTTGATAACTTACGGGCTTGTTGCTGTTCTTTCTCAAGAATTTTTTCTTGAGATATTTCATTAACAACGGAAGCGGGTAATAAGCGTTCCTCTTTTTTTAGGCATAGCATCATAAAACCATTAATGGAGTGTACAAGTTGCTGGTTTGATTTGCCTAAAGGTGATGTCCAGCCAAAAGTAAACTCTTGATGGGGGCCACAAGGATGAAAAGCCAGGGCTTCAAGTTTTTGTTCCAGTTCGGCTGGGGATAAGGTGAAGGCTTCGGTAAGGTGAAAAATGCTGAGATTTTTAAACCACATGAGTTACTGATATCCTATATAAATAATGGTGGGGCATTATCGCAAATTTCAGATAAGTGCTCAGTAATAAATGCCAAATTCATAGGCATGATGGTTTAGAAGGGATGGGTGTTTGCCTTAATTGGGGTTCAGATTGATTATAGATCTTATGATAGAAGTGGGTGTGGATCATATTAAGGGGTTTTCTCCAATTGTTTCGAGTCATTCACAGGTGTTGATATTAGGCTCCATGCCGAGTGAAGCCTCATTAATCGCGAATCAGTATTATGGGCACTCAAGAAATGCCTTTTGGCCAATTATGTGTGTATTATTTGATGAGCATCCTGCCAGTTATAATCAACGTGTAGACTTTCTTATTAAGAATAATATTGCTGTTTGGGATGTTTTGCAAAGTTGTAGTCGCTTGGGTAGTCTAGATTCAAATATTCGGCCCGAAACTATCATAGTGAATAATTTCGTAGATTTTTTTACTGAGTATAAAGAAATCAAGCAGGTATTTTTTAATGGTAAGCTTGCAGAAAAGGTGTATCAGAAAAGAGTTTTACCCCGCTTAATGCCTTATTTTTCTTACCTTGAGTATCAATGTTTACCCTCAACAAGTCCTGCTAATGCGGCCTTAAGTTTTAAGCAAAAGATAGATGCCTGGCAGGCGATTAAGCAGTCTGTGGTAAAATGACATTTAATATAATTTGGTGTTTCTTGTGAGCTGTTTTAGTTTATAGCTTCTTTGGGAGTGATAAGGATAGTTTCGATATGATTTTTTGTGTGATGGTTTGATATAAGATGAGCGAAGAACAAGAGTTCGATTATGAGTATGAATATGACGATAAGGGTGAAATAGTTTATTACGCTGTTCGGCCTAATAAGACACAGCTTAAAAAAGATTTGGCGGTGCTGTTCGCTTTAAGTGAAGAAATATCTAATTTATCTGCTCCTCAGGTTAAGAATCTTGAATTGCCTGAAAATATCCATAAAGCAGTAATGGAAGTCTCTGGAATGCCGCATAAAGGGGCAAGAAAAAGACTATTAAAATACATTACCGGGCAGCTTAATAAAATTGATGTTGAGCCTATTTTAGAAAACCTGGCCCGAATGAAGAATAAAAGTGTGCATTCGGTTAGAGAGCATCATATTGTAGAGCGTTGGCGAGATAGGCTCATTAAGGGTGGAAATGAGACTTTAACGGAGTTTCTAACCGAGCAGCCTGATGCTGATAGGCAGCAATTAAGACAATTATTACGCAATATCCAAAAAGAATCAGAAGCCTCTAAGCCACCCAAGTCGTTTAGATTGTTGTATCGTTATTTAAAAGGCGTATTCAATTTTGATGAGGATGTCGATTATGACGAAATGACCGCGCATAATGAGGCGGAAGTGGTTGAAGAGGATATTGAATTTGACGACGACGACGACGACGAAGAGGATGATGAATACGATGAAGATTAGTTACTGGACTGACCAAGGCAATATTTTTATTGCCTTGGTCAAATAAACCTAATCTTTAGGAAGTTGAAGCTCTGCTGTTAGATTCCAGTCAGAAAAAGGAAATGGCAGAGTTTCAGTATTAAAAGTTAAGAACAGCAGTATATGATAAGTGTAAGTAGAAAGGCTCCGACCAAAGTTCAGTATATTTGGATTCGTTTTTCCCGTAAGTAATGTTGATCCCACTTGCAGTAGAATGACAGCCCAAATCATCAGTCTTACTAATGAGCCAATTGCAGCAAAAACCAGCATAAAGAAAATTCGTTTCCAGGTACTTAGCTGGGTTAGATTGTAGTTTAATTGCTCATCCATTTATTCGATTAACCTCTGTTCATAATGTCGCGTAAATCAAGGGCGGCTGCATTAGCTCTTGATATGTAATTAGCCATGGTTAATGAATAGTTTGCAAACAGGCCGTAGCCGCTACCGTCTAATATCATAGGGCTTAATATAGGTGTTAGGGCGTTTTCCATCGCCTTGATCATAATGTCAACAGTACGCATTGCTCTTTTGTCTAACAAAATGTCAGCAAAGTCATGTTTTATGGCACGAAGGATATGCAATAAGGCCCAGCTTGCGCCACGCGCTTCATAGAAAATATCGTCAATCTCTAGCCATGATACTTTAGTGACTGGCGTGCCTTTTTCATCAGCAGCCTGTTTTTCAATGACAGTTAAGCCAGGACCATAGTTACCACCCGCACTATTTGCTGTTAAACGGGTAGATAATCCACCTAACCGCTTGATAACAACCTCGGTGTATTGCCAAAGATTATCGGCTCTGGAATAAAATTGAGCCTTTTTTATAGGTCCGCCATATTTTTGTAAGCGTGACATGTATTTATGGAGTGCTTCAATCCCTTTTTGATACTCTGCTTCTGTCGAAGGTAATGCCCACGAGTTATGCTCGTAGTAGAAGTAAGGCTCTGCTATCGCCAGATCAGGATCTTCAGCGGATTGTGACTGATCTCTGGCGAAGTGGTTTCTTAAAGCGGTTGTCGCATCACGTAACATCACCAGGGCACCATATTCCCAGTTAGAAATGTTGTCGAGTAAGACGCCGGGTGGAGCGACATCATTAGTGATATAACCACCACTTTTATGTAATAGAACCTCTGCTATATGCGCTAATGTATTGGTGTAGGTATAACCAATTGGCATTTCCGAGACTTCAAGTTCTTCTTCGGCTGCTGTCGTATTGGCTGCGGGTTCATGTGCCGCCTCTTGTCCATGATGCCCCGTTTCTAGTTTTGATTCCTCAACTCTCTTCCGTGCTTCATCTTGTATATTGAACTGACCAGGTTCACTTCCCCACCAAGCGCCCAGTATAAGGAGTATGACTACAATCACTAGGCTAAGAACACCAAAGCCCCAGAGTATTCCTTTAGATTTTATGTCATCTAGTGTGTCGTTTGCTGCCATTTCCGATATCCTGTTAGGAGGGTGTGTTTTCTGATAAAACAAATTGTTTTTGTATTGAAAATATCTGCAATATTAGCAGGTTTTTCGATTTATTGCTTATCTAGCGGGCTGCTATTCTGACTTTTTTTTAGCTCTTGGATGCGATTTATCGTAAATATCAGCCAGATGTTGAAAGTCTAAATGGGTATATATTTGTGTTGTGCTAATGTTGCTATGTCCCAGCAACTCTTGAACTGCTCTCAAGTCCTGACTGGATTCCAATAAATGACTGGCAAAGGAATGTCTTAGCATGTGGGGATGGATAGGGGTATTAATACCTTTCTTTTTGCACCATTGAGACAGCCTTAATTCTATACTACGTTGTCCGAGCCGCTTGCCTTTTGAGGAAGTAAATAGAGCCGACTCCGAAGCCAATTCATTTTTTAACCTCAGTGGTAACCAATTGTTTATAGCAATAACGGCTTTACTGCCAATGGGTAATATCCTTGATTTTCCACCTTTTCCTGAGCGAACTATCAATGAACTATCTGCCAAATCTATATCATTGAGATTAAGTGCGGTCAATTCACTTAGCCGTAAACCGGATGAGTAGAATAATTCAAACATGGCCAGGTCACGGATTTCTATTGCTGAATTGCAGCCAGCCTCTAATAAACCGTTTATCTGATCAACATCCAGGGTTTTTGGCAGTTTTCTAGCCTGTTTGGGTGCTCTTATGATTTGAGTCGGATTAATGGTTGCAAGATTTTGCTTCAATAGAAAATCGAAGAAACTTCGGATGGCTGATAGCTCTCTTTGTAAACTGGCACTGCCGAGGCCCTTTCGATGGCGAAGCCCGATGTGTGAGCGGATATCAATTTGTTTTAAGTCAGTCCAGCAGGAAATGTTGTTGGTGATGCAGTAGTTTTTTAATTGATTAAGATCTCGTTTATAACTTTTGATAGTATATTCAGAGGCCCTTTTTTCTACTGTCAATTGAGTAAAAAAATCACTAAGAGCCTGTATTGCATCAGCGTGCATTACAGGGTGTCCTTAATATGGATATGAGCCGGGTGCCAATGACTTCGCTCATCTGAGTTAAAAACAAATTGCCCATGTTGTATTGAAATCGGTCTTCTTCGCGGCTACCTATGGCTAAAATGCCTTCAAGCTCAGTGAAGTTCATGGGGATAATAGCGCAGGATTTTACTTCGGCTGCATCCAGTCCGAAGAGAATCTTTGCCTGCGCTAATGTAGGTCTGCCACATTTTGGCTGGTTACTGGTTAGCTCTTTTAAAAACGGTTGCAGGTCAGCACTATTGGGTTTAAGAAATAAACTGTGCTGAGAAGGGTCCTGGTGTTCTTTAATAATGCGTAACGCAACGAAATCCGTAAAGAAGTATTCTGCAAGCACGGTATCAATATTAGCGATGGCCTGGTCAAGTGTAGAGGCTTCCAGTAACGCTAAGGTTAATTTGTGCATCCGTATAAAGGATGCATCGTTACTGCGTGCTATCTCAATTAATGTATTAAGTTGATTCTCCAATTCCTGATACTTTGTTCTAAATATTTCTAGCTGTTTTGAGATCAGTGATACCGCAGTTCCACTGGGATGAGGAATGCTCAACTGTTCCAGTAGATTTAAGTGTTCATTAAAAAAATCTGGATGGTGTTCTAAATACTCTTCAATTTGGGTTGCGCTTAGAGCGGTTTTTCTTTCACTCATAAATTAATACTTCCCTCAAAAACCGATGTTGCAGGTCCAGTCATTAATACGGGGTATCCACGACCTGACCATTGAATTTTTAGGTGACCGCCCGGTAGTTCAACATCGACTTCGTGATCAAGTAGGTTTTGCTCTATACCGATCACAACGGCTGCACAGGCTCCACTACCACAAGCCAAAGTTTCAGCAGCTCCGCGTTCATAAACGCGAAGCTTAATCGCAGTTCTATTAATAACTTGCATAAAGCCGATATTGGCTCGTTCAGGAAAAATGGCATGAGATTCCAATTGTTTTCCCCAATCTGCTACTGGCGCTGTTTTAATATCTTCAACGCGAATAACGGCATGAGGGTTACCCATTGAAACAGCACCAAACGCTGTGCTCGTGTTGTCAAAGGTGACTTTGTAGTTAAGCTGCTCATGTTCAGCTAGCAGAGGAATTTCAGTGGGTGAGTGTTTAGGAACTCCCATGTTAACGGTTATCAACCCTTCAGCATCAAAACAGAGTATTAACTGTCCAGAGTTGGTATCAACACAAATTTCATCTTTATTTGATAGTTTCTTGTCCCTGACAAATCGGGCAAAACAACGCGCGCCATTGCCACATTGTCCCACTTCGCTGCCGTCTGCATTAAAGATACGATATTTAAAATCGGCGTTGCCACTGGTCGGATTTTCAACCAGCAATAGCTGGTCAAAACCAATGCCGAAGTTTCGATCAGATAACAATTGAATTTGTTCATGCGTTAATGCTATCGGCTGATTAATAGCGTCAATGACGACAAAATCATTGCCTAAGCCATGCATTTTAGTGAAATTGATCATGATGTCGTTATTATTATGTTGCGCTTTCTTTTAATCCATTAAGTATAATCAAATTGACTGGGCTTAAGGTAGCAAATGTTCATTTTCCCAGAGTTGCTGGATACGTTCTCTTTCTCTAATTAAATGCACCTGATCACCATCAACCATCAATTCGGCAACACGGGGTCTGGAGTTATAATTTGAGCTCATCGAAAAACCATAAGCACCTGATGAGCGAATGGCTAAATAATCCCCTTGGGTTAATTTAAGTTGACGATCTTTACCCAGGAAATCACCCGTTTCACAAACAGGGCCAACGATATCCCACTTGTGTTCTTCAGCAGTGCTTTGAAGCTTAACCGGTATAATTTCCTGCCAGGCACTGTAGAGGGAAGGTCGTACCAAGTCATTCATAGCGGCATCGACGATTGCGAAGTTTTTATGATCCGTTGGCTTAAGATATTCAACTCGCGTGACTAATAGACCTGCATTGCCTACGATTGCACGACCGGGTTCTAATAAAACCTCAAAATCAGTATCACCCAAGCGCTCCAAAACAGCCTTGATATAATCAGATGGTTCGGGTGGTTGCTCATCTTTATAGCGAATGCCTAGCCCACCGCCTAAATCCAGATGATGTAAAGTAATTCCATTGTCTTTTAATACCGAGACCAGATTAAGAATTTTATCAAGCGCATCCAGAAAAGGCCTTGTTTCGGTCAGTTGTGAGCCAATATGACAGTCAATACCTATCACCTTGATATGTGGCATCTTGGCTGCCCGGAGGTATTCGGTTAATGCCTGATTAATGTCGATGCCGAATTTATTTTCTTTTAAGCCTGTAGAAATATAGGGATGTGTTTTTGCATCCACATCAGGGTTGACTCGAAACGAAACAGGCGCAACAACGCCTAATTGCCCTGCCAGCTGATTAATTCGATCCAGTTCGCTGCTAACTTCAATATTAAAGCAGCGTATGCCAATCTTTAAAGCGGCCAGGATTTCATCTTCCCGTTTACCGATGCCAGAGAATACTATTTTTTTTGCATCACCCCCAGCAGCAAGCACACGCTCCATTTCCCCTAGAGAAACAATATCAAATCCAGAGCCTAATCGCGCCAGTAAATTAAGTAACGCAATATTTGAGTTTGCTTTTACCGCATAGCAAATTAAATGAGAATGATCGCCAAATGCTTGATCAAAAGCCTTCCAGTGCCTTTCTAACGTGGCTCTTGAATAAATGTAACAAGGGCTGCCGTAATGTTGAATGATGTCCTTGACCGCAATATCTTCAGCAAAGAGGTCAGTATCTCGATAATTAAAATAATCCATGTTTATTATTTATTGTTATTGGTTTTTTGATCAGATTTAGGGCCAGGCTCTACATTAACAGGTGGAGCTTTGCTTGGCAGATAGAGTGGTCCAGGTTGACCACAGCCCGCTAAAGCGGAATAGACAATTAAAAGCAATAATAATTGACTGAATTTCATAAGTCGTCGTGAAGTTTTGTGGGGTAAGCCAGTGTTAAAAGAATGCCATAATAATCCTAAAGGGCCTACTTTAGAAAGTTTTGTTTATGTTGTGATTCAACTGCACTCTTCGTGCCGCCCATTGTTCACGCAACAATCGATACAAGTAGTGTGGGCGCAGTGGATTACCCACTGGGACAAGAGGATGTTCAAATGTTTCAGGCGTTTCGAACATGCCAAGCCTTTGCATAACCGCACGCGACCTGAGATTCCGTACTGAGGTAAAAGATATGATCTCAGGCAAATCAAGTTTCTCGAAGCCAACGCTAAGAGCCGCCATTGCTGCTTCAGTCGCTAAGCCCATGCCCCAGTATTGGAAGGCGAGTCGCCAGCCAATTTCGACACACGGAGAAAATGGCAATTCAGCTATCGGTATATGTAATCCAACAAAGCCGATAAATTGCCCCGTTTCCTTTATTTCAGCAGCCCAAAATCCCCAACCTCGCTCGTTTATCAAAGCGTGGCAACGGTCAGCCATTGCATCGCTTGCTGTTCGATCAAGTGCAGTAGGAAAAAACGCCATGACTCTTGGGTCTACGTTAAGGGCAGCGAATGGCTCACGGTCTTTGGGTAACCACTGACGTAAACGGAGGCGTTGGGTTTCAAACTCAATGGGTCGGGTCATAATTCATAGTGCTGTTCATGAGGAGGAGGCATAACACTCAATTAACCGACGCTGCAGAGTGAGGGTAGGGGTCTAGCATAAAGACTTCACTTGCGTGTGCGTATACTTTGAGTGCATTTTTCAATAACATAAATATATAAGATGAGCTTTGTAATAGCAACGTTAGAGAGCGCTATAATCTTCCAACGATTCCCACTAGAGATAAACCATGCATGGTCAGCCACCCATCATCATTGAACCCTACAGTCCCTCTTGGCCGATGAGTTTCGAGACCGAGCGGCAGTTACTCTTGCCACTCCTTGCGCCCTGGCTTGCCGGCCCCATCGAGCACATCGGTAGCACAGCGGTTCTGGGCCTATCCGCCAAACCAGTTATTGACATCATGGGGGCTGTTCGCGACTTATCTTCTTCTAAGCCCGCCATTGAGGCTTTATTACCACTAAGTTACTGCTATTTCGAATACAAGGCAGAAGTAATGCACTGGTTTTGCAAACCAAGCGACTTTGAGCGTACCCACCACTTGCATCTGGTTCCCTTCGAAAGTGATCTTTGGTATGAACGGCTAGCCTTCCGCGATTACCTTAGGAATGACGGCTTCCAATTTAAGCCGGGACAAAATCAAGCACCCGTTGCTCAGTCCTGTATCATGAGTTAATGACAAAAAAAACAAAACAACACAACACTAGAAATCCGATCAACGAGCAGTATGATTATCACCGACCTGGCAGGTTGGGGCAAGAAGAGTCTTCGACAAATAGCAACCCTGATCAATCGGTCTAAAAGTAGCGTTCATCGGCACCAAAAAGCGCAAGCTCGTCGCAATCAATATCCAGAATCGGCCTTGTGG
>CAIPPE010000008.1 GCA_903866825.1 uncultured Methylococcaceae bacterium
CGTTTTTCGATTTCTGCCGCCAGCATGGCGTTGACCTGCTTTACCACTTCCTTCTCATCAATGAGTTTGTCACGATCCGGCAGCCTGGCATGAAATTTTGCCGAGTCCAGATGAATGATATTCCGTTTCGATGAGTAGCTGTGCGAGCTGTAAATCGGCAAGCCTTGCAAGTACAGGTCGAACTCGTATTGGGCGCCAATTGGCTTCAACAAGCCGTACAGATAAACAGCGCCAATTTCGGTCGGAATAAATTCCAGTCCGGAATTCACCGCCGACGATCTATCCAGATTCTCACCATTAAAGATGACGGGAATTGGAAAGCCGCGAGCGAATCGGTTTAATGCCGTTTCGATGGAAGCCGATTGCAGATTGACATCGTGCAGAGTAATGACCGTCATGCCATTCCAGTCATTAACTGGAATGATACTCACCGGCTTAAACGCCAGTATATCGTCAGTATCGACAGCTATACTGCCACTTTTGCTGATGATGCTGATATGTCGGCAGGCAAACAGTGCTGATAAAAAGCCAAGGCCATAAGCATGTTCTTGAGCAATCAGTTCAGCGTCCCAGCCGGATTCGGCAACTGTTAACAGTGTCTCGATAGAATCTATGCCGCAGCCATCGTCAATAACCTCAAGCGTTTTGGCTTCAGGACAAAAGTTAAAAATAACCTGCGTTGCCTGCGCTCTGCGAGAATTCTGCATCATTTCCGATAATACGGTCGTACTTTGAGTGAAGCTGAATTTTAAGCTTTGAACCAGATTGGCTGGATTAACTTTCATTGCAACTTCGATTGGTTGAAACGCATTCATGATTTTTCTCCTCAGGATAAAAATGCCCCAAGGCGATGAACAGACTAATCCCCTGATGGGAGAAAATCGTTATCTCCCTGGGGCGGATTAAGCTGGTTTGACCAGCCGAATTGGATTTGCAGCATTTCGGTATCAACCGTAAAACTGCGTAGATATCATTTTAGAATTACCAGCTCAATTAGCTGGGCAAATCACTACAACGCTAACGCAAACAAATCGTTCTCGTTTTCATTGCTGTCCTGGGTAAGCAAAAGATAATTTTCCGTAGCCTCCTCAAGGAGATTATCGGGATTAATGCCGTTTTGCAGCAGAACATTCGACATGGCATGCACCAGTTTATCCATCGCTTTTTGCTTTTCCGTCTCATCACGAGAGTTCAAATCAATGAATGGATCGTGGTATTGCCAACTGTAAGTTTTCGGTGAACTTTTTTGAATTTCTTGCCGGAAAGCTTTATCGAACTTTTCAGCCTCTTGGTACTGTTTCCAAAAATCAGAATTCACCTGCGTATCCACCGGTGGTAGCCAGCGTCGTTGGTTGCCGACTATCCGATTTAGACGCTCGACCAGATCTTTTCTCCTAGGAAAAAAGTGGATAGTCCCAATTTTGGGATAATAGCGAGCATCAAAGTATGAAGCGCTAATCCGTTGGCCATTTTTCAAGTCATGAAAATTGCGATTACATACAGTTTCCAGTCTGACTTCCGGTTCGGCCTTGCCATCCAGCATGGCGAATACCTTGTCGATATCCGCCAACATCCGGCCAGAATCCCAGGGCAAATCCCGTTGATAGGATTCGGTTTTGTGCCCAGGAATGACAAAGCGGGTGGTTTTGATCCGCATGCCTAGCGAGCGATGTTTGTCATTTGATTTCCAGCCCATGTACCAGACGGAATTTTCCGTGTGGTAGCGGGTAATCATGTCAAACACGTCACAAGCCATGCCGATCTGAATATCACCTTGCTTGTCCAGGATGCCCTGTAAAAAGCCGTAGATATTCGACACGCTAAATTCCAACGATTTGATCGTCTCAAACTCAGACTCCAGCCGCTTTTGGGCCGAGGAAGATAATTTGGATGTCACTTGCGTGGATCGCAGTATTCCTGCCCATGCCCGATTTTTGATATTCGTATACCGGCCATAAAGCTCCGCTTTAACCCAATTGACGGAAGAATCCGCACTGCTATCTCCGCCATCGCCATTCATTTCCCCCAACGTTTTACCGAGCATTTGTCGGTAGCGCCGGGCTCGGGCTTCGGTCATGACCGCTTGTCGAGCGGACTCGACAGCAGCATTGAACATCAGCACCGCATTTTCAATATACGAATTAGGCAAAGCCAACGGATTCAGTTGTTCGAATTCCTCGGCCAAATTGTCGTCAGTAGCTTGATCGCGACTCAAATCATCCAGAATATTGCCCAAAATATCTTGCTCAAAACTGGATGATTTTTTCAGCCAGACCAAGGCGATTTCTACTTTGGTCTGGCGTTCCGCATCCACGCCGGCGAACATTTCCTGCAAATATTCCACTTCACCGTACTGCTCGATCAGCTTCATCAGCAATTTGCGCTCTTTGGAA
>CAIPPE010000009.1 GCA_903866825.1 uncultured Methylococcaceae bacterium
GTCTCGTGGCGAAGCGGATTCGCTTGCTCTTGCCGCGAGATTTGAGGCTTTGCCTCAAATCGTTGACGAACCTACTTTTGATAAGTATCGAGAGGACATTCAGGCATCCTAGGCATAATGAAGTTTCGGTGTTGCTTTATCAATTATTAGATCAAATTTCCTGAAAATCTATTAACGCTGACAATAAGAAATCTATAAAACACGTTATTTATTGGCATCATGCCAAGCCTTTCAGAAAAGAAAAGGACTTTGTAAATTATGGCGATATTTATAAAAAGTTAAACGGTAATCTTAAAGAACTAACATTTTCTGAGTTATTTGATAAGGTAATTCAATTATTGAAAAATATCTCAACACTTGATCAAGGTTATCGAACGATTGAAGAATCTATAGTTTTAAAGATATTTAATGATGAACTTGATTTAGACGTAATAGAAACATTAGACGGCCTATTATTGCCGTATTATAAAAAATATGATTCGCAGGATAATATTGATAAATACCCAATTCTAATTAGACATAATGCCGACAATAACGTTATACGAGCTTGTGTTATTTCAGCGGATCGAACGGTATCGGCGCTTACTTCAGCAGAGTTGCATTCACATCTAAAAAACAAGACCCTTGATTCACTAGTCGATGAGCTTTTAATTTCAGAATCATCATTGTGTTCTCATATCGAAAGTTGTTTAAAGAAATTCCCTGCAAGTGAGCGTAGCAATAAACAAAGTGAAGTTGCGCAAAAGCTTATTACAACACAGGGTGTTGCTGTATTAGCCGGGCCTGCGGGGTGCGGGAAAACCAAAATTGCCTTGGAATGGGCTAAGCTAAAAAATACGCAACAAATTATCTGGATTTGTCCACGGGTGCAAGTATGCCAAGGCTTGTTTCTGGAATTAATTTCAGAGCACTATCTGCCTGAGGCTAAAATTGAAATTAATACCGGTGAGTTTAAATATACTAGCCAATGGAATAAACCAACCCCAGAAGGTGCGTATTTCTCTGGTGATATCGTCATTACCACCATAGATCAAATTTTTGGCTCCATCATCACTCATACTAAGGCTAATTCATTAATCAATTTTCTTAATGCTCATATCGTATTTGATGAGTTTCATGAATACATCAATATGCCAGCGTTTAACATCTTATTTGCTGAGTTAATCGCCTGCAAACAACAGCAAGAACAATTAGCAAATACCTTATTGGTTTCTGCTACCCCCCATTATTTTTATTTAAGACAGTTATTGCAAATTGATCCACAAGATATTATTTCAATGCCGTCTTTTAATCCGAGCCAGTATCGAATTGAGTTCAAGGTATTTGATGAAACTAAACAAGATCAAACAAATCCGCTTTATCAATTACAACCAGACAGTACTATTGTCATTAGTAATACCGCATTGACCGCACAAAAAAGTTTTGTTCGTAACCAGTCACAAGAAAATGCGGTATTGTTGCATTCAAAGTTTAAAAAAAGTGATAAACAGAAGTGGTTTAAAGAGGTTTATGAATCATTTAAAAAAGAAGGAACTCAAAAGTTTAGTGTGTTGCGCAGTGGCCCGATTGTGCAAGCATCGTTAAACATCACTTGTGACAACATGGTTGCTGAATTAACTAATCCAGAGGATTGTCTGCAACGCTTAGGGCGACAAGATCGATTTGGTGTAAATAAGACCGTCAATGTTTATAGCATTGCTGTACCTGAAGCGATTCATGAGGGGAAAGGAACCGGTGCAGCAGCTCGTTTTTTATCGCGCATGAATACGTTTGGAGCGACTAAAGCATGGTATCAATTTTTACAGTCAAAGCTAGATGATCAAGCTTTTAATTTGCCTCATCTGTATGAGCTATATGAACAGTTTCATCAATCTGACAATGCAAGAAAATTTATAGAATCAGATTTGACGGCTTCTCTAAAAAAGAGCGTTAACTTAATCAATCAAAAAGTGATTGATCCAATCACTATCGCGCCCAAAAAAGTACAAGTTAAAGGTCGAGCTAAAATTAGTAAAAGTTCTTTACGCGGTGAAAATCGCTTTGTCCAGATGGCTGTCTGTGATGTTAATGATTATAACCAACCTAAGTTTACTGAAGAATATGCGTACCAAATGCCCGTTAATGAACGGGATGAGCTTGATAATTTAACAGCTTCTAAGGATGAAATTGAGGGTTATGGAGATAGCGATAAAAACTTACTGGCTTATATGAAGAATAAGCATCACAACATTAGGGGTGGAACAAAAGCCTACAAAGACTTTATTTTACTTAATGAAGCAAGAGATCCAGAATCTCCAATATACCTGAGTTATACACCTAATGATTTACTTTTGGTTGGTGGAGAAAGTGCACGACATAGTTATGGCATTTATTATGCCGTGTGCGATAAACAGCCCATCGGGGCAATTTCAATTAAACAATTAATATCAAACGAGGAATGATTTATGCAAAAAGTAACAGGCATTAAAAGTGTAGATTTTAAAATAGTTGCGTTAGGACATGGTGTCGTTAATTGGAATGGGCCAACCACGTTACAAGATGAAGGACGAATTATAGATAACCATACGTTGCCAAAATTGCGAGGTTATACAAACTTAACTGGTAAAGACAGTGAAAAAGGATACAAATTAAAAAAATCGCCTACCGATATAGACTTTAAAAAAACACCGCTATACATCAGCCAAAACTGCATTCGTCATCATTTATTCAGAGAGCAAGCATTTGATTTGCATAATGCGGGGGAAAGAAACCTGCAAAAAGTCTTAACATCGGTAACCGGCTTAATACGCGGTTATGTTGTGCCATCTAGCCAATGTAAACGCGCCAGTCCTTTATTAATAGAAGACTTTGTTGACCAACTGGGCAATGGCAATTTTGAACAATTTGGGCAAGCAGGCGCGAGAGATAGTTCGTCGTTTTTCTCCAAAACCACATTTGGTGATACAGAATATTTATCATACGGTTCTATCAGCATTGAGCAATTACAATTTATTTCACTGGATAATAAATTTGATCGCGCCTCAATGATCATTAACGAGGGACAAGGCGAACAAATTGCCGAAGCAGTACAAGACGTTATCAAAACCTTTAATCCTACTTTGAACCCTCAAGCAGTATTTCATAAAAACTACGTCAGACGTGGAACGATCTTTGAAGAAGGTGAACAAGGCATTTTATTAAACAACGATGCCATGCAAGCCTTAGTTGAAAAGACCTTAAACAGTATTAGCGAATTGTCTATCCGTCAGGCAAAAGGCTATATGTATGTGGATGAAATATTGGTTGATTATAACGACAGTAATAAAATGATGCGTATTAAACGCAACCCTGCTGCTATATCCGAAACTCCAGAATCCGATTATGCCAGTTATTTTTATGCCAAGTGAGGAATACATCATGCCTATACAAACTGCAAAAATCATTAATAACGGTAATAACCAACTACTCGCACTGCCAAAAGAATTTTCATTTGATTCTTCTGAGGTATATATCGACAAACAAGGCGATAAACTCATTATTTCACCTATAAAAACAACATGGGATGCGTTTTTTAATAGTCCGTCTGCGTTTGATGAAGACTTCTTAAATGATAGAGAAGACACCCCGCCACAAGAGCGGGAGTTTTAAGCAATGTATTTATTAGATACCAATATCTGTATTTACGTTTTGAAAAGTCACTCCGATAAACTACGTCATAAATTTAACGCTACGCCTGATTTGGCAATTTCATCTGTCGTCTACGCAGAATTATGCTTTGGTATTGAAAACAGTGAAAGTCCCAAAAAAGCGCAACGTTGGCAACAACTGGAACAGTTTACCGAAGGTTTACAAATCATTGCATGGGACAAAGAAGCTGCTAAACATTACGGTGAAATCAGAGCCATTTTAAAGCAGCAAGGCACCCCCATTGGCAACAATGACTTACTGATTGCCGCTCATGCAATCAGTGTAAACATGATATTGGTAACAAATAATGAACGTGAATTTAACCGAGTACCTAACCTAGTCGTAGAAAATTGGCTAGTCGATTAACCAGGAGAAATTATGCAAATTACCATCGAATATGAATCCAGTTGGCGTAATTCCTTTTTGGATGAAAGCAATAATGAAGCATTGCCGAAAAAAGGTCGTAAATTCATTGGCTCAATGACCAGTCTAAAACAGGGAGAGAATTTCATCCAGCGCAAAATTACTCTTAATACTGTGATGGGTATCCTAAATCGTTTAATTGGTGATCAACGTAAACTGTATCAAGCGAGAAATCACCCAGATTATTATTTTGCCGACATCGAGCCTTTAATCAGTTTTGAAGACAAGCAGGAAGTCAGCAACAACGAAATCGTGTATATAAGGAACATGACAGGAAGCACCGACCAGAATGCTTTTACAGGTGCGATTAAAAACGATGATTTGATGTTTTCTTCTGATTATTCGGCTGAATTTTGGGGTGTGTTGGCATTGGACTTTACCGAACTGTGCGACTTTATTATTGATAAATCACTCATTACAAAAACCATTCAAGCTGATCCGTTATCCATTATCGGTAGACTGGAAGTTTTAAATAAAGAAAAATCCGTTGCCAATGAAGGTAGGATTAGCGAAGCCAGAGCTATTTTAAATCAACATTATCCTAAGGCGGAATATCTGGACAGTAAAGATAACATCAAACCTATAATGTTTTATTGTTCAGCTTTGTATTTGCAGTTGCAATTATTAGATGAACGAGGTTTTGACATAAGTTCTGCCAAATCCACAACAGGTTGCATAAGTGGAATAAATAATGCTCGAAAGCCAGGTTTTACCACAAAAGACTTTATGTATAAATTCACGACGGGAACCAAGAAAACTATCTGGGGTAATCCTTATATCCGTAAAGAATTCATTAAAGGTGAAGGTGAAACCACATTGAGACTCACCAAAGCCAGTGGTAAAATCGAAATTAACCTTGATATTGACAAAGACAAAGCACGGGAAATAGAAACTATGATAGAAAATGCAGGTGTATCAAGTTTTTATCTGGGCAAAAAAGGACTGGCCTATGTTGATAGTATTAGGTTATAGGGATGAATTATGAAACATTACATTGAAATTACCTTAATGGATAACGCTGATTTTAACCTCTTTAGTCTTTGGTCAAAAGTATTTCAACAAATCCATTTAGGCTTAGTTGAAATACAAGATGATCAAGGGCAAGTCCCCATTGGCTTATCTTTTCCAGAATATGTGATCGGTGATAAATACAGTATATTGGGTAGTAAATTACGTTTATTTGCGAATGATGAGGCTGTGCTTAAACAGTTTGATGCCGTTAAGTGGTTAGCGCGTTTGAGTGATTATGTGCATAGCACCAGTATTCGACCTGTCCCTGAAAAAATCATCGGTTATGCGATTTATCAACGCGAACAACCTAAAACGAGTCCAGAGCGTTTAGCTAGGCGTTACGCTAGACGACTAGCCGAAAGAGAAAAAAGACAGGAAGTGGATTCCGATTATGAAAATGCTTTGACCCTTTACAGTAAAAGAAATTATCAAACGATAAACTCATCGTTCATTCGTTTAAAAAGTTTAAGTAGCGATAATAATTTTTGCTTGTGGATTAAAAAAATACCGGTTGATATTCAAGCAAGCACTGCGAACTTTAGTAGTTATGGTTTAAGTTCTGTATCTAGCGTACCTGAATTTTAACCCGAATACGTCTGTTATTGGTATGCCAAGTAAGGAAAATATATGCCCATACAAATTGTAAAAATCATCTGTAATGGTAATAACCAACTTCTAGCGCTACCAAAAGAATTTTCTTTTGAAAGCGCTGAGGTAAATATCAACAAACAAGGCGACAATCTCATCATTTCGCCTAAAACTACAACATGGGATGCTTTTTTTAATAGCCCATCTGCATTTGATGAAGACTTCTTAAATGATAGAGAATACGCCCTGCCACAAGATCGGGAGTTTTAATCCATGTATCTGTTAGATACCAAAATCTGTATTAACGACCTGAAAAACCACTCCGATAAACTAAGCTATAAACTTAACGTTTTTTAATGTTCAATTTTGGATGCTGATTGATACACCCCTTCAGTACAACTTCATTTGGCAGTTGTGGTTTCAGTGCTGTGTCGAGTGTACCCAAGTTTTGACCTAAGGTTTTCACGCTCTTTAAAAATATAGAAATATCAGTCAGTTGTGAGTCGGTGTTTTAGAGATGGGTAAGTGACCATAAATCTCCTGTATACTGCTTCGCAACTGACTTTAAGGCTTTTAAAAGTCAGTTCACTGCCGCATAGGCAGCTTAGAAATCGATATCAATGCTGAAATTACGTGCGCCCTCGTTCACTGCCGCATAGGCAGCTTAGAAAAATAGCACATGCTGCCCGCCTTCCAGTGTGATGTTCACTGCCGCATAGGCAGCTTAGAAATTGATGCGACTGACCCCGACGACGCTGAAGAAGTTCACTGCCGCATAGGCAGCTTAGAAATCTCAGGAACAGCGGTAAACGAGGACTGAGATGTTCACTGCCGCATAGGCAGCTTAGAAATTCATAACTTACTGATTCCTCAATAATGGCTAGTTCACTGCCGCATAGGCAGCTTAGAAAAATCAATTGATCTTAAAAAAGTAATTTTGTTAGTTCACTGCCGCATAGGCAGCTTAGAAAAGAATGTTAATGCGTTTGAATGCATTTCATTTGTTCACTGCCGCATAGGCAGCTTAGAAAAAAAGCAGAAAGATCAACACCTTTGTTATCATGTTCACTGCCGCATAGGCAGCTTAGAAAATATTTACCCCCTGTTTTTATATTTTTTATTAGTTCACTGCCGCATAGGCAGCTTAGAAAATTAACAAAGCCTTTAATCAGATCGTCTGCTAGTTCACTGCCGCATAGGCAGCTTAGAAAATTACCTAAATTAACCGATCCGCCAGGGCCAGGTTCACTGCCGCATAGGCAGCTTAGAAAAGCAACGAGCCGCGATTATCGCAAGTTATCCAGTTCACTGCCGCATAGGCAGCTTAGAAATTAGCTTGAGCAGCTTTTACCCACATTGCTTTGTTCACTGCCGCATAGGCAGCTTAGAAAAACTAAAATTAGTATATACTATGTCCAACGTAGTTCACTGCCGCATA
>CAIPPE010000010.1 GCA_903866825.1 uncultured Methylococcaceae bacterium
AGTGTTTGCGCTAACTGGGTTGTGTTTAGACTTGGAGCGCCATCCCAGACTCCATAAACTGCGTGCTGTGTGACATCGGTTAAATCCGCACTGGTTAAAAAACGCCCCGTTGCAAAGACTACCATCCTGCCTACGCCTGTAGAATGTGTCATTACAGCCGGTGCTGATGTGATAGCTTGCAAAGGCGAGGTCGTCAGTAGGGCAGTCGTTCCTCCCAAATTATCAAGCACTGCATAAAGACTTGGCGTTGGCCCGCTAAGATTGAACTTCCACAAATGACCATCAATATCACCCGCATAAACCAGATCGACTTTTCCATCACTATTACTATCAAACAGCGTTGGCGTTGATAAACCATTAGGGCTCGATACCGTCCCAGAACCCGTATCAATGGCTTTAATCAAGCCCCCTGTATCCAGATTAATAAGATACAAAATAGCGTGACCATTACTCGTGTTCAAATAGCCATTACCGACTATCGCCACAGCAGTTCCATCATTCAGTCTGCCAATACAAGGAGAGCCATAAGTATAGCCCAGCGCCGTATACCCTGTTGAAGCATTAGTAATTTCCCATTTAATTTTACTGGCTGCCGAAGCCTCATCAACAGATGTGGTATTTGTTACATCCAAGGCATACAGTCCCTTGCCCCCTGCCCCTAAACTACCGACTAAAATAGTTTTAATAACACCCGAAAAATCAACATTAGCCAACGCGATTCCCCCATCAACAAAATAGGTATGCACGTAGGGTTTGGTGCTTAGATTCTTTAAGTTATTGATTAACATCGAAGGAATATACGCAAAGACCTCTTGCCCGTTAGCCGTATTAAAAACATGTAACATGCCATCATTGGCTCCGACAAAGAGGCGCTGTGTTGAGAGATCCTGTTTCCAGACCACTAAGGGTGAATGCAGAATATCGCCTAATAAACTGTCCCGGGTCCGATAAAGTGCCCCTGACGGTTCTTCATTACTGCGATCACCCCGAACAAAGTTAAGCCGTTTAGGCCCTGTGGTCGCATCACCCATACTTGTTTGCTGGGCTGCCGATAAATTAGCCCATCTAAAAGCAATATTAACGCTGCCATTACGAGTGACTATCTTTCGACCCGTGTCATAATTGACGGCATCCAATAAAAGGCCTGACGTATTAGGGTCCCAAGGCCCATTACTAGCGACAACTGCGTGATTATTGATATATTTAGCTAAAATATCGCCCCGCCAACTGTTTTTATCATAATTCAGTTGATAGATGACTTCAGCATTTGACAACAGATTGTTATTACTTAAACTCGGTCGGGATAACCAACCCGTCGGCTGAGACGCGGGGGTAAAGATAGTCGCTGCCAAGCAACCAGTGCTAACAAATAAACTAATGGTGAATAATTGAACCTTTATAAACCCACTAATAGACAAAAGAATTAACCTTCAAATTATAAAGACTCTGAAGTTGAACAACGACATTAGGATCACTCCCCCAAGCCATTGCTGTTATCCTAAACAAAGTAGTCATTTTGTTAGAATCTACATTCACTTTTTGCTCCAATAACTCAATGACGTAACGAGGTTGCTGAGAAATAGCTTGTAGAGCACCTGTATAGCTCCGCCCTTTAACACTCCAATTAAAATCAGCCGCCGCCCAAATTGGAGAGCTTATCGTTGGGCATAAACCATTAGAGCAATCAGCACCCTGAAAAGGGCCATTACTTAACTTTAAGGGATTAAAGGCCGTATCGGCTCCTTGAATAAATTGTTCGGCTTCACGTAAGGCGGATTCTGCTGCCTGAAAGGCAAGGTTTCTATTGCGCTTGTTACCGGCTATCTTTTCTTCCAGTGTCGTTGTCTGCATCCCGGACACCGCAATCAAGGTCAGTAATAACAACATCACCAAACTAATAATTAATATCACGCCCTGTTGTTTTGACTGACACATTTTATAGGTTAAGGCAGACGATTTCTAAGTGCAAAGGTCGCACTAAAAATCCGCCTTAAGTGATGATCGGTTGGGAGTATTGTTATGTTATTAAAGAGATATGCAACCGGTTGAGTCGTGAGATTATCTTCAAGACTGGTGATGAGTATCAACACCCGCACACTGATGACGTGCTCCCAGTTAAGTACTTGATTGGCTAACACATAGTCATTTACAGCATGATCCCCATTGGTGTCTTCACCATACAAAAACTGTATCGCTTCAACGCCTTCAATCAAGTCATTATTTTGGTTGTTCGTGTTTTTCCGTAACACCCCGTTAACAATGATATAAACGATAGTTGATGTTTTTGCGAGATAAAACGCCATGGTTTTATCAACCACACTACCACAGCCACCGGTTGGAACAGTGACAAAAGCGGCTTTTAACGTAATCGTTGCATCGGTCCCTAATAAATCCCCGGTCGAGCCTTTCAAACAGCCCCAATAACCGGTTACTCTTAAATCCCGGCCAATAATCTCTAAAGCCAGAGAACCGCTTTCTTGCATTCTGGACATACTTTCCTGCAAACGGTAAGTCGTTTGAGCATTTATAAATGTTTGAATAACTCCCAACAACAAAAATACACTGATCAGTAAGGCAATCATAATCTCTATTAAAGAAAGCCCCTGTTGTCGAAAAAAAACGTTACGGTTCCCTCGCCTGACGCTCATTGAAAGCTCATTGCAAAGGTTGGATCGAGATTATCAATGGCACCATCCCGATTATCATCCCAGTTAACAGTAATAGTGTAGACCGCTCCCGACTGTGTGACAGAACCCGTTCCATTGGGTAGTTGACTGACTAATAAACTATTCCATTCATAAAGATCTTTAACTGCTAATTGAGTCGGTGAACATCGATTAGTGGGATCAATACACTGTGTACAGAGTGTACTTCCTGATTTGCAGGTCGCCGCAGTTTCAGCTAATGTCGTCGTCAAATAATTTCCGGTCACTGACGCATTTGCTCGCATTCTATCAGCCAGGTCATAAGCAATCACTGTCGCCTGATTACGGTTATAAGCTGTTTGGTTGTATTTAAGGCTCATGACTTGTAACGCGGCCAGCCCAAGTAAGCCAACCGCTAACACCACCAATGCGACTAATACTTCTATTAAAGTAAAACCACCCGCCTCAGTCGCCATTATCAAGCTAAAACGGCGAGACCGTACAGGAGACAATTTCTGTTCCATCATCTTTTTCGGGAATGCCATTTTTATTGGCATCAAGTCCCAAATGTAACCGTCCAGCGGCATTCACCGTGATCAATTTAGCTGTATTGGCTTTTGGAGTATTTTTACCATCCCGGTTATCACACAACACAAAACTCCCGAAACTACTGCTGCCCCCGTCAGGTTGAAAGCGAATAAAGTTAAGAAAACTACTATTCCCCCTTAAGGTAAAGGCGATTGGCAAAGCCGGATAAACTCTCAGC
>CAIPPE010000011.1 GCA_903866825.1 uncultured Methylococcaceae bacterium
ATTATTTGGGCTATTAGCATTGATGAGATCATAATGCACCCCATTGAGTAGCCATTGCGAGCGCAATTCCTTGATAAGTTCTGCTTCTTTCTTTTTGTCTTTCTGCGCTAGGTGGAAGCCTGTGCAATCTACTGCTAATTCGCCCAGGTTTTTTACCTCCTCCTCTTTTTTGGTCCGGTTCAACAAGGTTGGTAAATTTTAATAATGGCAATCCTTTAATCCATAGGCATGTTGATTTCCATTCTTTGTGTCCGTGATGAAATGGTTGAATAATTTGTGACGGCTTCTGCCAGGCAGTAGATAAATGCCCTATAGGATTTTCAATTACAATTTTTTCGCAGTTTGCAGACCATATGCGCTTTACAAATTCAACCGACTCTATCCTTAATTTTTGTCGATCAGGATTATCTTTTAACCAACGAACACCTGAATTAGCTAGATATGTACAAGGGGGGTGCGCAATAATTAAATCAAAGCCATCATTTATAATTTTCATAACATCCCCTTGGTAGTGCGGCCCTTCTGTTTCGCTTGGTTCTAAATCGCAACTAATAGCGTCATGACCAATCGCTATAAACGCATCTCTGACTGTGCCTGAAAATTCACATGCTACTAAAACTCTCATGGGTTATGCCTCTTGATAATTGTCTGCGTAGTCAGTTAAGTTAAGCCATTGCATAGTATCTTTTTTGTATACCGTCCTAATCTCAAGATTAGATTCACCATGTCTGTTTTTATCAACAATAATTGAACTCGGCTCTTTTTCGTCATCTTCAGGTCTGTATAACAAAATTACTTGGTCTGCTTCCTGCTCAATGATTCCGCTATCCCGCAAATCAGACATTAAAGGCTTTTTCTCGGCCGCCTTTCTGTTTAGTTGCGCTAATACCATGACAGGTACGTTAAGTTGTCTAGCGATAGTTTTAAGGCCGCTAACCACATCACCAACGTCTTGAACGATATTGCCTAGCGACTTCACAGGTTTAATTCTGGTCAAATAATCTACTAAAATAAAATCAATTCCATCAATCGCCCAAGCTTGGCATTGTAAAGACACATCAGCAATAGTCATGTTTGGCTTATCGCAAATACGCACATCAAGATTATGTAATTTATTAACCGCAGCGCTGAACAAAGTGAAATCCTGCTCAGTTAAGTTTACATCTCGAATATCATTGCCTGCAATACCTGTTTCTGCCGAAGTTACACGTAACATAATTTGCTCTACGGGCATTTCAGTCGATATGAATCCAACTCTAGTGCCTTTTTTGGCTAAGTTCATCATGACGGTTACGCCGAAAGCCGTTTTTCCTACTCCAGGTCTTGCGCCAACTACTGTCATGTCGGATGGATGCAACCCACCTAAAACTTTATCTAGCTTATCTATGCCTGTGTAAAGTCCTGTTTTGCCCTTGTTATCCAGTTTTTCTTCGAGCTGATCAACGAAAACACCAAGAGCCTGCTTCATGTTAAAGTTTGATTGTTTCGTGTCGCTAATCGCAGTAGCGAGCGTTTTTTTCATTAGCGATTGAATCACCTCATCCACATCAACGCCATTAACTAATTCGTTTAAGCTTGACTCTAAAGCCACTTTCATTGCATCGGCTTTCCAGTAGCTATACAATTTGTTTATTTGGTACGGAAGATTAGTCAGTGCCAATGATGTTTGGCTTGAGCAGTAATGAAGAAATGGTGC
>CAIPPE010000012.1 GCA_903866825.1 uncultured Methylococcaceae bacterium
CCGCGCCTGGGTCTGTACTTGAACCCGCTGCACCGAAACGTGCATACCATCGCAGGCATTATCGTCGCGCTCGGGTTCCGGTCACTGAGACAGCCCCGGCAACTCCACCTGCAGCGATGCCCGCGTCAGTGCCTCAAAATGCTCCGCTGGCAGCACCGCAACAGACCAATAAACCCCAATAAGGTGAATCACGCATAAGGAGAATCAGTCATGTTAAAAGTAACTGCTATTGTTGCCTTCAGTGTATTGATATTTAATGCAGGCAGTTATGCGGATAATACCGTTAACCTTTCCGGTACGGGAAATAGCATTGACAATGTCAATACCACCGCCGCTACCAATAGTCTGATTGATCTTTATCAGGTGGGGAGTTCTACGGTGGGTCAGGAAAATCAGATAACAGCCAGTCAGGCGGGAAATAATGACACAATACGAGTGGGGCAGGGTGCGCTATACGGTCAGCTTACCGGGCAATGGACAGCGGGTTCACCGGTTACTCAAAATGTTGCGACCGTTAACCAGTCAGGTGTTGATGGCTTGGCAGCCACTATTATTCAGAATGGTGCACTTGCCAGTACTGTTCAAGCCACACAGGCAGCCAGTGTGCCTTACACCTTAAATGTAACCCAGAGCGGCGCAGGGCAGCATACCGCCATTATAGAAACAACCAGCGGATATAATGGTTCTGGGGTTGAAATCAATCAGTCCGGCAGTAGTAATACTGCAATAATCGCCGGTATGAGTGGCGGCAATGCATTAGTCAATCAATCGGTAACGGGGGGACAGGTATTATTAACGGGTCAAACCGCTGGCACCATCTCGGTGACTCAATCAACCAATAACAGCGCAGTTTCAGTTGCTAACTTTGGTAGTTCAACCCCACTGATTATTAACCAATAAGCTGTTCCAGCAGGGATAGGGTTAATGCAGCCTTGCATAGACCCTATCCCTTCTCGCCTAAGTGCTGTGCCAGGTTGCATCAGTCTTAAGCCTGCTCACATAGGCGCTATGCAACGCTGCATAGGGTCTGAAACCTCTCGCATAGGGTCGCAACCTCCTCCCATAGGTTCTATGTCAGTCTGCATAGATCCTGAACCACCTCGCACAGGATCTATGTCAATCTGCATAGATCCTGAAACACCTCGTATAGGGTCTATACAAGACTGCACAAGTCCTAAACCGGCTTACAGAGGGTCTATGTGTGGTTGCACAGGTCCTCTGTGATCTCCGACAGGCTGTGTGTCACTAATCGCTGTATGGGTAGTGATACGAATATCTATACCCTGATTAATATGCTCAAATGATCCTGGGATTTTTAAAAGACCGCGTAACATCCGTTAACTAAGCAATTACAGCGTTGATCGTGCTATGCGATGAGTGACCGTTACCCCTTTTTAGGCAATAAAAGTTGCCAACATCGAAAATAAATAACCTGAGAACAAATAACCCTCTATACTCAATCTTAATTTAATGATTAAAGGACTATACACTATGAAAAATGCAAAAGTATTGCTCGATTTTACAAGGCTTTCGATTCCCGAAAAAATTGCTTTTTGTCGCAATGTGCTGGCAAACTTAACCAATAACACCTATTTCGGTAATCCAGATTATTCTTTAATCGAGGCAAAAGCAGCAGTGGATGCACTGGAGGCGGCACTTCTGGCGTCTCATGATCGCAGTCAGGTTAATACTTCAGCGATGCATGATAAGGAAAAGATTGTTGATAAAGCGTTTCACATTCTGGCTATTTATGTTGACCGTATCTCTGATGGTGATGAAACCCTGATTTTGTCGAGTGGTTTTTATCCAACCCACCCCGCACAGTTGTCTCAAAAAGCGGAGTTATCGATGGTTGATGGTGCTCATTCTGGCAGCGTCAAATATGTTATCAAGAAAGTACCCAGAACGGGTGCCTATATTTTGCAATTCCGTACAGTCGATGCAGCGGGTGTTGTGGGTGAATGGATCACTGCCGGCCATAGCACCAGCGCAACGTTTGAATTAAGTGGACTCACGGCGGGTGAAGTTTATGAGTTTCGCTTTGCAGCCGTCACCCCTGATGGGACAACTGACTTTTGTGCTCCCGTTACAAAACGTGTTATTTAAACAAAAAGTGAGGGTATATGAATAAAACTAACATAGTTGTTGGTCTGCTTGCTCTAGGTGTTACCGATGTGTTGGCATTAGAATCACCCAAGCTGCCCTTGGGCTTCTTTGTCACCAGCAGCGGTCTCGGCAAGGGCGCTAATCTGGGTGGTCTGGCGGGTGCTGATGCTCATTGCCAACAACTGGCCAAAGAGGTGGGAGTGGGTAACCGGAGTTGGCATGCTTATCTAAGCACTCAGGCCGAGGGCAACAGGCCAGCCGTTAATGCCCGTGACCGGATCGGTAAAGGGCCGTGGGCTAATGCCAAGGGTGCTATTATTGCTGAAGATCTAGCGCATTTGCACGGTGACAAAGTAGCGCTGGGTCAGCTCGAAAATAATCTCAATCGTCAGACAGTACTCACCGAAAAAGGGGAGCTTATCAAAGGCTCAGGTGATACGATCAATCAACATGACATCATTACCGGGACTCTCTATGATGGCAAGGCTTACAATGATGGTTCTGATCACACCTGCCAGAGTTATACCAGCAGTGCCGAGGGTCATGTGCAGATGGGGCATTCTGATCATTCCAATCATGGCGTAGTCGGCAGTAATCTGTCATGGAACTCAACACATGCCAGTCGTGGCTGTAGTCCAGAGAGCTTAAAGATTACCAACGGTGTCGGTTATTTTTATTGCTTTGCAGCAGATTAAGTTCGCTTAAATACTAATAGCCGGGCAATGCTTGCCCGGCTTTTTTGTATCTGCGATATTCTCTATCAACATCTCAAATATAAAATCTGTATTGTCTTATTAAAAATATTCTATAAGCTATCGTAATTTACATAATTGTTATGCATTACTTGGAGTCATGATGCTTTGGTTAACAGAAAACGATTTGAAAACATTTTTTGGCGAAGTGGCACGTAATGTCGCTAAAGAATTGGAAATAAAAGAATGGAAATGGCAATATTACTCAGAACTTCTTGAGCAAATTCATGCTAAAGATCAGACCGTCTCGGATAAACTTAATGAGTTTTTCGAGGCTTATAGAAAATGGCACGAGTGCTATGTGAAAGTCACTTTAGGAAAAATTGAAGAGAATCTTAGAGAAGAAGATCTACATGAGTTAGAAGATCAGGTTTTGGTGCGTGATTCTGCCAGAAAAGCCTTAACAAAAGCGCTTCATAAGCAATAAAACTCGGTGATCTTAAGGGGATAAAAAAACAGTCACTGAGATATACTCATATGGAAGCACTCAACAACATTAATATCCAGTCACTATTAGATAGCTTTATTAGTCTGTCGACGGCGTTTATTTTGGGAGGTGTGATTGGTCTGGAACGTCAATATCGCCAGCGGACAGCAGGGCTACGAACCAATGTTCTGGTTGCCTTAGCATCTGCGGTATTTGTGGATATGGCGAACCGTTTGACCGGCCATGATGGTGCAGTGCATGTGGCGGCCTATGTCGTATCGGGTGTTGGTTTTCTGGGGGCGGGTGTTATCATGAAAGGAGATGGCAATATTCGCGGATTGAACACTGCTGCCACCCTATGGGGGGCGGCGGCAGTCGGTGCTTGTGCGGGTGCCGATCTGATACCGGAGGCGATATTGGCCGCGCTATTTGTATTGGCGGGAAATACGCTGCTGCGTCCGGTTGTGAATGCAATTAATCGTAAGCCGATTGATGATGCGAATAGCGAAGTAACCTATTCAGTTTGTGTTATCTGTGACCGTCGACATCAAAAAGACATACGCGATCAGTTGGAGTCCTTGCTCGAATCTGCCAATTATCCAGTGAGCGACTTTGATGTTCATCCATTTGTACAAAATGAGGTGCAAATCTTCGCCAGACTCCTATCGACATCTATAGACTCTGAAGATTTGAATCGTGTAGTTGACCAAATTATGACACTGAGTTCGGTCAGTCAGGCTTATTGGAGTCCAAGCACGATTGATTAAGAAACAGTTTGGAAAAGCGTGAGATACTCTATTTTTATCGGTGGTCAATTCTTACTCGTACCCGCAATTTCGCCGTGAAAAATTTACCCGCAGCGCGTGGAGCGTTCATGGCATTGTTGGCTGCTTTGTTATTCGGAGCCAGCACGCCACTGATTCAACGGGTTGGCATCGGTGTAAGCGCCTGGATGACGGCTGCCATGCTATATGCAGGAGCAGCGGTAGCAGGATTGTTGCTACATTCTGGTACTGCCAAAGAAGCTGCTTTACGGAAACAGCACTGGCCACGACTTTTGTTGATGGCACTGTGTGGTGCAGTGTTTGGCCCTGTGGCGTTTGCCTGGGGTTTGCAACGGACTAGTGACGTGAGTGCATCACTGATGCTCACGCTGGAAGCTGTTTTTACTGTGTTGTTGTCCTGGCTGCTGTATCGTGAGCCTATCGACCGTCGGGTAGGGTTGGCAATTATTTTGTTGACTTTAGGGAGTGGTTTTCTGGTATTCGATCGGATCGAGAATGGAGCAATACAGCTTATTGGTTTACTTGCAGTCATGGTAGCCACTGTTGCATGGGCTGCAGATAATACCTTGTCGCGAAAGCTTGCTGATCTTGATCCCGGACAAGTGGTGTTAGGCAAGGCCACAGTGGGTTCAGCCTGTTCATTTCTAATTGCAGCGGCGACCGGCGAAACAGCGTTGTCACAGTCTGCAGGTGTGGGTCTTTTTCTGATTGGCGTGACCGGTTATGGCCTGAGTCTACGTTTCTATTTGCTGGCTCAGCGTGCATTGGGCGCGGCACGGACGGGATCAGTCTTCGCTACCGCGCCTTTTATCGGTGCACTCATTGCCTTTGGACTAGGTGAACGGGTCTTGAGTCCGTGGTTGTTAGGGGGTGCAGCACTGATGGTGATGGGTATCGTGCTGCATATCTCAGAACGGCATGAACACAAACATAATCATGAGGCGTTAGCGCATGAACATGCGCATTCTCATGATGACGGACACCATGCCCACACTCATGCTCAAATGCCGGCGGGAGTGCACAGTCATTCCCATCAGCATGAGCAAATGACGCATAGCCACCCTCATACACCTGACTTGCATCATGTGCATAGGCATTAGAGGTGGTTACTCGAAGATCACAGCCAAACGCGCTAACACTTCATCCATAATGGCTTCAGGCACTCTTTCCAGTTTCTTGGCGTTACGGGCGCTTAGGTCGATAGCTCGCGGCTGATCGCAGCGAATCACGCCTGTTGTGGTTGTTCCTGCTCCCATCAACGTTACTGCAAAGCCGCTAGTACGGGCATGATTTCCACCACCAGTTATAGGCAGCACTACCGGTGTATGGGTTGTGCGATTGAAAGCAGCGGGCGATACGACCAAGACAGGGCGAGTGCCTTGCTGTTCGTGCCCTTTGGTTGGGTCAAGTGAAACCAGGTAGATATCTCCCCTTTCCATTTACAGCAGCTCGCTACCGACCGGTCCGGAATCCAGCCAAGCATGATCTTCCTCGCTTATTGGTGCGGAAGCGTCACATTGTTCTAGCAACTCATTGAGGGTATAGCGAGGACGTAATTGAGGCTCAACCACTAGTCGTCCATGATCGACATCAACACTGACCGTGGTACCCGATTTCATTTGCAACATATCAAGCAGTGCTGGAGGAACCGCTAGCATAATTGATCCCCCCACTTTACGAAGACTTGTGGTGTACATGACAATACCTGATGTTATATAAAAGTATAATTATAGAGCTTGTTACGCTGCTTATCAAGGAAAGCCATTTAATGCGGGAAATTTTGAGACGTATAATTGATTGAACGAAAAATCACCCGACACCTCAGACAGTTGAATAGTGGATATAATAAAGGTATCGAACTTTATCTGAGCTTTTACCCAAATGATGATATATCGCTTATCAATATCTATTCTGCTTACTATGGTGAACTTTTCCTCTCTGGCATCGACTCCAGACCTGGATATAGCAGTAAAAGTCAATCCGAGTCAGCATACGTTTGAAGCGGACGCTCATATCATTCTCAACGGCCAATCTCTTTATACTTTCGAATTAGCCCCAGAATTAATCATCGATTCTGCAGATTGTGCGGGTCGATCGATCAACGTTAAAAATATCGGCAATGCCATGCAACCTCTCTATGAGGTGATATTACCAAAATCGATCAAGCACCCCACATTGCATCTTCGTTATCACGGACAGCTTGCAGAATTAAATTCAGAGTTTAACCAGTCCAGTCCAGCGGATCGAATTCCTTTATTCTTATCTCAAGCCGGTAGTTTTTTATCGGCGAATAGTCACTGGTATCCTGATATCGGAAAGCTAATAACATACAAAATAACCATCCAAACACCAGAAGATCAAATAGCGGTTGTTCCAGGTACACCCGTGTTAGAAAAAAATATCGATCATGTTCGCCACGTCACCTTTATTATGGATCATCCGATTGAAGGGATTGATTTAATGATTGGGGCCTATGAAGTCAAAGAGAAAAGCATTTATATCCAGCAGAAACAAATTACCTTACGCACGTATTTTCATAAAGAGATTGCCGATTTAGCGGATGACTATTTAACCGCATCCAAACGTTATTTAGAACGTTACAGTCAGCAGTTAGGCGAATATCCGTATACGCATTTTAGTATTGTATCGAGTGTGTTACCCACGGGTTTAGGCATGCCCTCTTTAACTTATTTGGGTCGTGAGGTGTTAAAACTACCCTTTATTAAAGACACTTCCCTGGGACATGAAGTGCTGCATAATTGGTTGGGGAATGGGGTGTTTATCGATTCCGAACAGGGGAATTGGTCTGAGGGCTTGACCACCTTCATGGCGGATTATGCCTTTAAAGAAGACGCGGGCAAAGAGGCTGCCAAGGAGATGCGTTATGGCTGGCTAAGGGATAGACAGGCACTGCCCTTAGGTGAGGAAGAACCCTTGTCGGCTTTTAAAGCCCGGCATCATGTTGCATCATCTACAGTGGGTTATGGAAAATCTGCGATGCTATTTATGGCGCTCCGGGCACAACTGGGGGATAAGCACTTTTATACCGCTCTACGAACGTTCTGGAAAAAATATCAGTTTAAAAGAGCGGGCTTTAAAGAATTGCGACAGGTGTTCGAGCAACAATCCCATACCCCTCTTTCACGATTATTTGAGCAATGGCTAAATAAAGTCGGAGTGTCTGATTATGCTATCGAAGACGCTGTTTATGAAAATGGCCGGTTGCGCTTTAAGCTAAAACAAACGCTGAGTGATAATAATGCATTAGTGCCTGTGCGTGTTTATTCTGCAGAAGGCAAGGAAGATTTTTATATCAGGGTTAATCATGCTAGCACATCGAGTGTGCTAAAACCAAAAGCCCCGCCTGTTGCTATAGTGATTGATCCTGATTTTACAGTCTGGCGGGCACTGACTCCTAGTGAGTCACCGCCTATTTTAAGAGATATCATTACCA
Source organism: uncultured Methylococcaceae bacterium (assembly GCA_903866825.1). Lineage (GTDB taxonomy): Bacteria > Pseudomonadota > Gammaproteobacteria > Methylococcales > Methylomonadaceae > Methylobacter_C. The sequence goes on from CAIPPE010000012.1 coordinate 7,525, forward strand.
GTCAGCACCTGTCTGTTTTAAGTCTTAATGAAGCTTTAAAGTCATCTAGCCTGGATGCGGTGAAAGCCATTGTAGAAGGTGAGGTAACGCCTGTAACTATCGAGCAGGCTAATAACAACGAGCCTTTGGTCATTGTAGGGGATGCCCAAAAACTGGATGATTGGCTTAATCGTCAGCATTTACCGCCGCATCCTTTAAATCTAAAAGAAGGGGATACTCAGGTTTGGGTGCTTGATAAACCCAATACCCGACTCTTATTAATGTCTTTACCCAATGATCCAGTTCAAGCTGAAAATAACCTTAAAGCATTGGGTAGTCGTTTATCTCATCTTGGCAGATATGCCTGGATAACGTTTGAAAATGGAAAAATAAAACAACGCGGTAATTGGACCGCGGAATCAATTCGCTACTTAATTTCACCTCAAGGAAATTAACGAGTGCAATGACTCCAAAATGTGGAATAATTTAAAGACATTAACAACGGCTAGGGATTAATAACGATGATAGATTGGAATACGACTTATGCGGCTATCTGGCGCCAACGCAAGGAATATCTGCGGCCTGTTAAGCAGATTGATCCGGTAAGTCTTGAACAGTTATTAGGTATCGAAAAACAAAAGCAGCAATTAATTGATAATACGCTTCGTTTTATATCAGGTCAGCCTGCAAACAATGCGCTTTTGTGGGGAGCACGCGGTACGGGTAAATCCTCGTTGGTTAAAGCGGTGTTGAACGAATACAAGAATCGTGACTTAAGATTGATTGAAGTGGATAAGCAGGACCTGATCTATCTTCCAGAAATCGTAGACGATATCCGTGAACTGCCCAAACGGTTTGTAATTTACTGTGATGATCTGTCTTTTGACACCGGTGATACGTTATATAAACCCTTAAAGAGTGTACTTGAAGGTTCTATTGAATTGCCACCCGAAAACGTGTTGTTTTATGCCACGTCTAATCGTCGGCATTTATTACCCGAGAAGATGGCTGATAATCTCGCGACGCAATTGATTGATGATGAGGTGCATTATTCTGATACAGTGGAGGAAAAAATATCGTTGTCCGATCGGTTTGGTTTAAGACTGGCATTTTATCCGCAACATACGCAGACCTATCTGGAGATTATCGATAGTTATTTTGTTAATTATGTAGGTAATCGTGAAGATTTGCATAAACAGGCTTTAGACTTTGCCCATCAAAATGCGTCCAAGAACGGTAGAACTGCCAAGCAGTTTTTCAATGCTTTCGGTAAAAATGATGACTAAAAACACCTATCAAAAGCCCTCGCCGCAAACTCAGGAAGAGGCGTTAAGAGTCGCTAAAGGGATTCAGCGACCCGCTCAAACCAAAGAACAAACCAAGCTGATTGCTCAAGGTATTCAAAAGGGTATTGAGCTGTATAAGAAACAGCAGAAAGAAAAAGCCAGAGAGCTGAATAGACGGCTTAAGAAAGCTGCTAATCAAAAAACGGTGCCTAATGAGGCTGATGAGCATGAGGTTGAACACATCATTGTGTATCGCCAACATTGGCTGCCTTGGGTGTTATTGGCCGTGTCCTGGATTGGTGTGGGTGTCGGTTACTTAGCGGGATTTTTCTGTCAGTAGTTAGCTTAATTTACATGAACAGGGCATGAACTTAACGCTACCAATTATGAAATGATCCATCTATTAACTGTACTATTGTAAAACAGCTAAGCCGCCTATATATTTAGAACATCAGTTAAGAAAATCCCGTTTCTGGTTGGGAATAATGCAACGGTTTCTTATGAACGAAACAAACCTTTTTTGGAGAAAAACATGAAAATGAAAAACGTATTAACCCTGTTGGTGCTTTCTGCATTAGCGACAGGGTGCGCCTCTATGAGCGGTTGGCGCCCGATTATTGATCCTCGTTTAGACAAGCATCCAGAGACTGTTCAACGTGACACAGTCGAATGTAAGGCGCTGGCGGATCAAGCATCTGATATCACTAAGGAAGTGGGTATGGGTGCGGCTGTTGGCGCTGTGACGGGCGCTGCAGGCGGTGCTGCTGTGGGAGCTGTAGCAGGTAGTGCGGCAACCGGTGCGGCGGGTGGTGCTATCCTGGCAATTCCTGCTGGATTGTGGGAAGGTTATCAAGCCAATGAGGACTTTAAACGCGCATTTAAAGTCTGTATGCGTCAGCGCGGACATACGCTAGTTAATTAAGTTTTCCTCTTTTAAAGTACATCAGATAACATAAAGCTGTGGATCTGATGTACATTCTACGTCTCTCTTATTTGTTCACTGGTTTCCAACCTCCGCCCAAACTTTTATAGACAGCAATTAATGTATGCGCTGTTTGAGCTTTGGCTAAGGTTAATTGATTCTGTGAGCTGTAGAGTTTTCGCTGTACATCTAGCACGTCTAGATAGGAGGCCAAGCCTTCTTCGTATCGCTTAACCGCAATGCCATAGATATTTTGGTCAGCCGCAGTGGCTTTCTCAACAGATTGATTGTATTTTTCTTGCTCGGTGTAAGCTATCACTGAAGATTCAACATCAGACAGCGCATTGATAAGAGCTTTTTGATATTTAGTTAATGCTTCTTGCTGCCTTGCTTCCGCACCACTCAAATTGGCAGACAGTGAACCAAAGCTGAGGATAGGCCATAACACATTGGCTCCCATGGACCATGATTTACTGCTGACGTTGAGCAGGTTTCCGGCATTGGTATTAAAGAGTCCAATAAAGCCCACCAGAGAAACATCGGGGAAAAACTTTGCCGTGGCGACGCCCTCTTGTGCCGTGGCTGAGGCGAGCTTACGTTCTGCGTTACGAATATCAGGGCGTTGAGCAATGATAGACGCAGGTGCAGCCAGCAAAAGTTTCTGATCCATACTAGGCAATGCTTTAATCGGATTGACTAATGAGTGGGTTGCCCCAGGTTTTTCTCCCAATAAAACATCCATACGGTATTCTGCCTGACTGAGCTGATTACTGACATAGGGGATTTGTGCTTGATCACGTTGTAACTGTGATTCCACTCTCGCAATGTCAACGCCTGCTGATTCACCTAGCTCAACACGTTGTTGAGTGATAGTCGTGGTTTTTACGTCCGCATCGATGGTCTGTTGCGCAAGGCTCAATTGAGCTTGATATTGTCGAATCTCAATATAAGTGGCTGCGACTTCAGCAAGGAGGCTAATGACTAAATCATCACGTGATAATGCTGAAGCTTCAAGTTCGGCTTTAGCGGATTCTGCTTCACGGCGATGACCGCCGAACAGATCAAGCTCCCAACTGGCATCAAACCCGGTTTTAAAGATATTAAAGGGTTTTTTAAGGGCACCAGTTAAAGTGCTGGGCGCGCTACTGGGGAAACCAATCTGGTTCGATTGCCGATTCGCATTTGCTATCATCTCACCGACAGGAAATAGAGCAGCAGTAGCCGCCGCTTGAGAAGCGCGGGCTTGTGTGATCCTTGTTTCTGCGATCTTTACATCAAAATTGTTGGTCGCAGCTTTAGTAATTAATTGATTGAGTACTGGATCATGGAAGTTTTTCCACCAAGCTTGATCGATGGTCAAGTGATTTTGGTTAGGTTTATCGGGAGCGGAGATCCAGGCATTAGGCAAGACGGTCTCGGGTTTCTGATAATCAGGCCCGACCATGCAAGCGGATAATAAAAAACTCAGTCCAATGATTCCTGTTGATGAATAAGTAAATGATGCCATGGTATGTTTTTTGTGTTAGCCCAGATGTTGGCGAAACTTCCAGTTAGCGGCGCTGAGTGTACCTAATGCAATAATCCACAGCGGCCATAGGTTGTGAATGATGATGGGTATATCAATATCTTTAAGAAAAATACCTTTGACTATAACCATGAAATGGCGGAGCGGGTTTATCCAGTCTACATATTGTAACCAGATTGGCATATTCTCAACGGGCGAAACAAAGCCAGAAAGTAGAACGGTTGGCATCACGAAGCTAAAGACACCTAAAAAAGCCTGTTGTTGAGTGGCGCAGATTGAGGCGATTAAAAGTCCGAAGCCTACAAGGGCGAGCACATAAAAGACCATACATAGGTAAAGTAGCATAAAAGAGCCGACAAAAGGTATCTTATAGATAAAAATTCCGGCCAATAGAATAATGGTTGCCTGACTCATGGCTACCAGCATGGCTGGAACCGCTTTTCCGATCATAATCATACCGGGAGTCAGGGGTGAAACGAGGAGTTGGTCGAAGGTGCCTTGTTCACGTTCACGGGCTACGGATAGAGCCGTTATAATTAGGGTGCTGACGGTCGTGATAATGGCGACTAACCCGGGCACGATATGATGTACATAATTGAGATTTGGGTTGAACCAATTTCGGGTAATTAAAATGCTGGGAGGTGAGCGTCTTTGATCAATAAGGTGTTCGTTGTTATAGTTTAGGAGTATTTGTTGAACATAACCTAAGGCGATTTGGCCGCTGTTTGAGCGTCGACCATCGAGTAACGCTTGAATAGTTGCAGAATGCTCTGCAGTTATATTACGTGAAAAATCTGCTGGAAACCGAATGACGATCAATGCCTTTTGGTTATCCAGTACTTGACGGATATCAAGTTCACTGTAAAGTGGAATCAGTTCACTAAATGCCTGCGCTTTAGAAAAACGTTTGATTAATTCTAATGATTGATTCCCGTTGTCTTCATTAAAAACAGCGAGGGTATTATTGGTGACCTCTAGAGTGGCCGCAAAGGGAAACAAGCCTAGTTGCAGCACTACGGGCATAATTAGAATCATACGGCTTGAACGATCCATCAGGAGCATTTGTAATTCTTTGATGATCAACGTGACGATACGGGAAAGCATAGTCACTCCAGACGTCGGCGGGTTTTTAAGGCCGTTAGGCCAATGAAAAACACGGACGATAATAATAGAAAAAGTCCGCTACTCAGTAGTAAAGGTCCGACAGTCCCCGCCTGAAAAATAGTTTGTATGGCGGTGACAAAGTAACGGGCAGGAATCAGATAAGTAAAGGCCTGGATAACTTCAGGCATACTGCGAATTTCATAAACGAAGCCTGAGAGCATCAGTGCAGGTAAAAAGGCTGCATTGAGTGCGGCTTGGGCGGCATTAAATTGATTGCGCATTAAGGTTGAAATCAATAACCCCATGCCCAGACTACTGCTTAAAAAAAGTGAGCCGATGCCCCATAAGGCTAGAATTGAGCCACGAAAGGGGACATTTAAGATTAATACCGAAACGCCGACACATAAGAACAGCGAGATAATGCCTAAAATATAATAAGGGATGAGCTTACTCAGTAATAATTCAGTTCGTGTGACGGGTGAGGCAAGTAATGCCTCCATGGTACCCCGTTCCCATTCACGAGCGACAACCAGTGAGGTGAGTAAGGTGCCAATGACGGTCATAATGATAGTGATTGATCCGGGAATTAAATAGTTTCGGCTCTCTGCTGAGGGATTAAACCAAAACCGGGATTCAATGGTAATGTCAGTGGCTGGCTTCTCACCACGCTCTGTAGCGCGTTGTAATAACCAGCCGTTCCATACCCCCCGCATATTATTTTGCACAAAACTGGCGGTGTTCGGTTCTGATCCGTCTACTATGATTTGAAGAGGGGCAGTTTCCAACGGTCGTTTGATTTTTTCCGAGAAGTCTTGGGGAACCACAACGAAGCCACGGACTTGACCGGCAGCCATCGCTTGTTCCATAGCTTTCTGATTGAGCCCTGTCGTGACTTGTAGATAGGGAGAGCCGTATAGATTATTGGCGAACCTGCGGGCTTCAGGACCAGCGTCTTCAAGAACCAGGCCAATGTGTACGGCGCTAGCGTCAAGGTTAATGCCATAACCAAAGATAAAAAGTAAGAGTACTGGCAATACGAAGGCAATAATATTGCTGCTCGGGTCACGTAATATTTGCAGGGTTTCTTTGCGACACAGGGCACGAAGACGACGTAGGGAGAGGAAATTACTCATGAGATTGTTCTTGTACCAAGGCAATAAAGGCATCTTCCATCGCTGGATCGGGATTGTCAGCGGTAGCGACTTGGCTTTTAAGCTGATCGGGTGTGCCCGCAGCGATGATTTTACCTCGAAACACTAAGGCGATGCGGTCACAGTATTCGGCTTCGTCCATAAAATGAGTGGTTACCATGACGGTGACGCCTTTTTCAACCATACCGTTAATATGTGTCCAGAACTCTCGGCGTGTGACGGGATCAACCCCGGAGGTAGGTTCGTCAAGGAAAAGAATGGGCGGTTCATGCATTACTGCGCAGGCCAACGCTAAACGTTGTTTAAAGCCCAGTGGCAGTGTGTCGGGTCTGGTATGTAAAAAGGGGTGTAAATTAAAGATTTCGATCATCTCATTCACGATCTTTTTTTGCTGTGGGCCTTTTAAACCGTAAATCCCCGAAAAGAAGTTCAGATTTTGATGCACGGTCAGGTTCCCGTAGAGAGAGAACTTCTGCGCCATATAACCCAGTTGTTGCCGTGCCAAACTGGCGCTTTTCTTTAGGTCAATACCTAATACTCTTGCTGTACCAGAGCTAGGCGCCAACAAGCCACACATCATTCTAAAGGTAGTCGATTTGCCTGCGCCATTAGGGCCGAGTAAGCCAAATATTTCGCCACGTTTGACAGCGAAGTTTACGTGGTCAGTGGCGGTAAAGGCGCCAAAGGTTTTTGTTAAATCAGTTGCTTCAATAATGGTCTTGTGATCATCAATAATAGGTTGAAGTCGTTGTGCCAAGACAGAGTCACCGCCTGGCCCACCCCCTAATGCTTCAATAAAGGCGTCTTCAAAGCGTGGATTGATTGGAATGAGTTCTGCATTTTCGCCTGCATCCAGTTCACGTAGATCTAGAGGCTTGGTATGGGCCCGAAGAACCAGTCTGACATGATGACCTTGTATAACACCGTCCATCACGCTGGGGTGTCGTAATGCACGTTCAAGTAATTGTCTTCTGCTGCCACTGGGGTTACGAATTTGAAAGCTGCGGTTACGAATACGGTTAGTCATTTCCTGAGGTTTGCCGTAAAAAAGCAATTGGCCCTCGTTTATTAGCAACACTTCTTCGCACAGCTCCGCTTCGTCAAGATAGGCGGTGCTCCAAACGACAGTAATCCCCTGGTCAATAAGATCATGAACCATTTTCCATAGCTCTCGTCGTGAGATAGGGTCAACACCTACGCCGGGTTCGTCAAGGAGTAGCAGTCGGGGGGTTCCAAGCAATGCACAAGCAAGACCCAGTTTTTGCTTCATCCCTCCGGACAGTTTTCCTGCCAATCGGGTGGTGAATGTAGACAAATCAGTGAAGTCTAGGAGGCGTTTGAAGGTTGCTTTACGATCTTCACCTATTACGTTTCGTAAATCCGCATGGAGTTCCAGGTTTTCTTGAACGGTTAAGTCTTCATAAAGGCCAAATTTTTGTGGCATGTAACCGATGGTTTTATGTAATTGGGTAGCATCCTTGATAGGATCCAGTCCAGTGACGCGGATGGTGCCTGCTGTGGGAGTAAGTAGTCCGGCAATCAGGCGGATGAGCGTTGTTTTCCCTGCTCCGTCTGGTCCAATTAACCCCGTAATACGGCCAGGCAGTAGTTCTGCAGAAAGATTTGTTAATGCGGGATTTTTGGCCTTTGGAAAGATCTTTTGGACCGCTTCTAAAGTAACCAATGCTTCGCTCATAAAGCTTGAGCTGAACTGGGTGCGGATGATTGATCTGAAGTCAGTTTGATCGTGACAGGCATTCCCTGGCGTAAGGCATCGTCAGGATTTTCTACAACAATACGCAGGCGATAGACAAGTGAGGTGCGTAGCTCTGCCGTTTCTACGGATTTGGGGGTGAATTCTGTGCGTGGCGAGATAAAACCAATTTGTCCCTTATAGGGTTTGTCAGGTTGGGAATCTGTATAAATTTTAACCTGAGTTCCTGGGTGAATGTGGCCAAGATCGGGTTCATGTACGTATGCACGAATCCAGACGGGGCTTTGTAAAGAAACTGTAAAAACAGTCGCACCGGCTTGCAAAATGGCACCCGCTTCTTGAGCACGGGTTAAAATGACGCCATCGGAAGGGGCGGTTAGAGCCGCGTCCTTAACCTGAAGTTCGGCAGTTGCTAAGGCCGCTTCAGCTTGTCTGAGGTCAGCCTTGGCTTGCGCAATATCTTCAACTCTAAATCCGGCTTCAAGTAGAGCTAGGTTTTGTTTTGCCGCCGCGAGTCGTGCTTCGTTCTCTTGAAAGTTTGCCTCGGCATTATCGCGATCCTGAGTTGAAATGCCTTTTATAAGCAAGGTTCTTTCTGATCGTAGAAAGAGTTGTTTAGCGTTTGCTGTAGCGGTTTCGCGCTCACGCACTAACGATTTGGCTTGGGCAATTTCTTGTGGACGGTTACCCGATTCTTTTAACTTTAAGCGCTCTTTTAGAGAGTTGACTTGTGCAGAGACATTAGCGACCTGATTACGGTAGGGTTCATCATCCAGTTGAGCGATAATTTCACCCTGCTTAATTTTATCGCCTTCATCATACATGAGCCTGGAAAGCCTGCCACCAACACGGAAACCCAGATTAACTTCTCTTATATCCACATTCCCGTAAAGAACAAGCGCACTTTCATTTTTGGCGTGATGGGTTTGATAAAACCAGGCAATACCAGCAAAGGCAGTTAAAATAAGCACAATAGGCAGTATTTTTTTCACAGTGATTAATCGTCCACTTTAGATAGGTTTCATTTGACAACCAAGGAGGTGTTGCTTTACCCTGAAACGAATAAGTCTATTTGTTTTTGCAATCGTACATACTTACCTTGGGTGCAACAATATTTGGATATTAAGGGGTATGGTTCCTGATTGCTAGTATAACCTAATAATAATTCAACTACTTTAAAAGGAAATGTATTTTATGTCTTTACCACCATTGGCAAAACGAGAGCAAGTTCGTGAATCCGCTTTTAGTACAGTTTGGTCACAACAACTCAATGATGCCTTTAAAAACATTGCTCCTTATTATGATCGCGGTAATCAAGTCGCTAGTTTGGGGTGTTGGAACTGGTTTTTAAGTTGCTTTATGTCATTATTCAAATTGCAGCCTAAACAAAAGGTGCTTGATGTTTGTGCCGGTACTAATGCGATAGGGATTGCCTTGCTTAAGCGCGAACCGACTCTTGAAATACATGCCATTGATCGCAGTACGGATATGCAGGAAGTGGGCAGGCAGCGTGCAGAGCGTTTAGGCTTTAAGATTAATAGTGTGATTGCTGATGTCCATACTTTACCTTTTCCGGATAACCATTTTGATGTTGTGACTTTGCAGTTTGCATCACGACATTTAAAAATTGCCCACATGTTTGGTGAAATTCATCGAGTACTTAAGCCTGGTGGACATTTTTATCACTGCGATATGTTAAGGCCGAGTAATAAAATTGTAGAAAAACTCTATTATGCTTATTTACGCTTGTGTCTGGCGGGGACTGGCTTTTTATTTCGTAGTAGTCCTGCCGCGTTGAATCTGATTCAGTATTTTATTGAAGCGTTAGAAATATTTTATTCTACTGAGGAACTAACCGTCTTGCTTGAAGAGCAAGGTTATAGCGAGGTTGTTTCTAAAGGTATATTTTCGGGTATGTTAGGTTGTCACAGAGCCCGTAAGCCAGTGTTGGCAGAAGATATCGCATAATCATTATGATTAAATGGGGTGGGTGATGGCTAAAACAAGAAAAGAGATGTATTTGCTCAGTGGCTTGTGGTTTTCTCTGTTAGTGCTACTTTTACCCAATAGTGGTTTGGCATCTGGAGAGGTAATGACATCCTCAACAGGTGGTTATCAAGTGAATCTGGCTTTTATGGAACCAGCTAAAGTGGGTTCTGTGCCTGTTCGTATTAAAATCATTGATGGAGAGGGGGCTCCCATCAGTGATGCACAGGTTGAAATTAACGGTATGCAGGGAATGAGTGATATGGACATGAGCGCTATGGGGCATGATATGTCGAGCATGGCAGTTGTGCCAACCGTGATTTTATCTAAAGAATTGCTTAGTAAAACGGGCAGTTATTATGGTCTCATTCCTTTTTCGACGGACGGTGATTGGGTATTGAACACCCATTTTAATATTAATGGACAGACGCTGACCGTTGATTTTCCTGTGGAGGTGGCTAGAAACTCAACAGCTTTGCTTGTTTTGTTGGGTTTTATCGGACTAAATGCTTTTATCATTTGGATCGCTTCAGTGGCTAAGCGCAACACAGTTTCTGCTTAAGATACCAGGACAATTAACATGACTACGCCAATTTCAACGCCTACCCCTTCTTGTCTTGCAGAAGGAAACCTCCTTAAATACAAGTGGCTAAACTGGTTTTTACGAAGCCGCTGGTATCCGGGCATTATTCAATGGCCGACACTGTTTTTGTTTGTAGTGATCATCTATCAGCTTTTTTTGGGACCCACTAAAGCACATGACAATTTGGGTACAGCGTTAACCTGGGTGTTTTGGTGGCCTGTTATTCCCATTATCTTTTTGTTTCTGGGGCGATTCTGGTGCGCTATCTGCCCGTTTGCAACCATTAATGATTTGGTTCAGGGCTTTGTAGGTAATAATAGACCGGTGCCCAAGTTCTTAAAGAAGTATGGAATTTGGATTATCGATGCATCGTTTATTTTTATTACCTGGAGTGATCATGTCTGGGGAGTCGTCAGCAGTCCCGTTGGGTCTGGAGTCTTGTTGTTGGTCCTTACCACGGCGGTAGTGACTTCGGGGTCATTCTTTGAACGTCGAACTTTCTGTCGACACATCTGTTTCTTGGGTGGGCTAGCCGGTAATTATGCTCAGGCTGGTATGCTTTCATTGCATGGAACACCTGAGATTTGTGCTAAATGTGATACCGCAGCTTGCTATAATGGCACTGAAAACTTTCCTGGTTGCCCTGTCTTTGAGTTTCCAAGGGTAATGGCATCAAGCGCTAACTGTGTACTCTGCGGTGATTGTTTAAAAAATTGCCCAAATGGTTCAATTCAATTGACAGTACGTCCTCCAACTAAAGAATTGTGGTTTGTGCATAAGCCAAGAGTTGAGGCAGCATTCTTAGCTGCAGTTATTATGGGGATAGTTTTTGTGCAGAACGTGACAATGCTTGAAATTTGGGCCTCTACACTGGCTTGGCTGGAATCAGTAACAGGTACGACCAGTTATTATGTCAATTTCACTATTACGTTTATCTTCGCAATTATTTTACCTGTTTCGCTGTTGAGTTGGGCTTCCTGGGTGGCGGCTAAGAGTAATCACTCCTCCTTTAAGGAAAATTTTACCCGGTTTGGTTACGCTATTATTGCCTTGGACTTGGCTGCTCATATTGCTCACAACCTTTTTCATATGCTGGCGGAAGGTAAATCTATTTTATATACAGGGTTGGCGCTTTTCGGGGTGGATTCTCATGGTGCTTCGGCGGCCCTGGTCAGTACGCCAACGATTCAGGCGCTGCAGTTTGGCTTAGTTGGGTTCGGCTTTTTGGGTTCTTTGTATATCCTCTATCGGATTACTAACACGTATTATACGGGTGAGGTGGTATGGTCAACGTTTAAGCCTTATGCTGTATTGATGGGCTGTTTGGGTCTGCTCAATATAGTTTTGTTTACGCTTCCGATGTCTATGCGTATGTAACACAAGTAATTTGATACTTTCGTTCACTTAATAGCCATTATGTCCAGTATCAATAAGCAAGTTAGAGTTCCGTATTCAGCTGAGCAGATGTTTGACTTGGTTTATGATATCAACTCTTACTCTCAATTTATTCCTTTATGTACCTTTGCTGAAGTCTATGATCAGGTAGAAAACAAATCTAAAGCGACCATGAAAATGGCTAAAGGGGATCTTGGTTTTAAGTTTTCTACATTGAATACGATAGAAGAAGGTCGTTCCATTGCAATTAATTTGGAGCATGGCCCTTTTAAATCACTTAAAGGGGTGTGGCAATTTATCCCGGTTAGTGTTCATGAAAGCATTATTTCTCTGCAATTTGAATTCCAGTTTTCTAATTTGTTACTGGATGTTGCTTTAGGCGGGTTATTCAGACAAGTCTGTGATTCAATGATTGACTGTTTTCATAAGCAGGCGATGGTCCGTTATAGAGCAACTCGATAACAATCGGAATAAAATAGAGTGTTATCGAGTTTTTGCGTTTAACTGGCGACGGCTAAAATAACTGCCCCTGCTTTAAAAATAGCAGTGACAGTTTCGCCTTTGCGTAAGCCTAAGGCTTCAACGCTGTCGTTAGTAACAGTTGCTGCAATCGCTTGCCCCCCGCTTAATTCAATGTCGATTTCGGTGTTGACTGCGCCGGCTTTTACTTGTGTGATGACACCCGTTAATTGATTGCGTGCAGAAACTCTAAAGCCACCGAAATCAGTAACGATAATAATTTGAGGGGCTTTGACGAGCGCAAGCACTTCAATGCCAATTTTAATGGCTAGTGATTTAACCGATTCTTTGGTAATAGAAGCAACGATAGTTTCTCCGCCTTTTAGGGTGATATAAACTTCTGCATTAACAGTTCCGATATGTAAATCACTGACTGTTCCAATAAACTGATTACGTGCGCTTGCTTTCATAATTGGATTACCTTAAGTTGCTTATGGTGGTTAAATGACTGGGTGCATATTGATTAATAGTAATTTGATCAATATAACGATGCAATATATATCGTTGTGTAGAAAAGTAAATAAACTTTTGACCCCTAACACTCATTGGCTATTAGAGCTGCTTTTAAAATTTCAAGCTATAATTGCTCAAGCACCATAGAGTACAATGCTGTTCAAGTTAAATTTCATTCCTAAGATATTGCTATGCCAAAGAAATCAATTGAAAAAATAACATCTTCTTGGTTCGAAGGTGAACTGCGTTTAGTCGGTTCATTAGATAGCCGTATGATTGGATTGTTAAAAGCGATCGAGCAAAGTGGTTCTATCAACAAAGCGGCTAAGCAAGTGGGATTAAGTTATAAAGGCGCTTGGCAAATGATAGAGCGCGCTAATAATTTGGCTCCTAAGGTATTGATTACAACGGCGACAGGTGGCGCTAACGGCGGGGGAACTTCGTTGACTACAGCTGGGCATTCATTGCTGCAACTTTTTACGCGTATTGACCAGCAGCATAAGCAATTTTTGCTACAAGTTAATCAAGCTTTAGCCGATGATCCCATTGCCCAAATGTTACTCAAACGCTTAGTGATTAAAACCAGTGCTACTAACCAGTTATTTGGCACCATTATTGAAATTGAACGTGGGTCTGTGAATGCGGAGGTTGTGGTTAAATTGAAAGGCGGTGAGTTAGTTGCTGCATCTATTTCATTGTCTGAACTTAGACAAATAGATTTAAATATTGGTAATGATATCGTTTTGCTGATTAACGACCCAGAGATTATTATAGCGACAGACCCAGATAATTATAGTTTCTCTGCCCGTAACTCTTTGCGCGGCAAAGTGGTTCGTTTGCAAATGGATGGTGTAGACACTGAAGTTGTCATACACTTACCCAGCGGTGATAGTCTCGTTGCTATTATCAGTCAAGCCAGTGCCGAGGCAATGGGTTTGAAATTAGGTGTTTCAGCCCATGCCTTATTTAAAAGCAATGCAGTAATGATTGGTATTATCTAAGGTCGCCAGTTTTTAGAAAGGCTTAACTACGGCCAAAATGATAATAACTACCAAGAATAGAACCGGAACTTCATTCATCCAGCGATAATAAACGTGACTGTGTTGATTTCGATCATGTTTAAAATCAGCCAGCCAAAGGCCGCAGTAGTAATGGTAAATCAACATTAGTACCAGTATTCCTAATTTGGCATGTAGCCAACCACTGGTGCCAAAAGTACCCCACGCGTAATCAATTAACATCCAAATCCCAAAGATAAATGTAACGATCATTCCAGGTGTCATGATGCCGTAAAACAGTTTTCTTTCCATGACCTTAAAGCGTTCATTACTGATTTCATCAGTACTCATGGCATGATAAACATATAATCGGGGTAGATAAAATAGACCTGCAAACCAGGTGACCATAAATATTAAGTGTAACGCTTTGAGCCAGAGCATAAATTATCCTTTGATGAGTGTTTCGATACGTGTTGTTAACTCAGCGACATTAAAAGCACCTAAATATCGGGTTTCAATTGAGCCATCTGGTCGAATTAAAAAAGTGCTAGGTGTTAATTCTACATCACCAAAGGCATGAGTGAGTCCGAAGTTTAAGTCTAAAGCAATTGCATAAGGTAAATTTAGTTCGTTAGCAAGTGTTATCACGTGGCTAGGCGGATCATAAGGCATGGCCACAGCTATAATTTCTAAGCCCTGTGTGTGAAATTGGCGGTACAGGTCAATGAAAATGGGTATTTCCTTAAGGCACTCTGGGCAATCGGTTGCCCAGAATGTCACGATCACCGGTTTACCTTGCAGGTCATTTAAAGCAACTTGTTGACCGGTAATCGTTGAAAAAATTACAGCTGGGGCTTTATTTGTAGATTGCTTAATGATCAGGTAAGTCGGTATTAATAAAATAGCGGCTAATAGTGCAAGTCTAAATGCCTTAAATCGATTCTTATTTTGATTTACGAAAGAGTGTTCTTGCTTTTGCATATGGGGCTCACTTGGTAATACCGAGATTATAGCAAAGCTGTTAAACTGTGCACTTTAATTAATTTAAAGTCGTTTTTCATGCAAACCTGTTGTGAAACAGACTTAATTATAGATTACTAGCAAAAGCCGATGGGCATGATGCGGATATGCCAATACTGGCTTTGAGGTAATGATGAGTTTTGATGTGATTTGCTTTGATTGTGATAGTACCTTAAGCAAAATAGAAGGGATTGACGAGCTTGCAAGACGGGTAGGCTTAGGTGAGGAAATGTCTAAGTTGACAGAAGCGGCAATGAATGGTGAATTGCCTTTAGAAGCCGTATATGAACGGCGTTTAACAATGATTAGACCTGATCAGAAGAGCATTGATTGGGTGGCGGATTTATACATTTCAGAGATCGTTGACGGTGTTAAAGACGTATTTTCTGCATTATTAACCCAAGGCAAAACGGTACATATTATTAGTGGCGGTTTACGTCAAGCAATACTGCCCTTGGCAGCCTATTTGGGATTACCTGAAAATCATGTACATGCAGTAGATATTTATTTTGACGACGCCGGTAATTATTCAGGGTTTGACCAAACTTCGCCTTTAGCAAGGACCGGGGGGAAATCAGTTGTAGTCGGTGAGCTAAAAAACGAAGCCTCTTTGGTCATGATTGGCGATGGTAAGACGGATTTGGAAGCAAAGCAGGCAGGGGCTTATGTTATAGGCTTTGGTGGCGTTGTCGATCGAGCCATTGTTCGTGAATCAGCTGACTTTTATAGCTCAGAAGCATCTTTACATTTTGTGCTTGACCATGTGTTGTAATTTTACCATTTCTTTGCAGCTAATAGTCATTGGATAGGCTTTCAAAGGTCTATTGCTCGTCCAATATTTAGGAGAACAAATTGTTACTGCCCGATAGTGCCAGGCTAACCAAGAATAATTTCGATTTTCTTCGTCTGTTATTCGCGGTAACTGTATGCCTGGTTCACGCTTATCAGCTTTCTGGATTCGAACAGCTTGGGATTTTTACCCGTCTTTTGTCGTCTACAGTGGCGGTAAAGTCTTTTTTTGTAGTTAGTGGATTCCTTATCTTCATGAGCTATGAGCACTCTGCCACTTTGGTTTCTTATATCCATAAGCGAATTCGACGTATATACCCAGCTTATTTTACGATAGTAATGATATGCGCATTAGTATTAGTGACAATCAGCTCGAAGAACATAGGTGATTATTTTTCTTTGGAATGGGTAAAGTACGTTACTGCTAATCTGGTTTTTTTAAATTTTTTACATTTAACACTCCCTGGAGTTTTCGACTTAAACAAGCTGGCAGCCGTCAATGGTGCATTATGGACACTTAAAATTGAGGTGATGTTCTATCTGGCTGTCCCTGTCATTGTGTTATTGTGTAGAAAGTTTTCTCACCTTCCAGTCCTGATGCTTACTTATTGTTTATCTGTCATTTATTCTGAAGTATTGATTGCCGCATCTCAGAGAACAGGCGCTGGAATTTATCTAGAACTGGCCCATCAACTGCCTGGGTATCTTTCTTACTTTATGGCGGGTACTTTTTTTTACTATTTTTTACCCGTATTTGAAAAGTACAGAGGCTACTTTGTAGTTTTAGCTGCTTTGACTCTCGCTACGAATATCTTTATAGGGTTACCACTGCTGGAACCTTTTGCGCTTGCCACTGTTGTCGTCTTCTTTGGATTATTTTTGTATGCAGGTAATTTCGGAAAGTATGGTGATTTTTCTTATGGCATTTACATTATACATTTTCCGGTTATCCAGCTTTTTCTAGATAAAGGGGTGCTTAGAGAAAACCCTTGGTATTTTTTAATAGCAGTTCTTGTCACAACTATTATCTGTGCAATGGTGATGTGGCATTTTGTTGAAAAGCGGTTTTTACTACGCAGCAGTCATTATATTGGAGCATGTAGGTAAAGCGTGTTTGTAATAAAGTTGCGTACAACTTGTGATACCTACATAATTTACTAAACGAATCCAGTTATTAATAACTTATGAGAATTTTAGGGATAGATCCGGGGTCAAGATTAACCGGTTACGGTATTATTGAAGATACGCCACAAGGTTACAAATATATTGCCAGCGGAAGCATTCGAATTAAAGCGGATTATTTTCCAGATCGGCTTAAACAGATATTTGATGGTGTTTTGGAAATCATTGATAACTATCAGCCTGAACAAATGGCGATTGAACAGGTCTTTATGCATAAAAATGCAGATTCAGCTTTAAAATTAGGACAAGCGAGAGGTGCTGCTATTTGTGCAGTTCAAACTCAGCAGATAGCGGTGTATGAATATGCAGCCCGACAGGTTAAGCAAGCGGTCGTGGGTAAAGGTGCTGCGGATAAGCTTCAGGTGCAACATATGGTAAAGATTTTATTGAATGTGCAGGGTGAATTATCCTTAGATGCCAGTGATGCTTTAGGTATTGCTATTTGTCATGGTAATTATCAGCAGACTGCACTTATGTTAAGTAAGCAAGGGATGATTAGGTGATTGGTTTTTTACGAGGCAAACTGGTTCATAAAGCGCCTCCCTTTTTAATGATGGATGTTAATGGGGTGGGTTATGAAGTGGAAGCGCCTATGACCACATTTTATGATTTACCTGCACTCAATGAAGAAATAAAATTGCATACGCATTTAGTCGTTCGTGAAGATGCGCATATTTTATTTGGATTTTCTGCCGAAGCTGAGCGAACCTTATTTAGAGCCCTGATTAAGGTTAACGGTGTAGGCCCGAAGTTGGCTTTAACTATTCTCTCAGGACAGAGTGCAGGCGAGTTTTATCGCTGCATTCAGGATAATGATTCTCAGGCACTGGTACGTTTGCCAGGCGTGGGTAAAAAGACGGCGGAACGTTTAATTATTGAGATGCGTGACCGGTTGCCCGATTTGGGGTCAGGTGTGGCAAGTGCTGAGGCTGCTGGTACTGAAATATCCGTTATCGGTAATCCTAAGCAGGAAGCCATCAGCGCATTGTGTTCCTTAGGATATAAACCGTTGGATGCGGGTAAAATGATCCAGAATATCAACGCAGAGGGAAAAACCTGCGAGGAAATTATTCGCATAGCGCTACAGGGAGCCGTTAGATGA
The DNA here is from genome assembly GCA_903866825.1 of uncultured Methylococcaceae bacterium. Taxonomy (GTDB): domain Bacteria; phylum Pseudomonadota; class Gammaproteobacteria; order Methylococcales; family Methylomonadaceae; genus Methylobacter_C. The sequence continues at coordinate 25,233 of CAIPPE010000012.1, forward strand.
TTGAAAGCGACAGATTGATAACGGCTCGAAGTCATGCTGATGAAGAGCGCCAAGACCGCGCAATTCGGCCAAAAAAATTAGCTGATTATGTGGGGCAGAAAGAGTTGTGTGCTCAAATGGAGATTTTTATTCAAGCAGCAACGGCCCGTAACGAAGCGCTTGATCATGTGCTTATTTTTGGGCCTCCAGGTTTGGGTAAAACAACGTTGGCTAATATCATCGCGGCCGAAATGTGTGTTAAAATTCGTCAAACTTCAGGGCCTGTGTTGGATAAGGCGGGTGATCTAGCCGCATTATTGACTAATCTTGAAGCACATGATGTTTTATTTATTGATGAAATACATCGATTGAGTCCAGCGGTAGAAGAAATATTATATCCTGCTATGGAAGATTATCAGTTGGATATTATGATTGGTGAAGGGCCTGCAGCACGATCGATTAAACTGGATTTGCCACCGTTTACTTTAGTAGGAGCAACCACCCGTGCGGGCTTGTTGACCTCCCCATTACGTGATCGCTTTGGAATAGTGCAACGTTTAGAGTTTTATACGGTTGATGAATTAGCCAGTATTGTCTTGCGATCCGCTAAAGTGTTAGGCATTGTAATGGATCAAAAGGGGGCTTATGAGGTCGCTCGTCGATCCAGGGGGACGCCTAGAATTGCAAATCGATTATTAAGACGGGTGCGGGATTATGCTGAAGTTAAAGGTAATGGTAGGATAACAGAAGACGCAGCTATTCAAGCGTTGGACATGTTAAGAGTCGATAATAATGGTTTTGATGCCTTGGATCGTAAACTTTTGATGACCATGATTGAGAATTTTGCTGGTGGTCCGGTAGGTCTTGATACCTTAGCCGCCGCCATTAGTGAAGAACGCGGTACGATTGAAGATGTTTTAGAGCCTTATCTGCTGCAACAAGGCTTTATTATGCGCACACCTCGTGGGCGTGTTGTTACCCAGAATGCCTACTTGCATTTTGGATTGTCCCCACCCCATCAGATAGGGGTGTCTGAAGATTTATTTGAATAATAATAGTTTGTAGATTGTTGTCTGATATTAATCCGATTTTTTACAGTTTAAGCATTAATTTATAGATGATGTTTACAAAATTTATTTGGCCTGTTCGTGTTTATTATGAAGACACTGATGCCGGTGGCGTAGTATTTTATGCTAATTACCTAAAGTTTTTTGAGCGAGCGAGAACCGAGATGCTAAGGGCTGCCGGTTTTGAGCAAGATGAACTTATTGAAAATGAAGGTGTGCTTTTTGCAGTTCGGTCTGTGCAAGTTGATTATCTTCTCCCTGCTCGTTTTAACGAACAAATTTTGGTGAGTGCTGAGGTAGTTCTAGCTAAAAAGGCCAGTATTACTTTTGAACAACATATTACACGAGGTGATGATCTTTTATGTAAAAGTATGAGTCGTATCGCCTGTTTGGATGCCAAAACAATGCGTCCTAAAGCAATTCCTGAAAACTTATTAGAGCTGTTAAAGAATGAATACTGATTTATCCATTTTCCATTTAGTTAAAGAAGCCAGTTTTGTTGTTCAATTTGTCATGATGTTACTCTTAGTAGCTTCTTTGTCATCTTGGACGTTTATTTTTTCAAAGCGTAAAGAGCTTAATCGAGCCGTTGAAATTACTGATGAGTTCGAAGAACAGTTTTGGTCTGGAGTTGCTTTAACCGATTTATATCGCAAACTGGCTGCAAAGGATTTTGAACCGGAAGGTATCGAGAAAATATTCCTGGCCGGTTATAAAGAGTTTTCCAGAATGCGCCAAGCGGGTAATGTCGAGCCTGGGGTCCAAGTGGAAAGTGCGCAAAGAGCGATGCGGATCGAGTTATCAAGAGAATTGGAAAGACTTGATGAGCATTTGTCATTTCTCGCAACAGTCGGTTCTATTAGTCCTTATATTGGTTTGTTTGGAACGGTATGGGGCATTATGAATTCATTTATGTCACTGGGTAATGTTAAGCAGGCGACCTTGGCACAAGTTGCTCCTGGTATTGCAGAGGCGCTGATTGCTACCGCGATTGGTCTGTTTGCTGCTATTCCAGCCGTTATTGCCTATAACAGGTTTTCTACTCGATTGGATCGATTAACAGGTCGATATGAGTTGTTTGTTGAAGAGTTTGTTGTTCTATTACAAAGACAGGCGCATCAAAAATGAGTGGGCCACAGATAAGCAGAAAAAATGGGCGTAGAAAGCCTATGGCAGAGATCAATGTGGTTCCTTACATTGATGTTACCTTGGTTTTGCTGATTATTTTTATGATTACTACGCCTATGTTACAAACAGGTGTGGATGTTGATCTTCCTCAAGCGCAGTCGAAAACAGTAGAATCAGATAGTGATGGTGCTAATCCTCCTATTATTATTTCTATTAAGGCGGAGGGGCAATATTATATAAAATCTGATAACCAGACCGATGTACCTATATTACCCGAAGAAATCAATGCAAGAGTAGCAGAAATATTAAGCAATAAGCCAAAAACTCAAGTTCTTATAAACGCAGATAAAGTAGTGAATTATGGGATAGTGGTTACAGTGATGGCTGCACTTAAGAATGCGGGTGTACCTACTGTAGGATTAATGACCAAGCCAGAAGAACAATAGATATAGATGCATAACCAAAGAAGATTTACTTGGCCTTTTTTACTGGCTTTAGCTTTACATCTTACGCTGTTGGGTTTGTTTGTATTAAGCGCACTCTATAAGCCAGATATTAAAGAGCCTGAATCTAAGCCTGAGCCTGAAGTCATTCATGCAACTATGATTGACACCGCAAGTTTGCAAGCAGAGGCGGAGGCAATTAAAAAAGCCGAGGAACAAAAGGCTCAGGCAGAGAGGGAGCAGTTGGAGGCTAAGGAAAAAGCAGAATTAGAATTAAAGAGGGCTGAAGAAGAAGCTTTAGCAAAAGCAGCAGAAGCAGAAAGACAAGCTAAGGCGGAGGCTGAAGCAGAAAAACAGGCAAAGGCAGAAGCAGAAAAGCAAGCCAAAGCAGAAGCCGAAGCGCAGGCTAAAGCAGAAGCTGTAGAAGCTGCACGAGCGAAATCTGAAGCAGAAAAACAGGCAAAGGCCGAAGCCGCAAAGCAAGCCAAAGCAGAGGCAGAAGCACAGGCGAAAGCAGAAGCTGCAGCAGTTGCGCGAGCGAAAGCTGAAGCAGAAAAACAGGCAAAGACCGAAGCCGAAAAGCAAGCCAAAGAAGAAGCAGAAGCACAGGCTAAAGCAGAAGCTGCAGCAGTTGCACGAGCGAAAGCAGAAGCAGAAAAACAGGCAAAAGCCGAAGCCGCAAAGCAAGCCAAAGCAGAGGCAGAAGCACAGGCGAAAGCAGAAGCTGTAGCTGCTGCGCGAGCGAAAGCCGAAGCAGACAAACAGGCAAAGGCTGAAGCCGAAAAGCAAGCCAAAGCAGAGGCAGAAGCACAGGCTAAAGCAGAAGCTGTAGCTGCTGCGCGAGCGAAAGCTGAAGCAGACAAACAGGCAAAAGCCGAAGCCGCAAAGCAAGCCAAAGAAGAAGCAGAAGCACAGGCTAAAGCAGAAGCTGCAGCAGCTATGAAGGCTAAAACAGAAGCAGAAAAAATTGCAAAGGCCGAAGCTGCAAAGCAAGCAAAATTAGAAGCAGAAGCGCAGGCAAAAGCAGAGACCGCTGCAGCAGTGCGGGCGAAAGCTGAAGCAGAAAAACAGGCGAAGGCAGAGGCCCTAAAACAGGCAAAGGCCGAAGCTGAAGCCCAGGCTAAAGCAGAGGCCGCAGCGGCAGCGCAAGCTAAAGCCGAAGCAGAAAAACAGGCAAAAGCCGAAGCCGCAAAGCAGGCGAAGGCCGAAGCTGCAGCTCAGGCGAAAGCAGAGGCCGCAGCGGCAGCGCAAGCTAAAGCCGAAGCAGAAAAACAGGCAAAAGCCGAAGCCGCAAAGCAGGCGAAGGCCGAAGCAGCAGCTCAGGCTAAAGCAGAAGCCGCTGCAGCCGCCCAAGCTAAAGCAGAAGCAGAGAAACAGGCAAAGGCTGAAGCCGCAAAGCAGGCGAAGGCCGAAGCAGCAGCTCAGGCTAAAGCAGAAGCCGCTGCAGCCGCCCAAGCGAAAGCTGAAGCAGAAAAACAGGCGAAGGCAGAGGCCCTAAAACAGGCAAAGGCCGAAGCTGAAGCCCAGGCTAAAGCAGAAGCCGCTGCAAAAGCTAAAATTGAAGCTGAAGCTGCCGCTAAAGCCAAAGCAGCCTCTCAGTCAACAGAATCAGAGCAGGCAAAACAGGCTATCAAGCAAAAAGTAAATCGGAGTTGGATTCGTCCAGTTTCCGCAGTAGAAGGTTTAAAATGTACAATCAGGGTTAAATTAATGTCCGATGGTACTGTAATCGATGCTGAAGTTGTCTCGAGTAGTGGTGATGAGATTTTTGATCGATCTGCAGAAAATGCAGTTAATAAAGCATCTCCTTTACCAGTACCAAATGATAAAGAGCTATTTGCCAGAGAATTTAGGACATTCTCGTTTTTATTTAACCCTAAATGATAAATTGTACCTTTATTGCTTTTAGTTTTTTTAAGGTAGAGTAGTTATGTTTTTTTTGAGTGCAGGCATTAGAGGTGGATGTGAGTTTTATTAAGCGTGTTTTATTATTAATCGTCCTTTTTGGTTTTAGCATACCTAGCGGATTTGCTGCACTAACAATAGAAATTACCGAAGGTGTAGAAAGTGCGGTGCCCCTAGCAATCGTTCCTTTTGCCTCGCAAAGTGCCCCTGTTAATATCAGTTCGGTAGTCAATGCTGATTTAGAGCGTAGCGGTTATTTTAAAATGATGGCAGAGAATGGTATGCCCAGCAGACCAAGTTCATCAGCAGAGGTCAATTTTAAAGACTGGCAAGCGGTTGGACAGAACTACATGGTAGTAGGTCAAGTGGTTGACGCGGGCGGTGGCCAATATAACATCCAATTTCAATTACTTGATGTTTATAAAAGTGGACAGTTGTTAGGTTACCGAATGACTTCATCTGCTGCTGATTTACGAAGAAGTGCTCACCATATCAGTGACCTTATTTTTGAAAAGTTAACGGGTAAAAAGGGTGTTTTTAGTGGTCGAATAGCCTACATAACAACCAGCAATCAAGGAAATAAACAACAATCTCATCAGCTTCAGGTAGCTGATGCCGATGGTTTTAACCCGCAAACAATAGCATCCTCTGTTGAGCCCTTGATGTCTCCAGCATGGTCGCCCGATGGCAAGAAAGTTGCCTATGTTTCTTTTGAAAGGAAGACGGCTGCTATTTATGTTCAAACGCTTGCGACAGGTGAACGAGCACGCGTTGCTGAGTTTCCAGGCATCAATGGAGCGCCAGCCTGGTCCCCGGATGGTACACGATTAGCGCTTACTTTATCAAAAGATGGCAGTCCGGATATTTATGTTTTAAATTTGTCGACACGTGCTGTAACCAAGCTAACAAAAAGTTTTTCTATTGACACTGAGCCAAGCTGGTCTCCAGATGGAAGTCATATTGCTTTTACTTCTGACAGAGGGGGTAAGCCACAAATTTATCTGGTTCCAAGTCAAGGTGGAGAAGAAAAGAGACTCACTTTTTCAGGCAACTATAATGCTCGTGCCAGTTTTTCACCCGATGGAAAAAACTTGGTGATGGTGCACGGTAACGGAAATGACTATCGAATTGCTGTTATGGATATGGCATCACGTTCGATTAATGTTCTAACTGGAGGTCCGTCAGATGAGTCACCCAGCTTTGCCCCCAATGGTACTATGATTTTGTATGCTTCTAAGAAGGGGCGCACAGGATTCTTATCGGCAGTATCATTAGATGGTAAAATGCAGCAAAAGTTAGTTTTTAACAACGGTGAAGTTCGTGAACCCGCTTGGGCGCCTTAGTTGTATGGCTCATTAAATTATCTTTATCATAAAATACACTTAACATTTGGAAACAAAAGATGAAATTAAATAAAACGTTATTGGCCTTGGCTATAAGCACGCTATTTTTAACAGCCTGTAGTGATGAAGAAAAAGATGCAAGTCTAGTTGACGGTAGTCAGAATGCCGCAAGCGGCATTAATGATGCCTCAACAAGTGGATTGAATGGCGGCTCAGGTTTAAATGGTTCAGGCTTATCAGGCAATGGAAATTATGCAAACGGTGGTGATTACGCAAGCACCTTAGGGCCTGAATTTAATGATCCTAATAACCCATTGTCAAAGCGCACTGTTTATTTTATGCTGGACAGTAGCGAAGTGTTGCCTGATTTTATCCCTGTAATTGCTGCTCACGCGCAATATTTAATTGCAAATCCAAGTCAAAAACTAACTCTTGAAGGTAATGCTGACGAGCGTGGATCTCGCGAATACAATATCGCCTTAGGTGAGCAACGTGCTAAATCCGTAGCTGTTAAAATGAAAGCGCAAGGTGTTTCTGAAAATCAACTGACACTAGTGAGTTATGGTGAAGAAAAGCCCGCTGCTTTTGGTAGTGATGAATCTGCGTGGGAAAAAAATCGTCGCGTAGAAATTGTTTATCAGCCTAAATAACAAAGAAATAAACAAATGAAAAAATCCAGTCTTGTTGTTTTACTTTTAGCGTGTAATGCGGTTATTGCGGCTGATTTGCCTGCTGTTGTAGATCATTCTTCATATCCACCTTCTGCAACGCCAGTTAATCCAGTTAGCGGTCCGTCTACCAATACCTTGTATGAATTGATGGGGAGATTAGAGCAATTGCAGGCTGAAGTACAGCAACTGACTGGTAAAGTAGATGAGCAGGCTTTTCGAATCGATGAGCTTAAAAAACATCAAAGTACTATGTATTCAGATTTTGATGAGCGTTTACAAGCTATTGAAAATAAAGCTAATGGTTCTGCTGCACCAGCTGCCGATGCGGTGCCGGCGGCACCCGCTACGGCTGATGCTGTCGTTGCAGATACTAAAGAGGCGGCAGGGGCGGCAAAAACCTCTGAACCTGCGGTAGCTAATGAGCCAGTTCCTGAAAAGAAACCCGTGCCACCAGCTCCGGCAGAAAGTCAAACTGCAGCGCCTTCGGCTGATCCAGCTCAAGCTACGGGTGGTCCAGAGAAACAGGAATATTATGTAGCTTATAATGAACTTAGAAATGGACACACTAAACCTTCAATAACATTATTTCAGACCTATTTAAGCAAGTACCCAAAAAGTCCCTTGGCAAATAATGCCCAGTATTGGCTAGGTGAGGCCTATCGGGTCGATCAGGATAATGCGGCAGCAATCAAGGCTTTTAATGATGTGGTTGTTAAATATCCCGGTGGTGCAAAAGTCCCTGATGCGCTGCTAAGACTTGGAATGATGGAATTGGATCAAAAAAATACAGCTAAGGCGCGTGAATACTTTACACGGGTAACAACGGATTATCCTAAATCATCTGTTGCCCCCTTAGCGGCAAAAAAACTCCAAAAGATTGATGAAGTTAAAAATTAATTGTGAGTTTACTTCGCATAACAGAGATTTTTTATTCGCTACAAGGTGAGTCAAATACAGTGGGATTACCCACTGTATTTATTAGATTGACAGGCTGTCCATTACGGTGTGTTTATTGTGATACGGCATACGCCTTTGTGGGGGGGAATAAAGTTGAAATTGCAGATATTATTGCTCAAGTACAGCAGTACAGCACGCCATACGTTACAGTGACAGGCGGCGAACCATTAGCTCAGCCGAATTGCCTTGATTTAATAACCCAGTTACTTGATAAAGGCTTTACTGTTTCACTTGAAACCAGTGGCGCGATTGATATATCCGCAGTAGATTCAAGAACCGTTAAGGTGATGGATCTTAAAACGCCAAGTTCAGGAGAGCTTAGTAAAAATTTATATGAAAATATTCAGTATCTTGACACTAGGGATCAGGTTAAATTTGTCATTGGGAGTCATGATGATTATGAATGGTCAAAAAAAATAGTTAATGACTATGGTTTATCTGAGCGCTGCCAGGTTTTATTTTCTCCTGTGATGGGTGTACAAAATCCCACTGAGCTAGCGGACAAAATTCTTCAAGATAGATTACAAGTTCGTTTTCAAATTCAATTACATAAAATACTTTGGGATAATGCCCAAGGTAAATAAGATCTTATGCAAAAAAAAGCAATTATCCTTTTATCAGGCGGGTTAGATTCAATTACTGTGCTCGCTTTGGCAAAGCAACAAGGCTACGAGTGTTACGCGTTAAGTTTTGATTATGGGCAGCGACACTGTGCAGAGTTAGTAGCAGCCGCAAAGATTGCGTTAGAGTATCAGGTGACTGATCATAAAGTTATTAAGCTGGGTTTGGGTTCGATCGGGGGGTCTGCCTTGACCGATGAGCATATTGCTGTGCCAAATACCCCTCAGACAGGAATACCTGTGACCTATGTGCCCGCTAGAAATACTGTGTTTTTATCGTTGGCCTTAGGTTGGGCCGAGGTCTTACATATTCAGGATATTTTTATTGGTGTTAATGCCGTCGATTATTCAGGCTATCCTGACTGTCGCCCTGAGTTTATTAAAGCCTTTCAACAATTGGCCAATTTAGCCACTAAATCCAGTGTTGAAGGTGATGATTTTAAAATACACACGCCATTAATTGCACTCAGTAAGGCGGATATTATTAAGCAGGGGATTGCCTTAGGGGTTGATTACCGGCATACGGTGTCTTGTTATTCTGCGGATATTAATGGTCACGCCTGCGGCGTTTGTGATGCCTGTCGCATTAGACAAGCCGGATTTGCAGACGCTCATGTTGCTGACCCAACTATTTATCTTCATTAAGATCTATATCCAAAAATACAAAACATTGTGCTGGATACTAATAAATAATATGAAACAGTTTATAAGTGCTTGTTCGCGAATAAAAAGACCATAATTCAAAACAAGTTTCTAAGGCAGAATACCATCATTAAGAATGATTACTACTCATCCTTTTATTAAGCAACACCAACAAGCTTTTGTTGCGCTTTGTCAGAGTTACTGGGTGCAAAGACTCGAAGTGTTTGTTTTTGCCGCACCTGCTACAGCTTTTTCAGATACAACAAGTGATGTTGATTATCTGGTATAGTTTTACCATAATGGGAAGTCTCACGTTAAAAGTTTTTTGGGTTACATGCAGACTTGTCGCGTGCTTTAGGCTTGGCTGTTGACTTAGCAGAAGCTTCTGCTTTACGTAATCCTTATCTTAAATCCAGTATTAACCAGAACCGTGAGCTAATCTATTAGATGACGCGTTTGATACTTGATTAAATATGGATGCTAGTGTTGTGATGTACTTTTTTAATCACCAATCTGATAAGTAGATTCAAAATAACCGGGTAAAATGGTGTTAGTATCGCGACAAAAATACACTGTATGTAAATCTTTAAACCTATAGTGAAAACGCCGACCCTGTTGGTGTAATCAATAGACTCGCTGAGGCCAGGCGCTTTAAGCGGGTAATCAACCGTCGGATAGACGGGGCTAAATAATAATTTATATAACCAGTCTGTTGGAGATTGAAATGATTGAGCTTAAAAAAAGCGTGAATTATGCTGGGCCAAAAGGTCCGGTGGTATTAGTAATTATGGATGGTGTCGGCATTGGTAAGAATCCGGCAAGTGATTTTGTAAAGCAGGCTAATACTCCAAATTTAAATTGGCTTCATGAGAATGCACTTTATACAGAGTTACGGGCGCATGGGGTGTCAGTGGGATTACCAGACGATGGTGATATGGGCAATTCAGAGGTCGGTCATAATGCGATTGGTTGTGGTCGTGTTTTTGCCCAGGGCGCTTCCCTGGTAGGAAAAGCCATTGAATCAGGTCTGATGTATGCAGCCGGTTCTGTGTGGCAAGAACTCATAAGCAATGTGAATAGCAAAGAATCTACTCTACATTTTATTGGGTTATTTTCAGATGGAAATGTACACTCAAATATTAATCATCTGGAGTCAATGTTATTTAAGGCTAAAGAGCAGGGTGTTAAGAAAGTGCGTATACATGCTTTGATTGATGGTCGCGATGTACCACCCACATCAGCACTGGAGTATGTGGAGCGTTTCGACAATTTCCTGAAAGAAATCAATGCGGATGGTTCGGTTGATTATTGTGTAGCATCCGGTGGTGGGCGTATGAATATCACTATGGACCGTTACAATGCCAATTGGGATATGGTCAAACGAGGCTGGGACACGCATGTGAAGGCAGAAGGTAGAACATTTGCCTCTACCAAAGAAGCGATAGAGACTTTCCGTTCTGAAATTCCGGGTGTCTTAGATCAGGATTTGCCTGCGTTTGTAATTGAAAGGGATGGCAGTCCTGTGGGGCCAATTGTGAATGGCGATAGCGTGATTTTATTCAACTTCCGTGGTGATAGAGCATTAGAAATTACCAAAGCATTTGAAGCGGATGAGTTATCAGAGTTTGATCGAGGCCAAAAGCCAGATGTGTTGTTTGCCGGCATGATGCAATATGACGGTGATTTAGGTGTTCCCAAACGCTACCTGGTTACACCTCCAGCAATTGATCGCACCATGAGTGAATATCTATCAAATTCAGGTGTAAAGCAGTTTGCTATTTCAGAAACCCAAAAGTTTGGGCATGTAACCTATTTCTTTAATGGTAATAACTCAGGTAAATTTGCAACTGAGACTTGGACAGAGATCACTTCTGATGTCTGCCCATTTGAAGATGCACCACGGATGAAAGCCGATGAAATTACTGATGCAGTGGTTAAAGCTATTGAGAGTGGCGAATACCAGTTTATTCGTCTGAATTATCCGAATGGTGATATGGTCGGACATACCGGTGTAGTGAGTGCGGTTAAACTCGCTGTTGAAGCAGTGGATGAGGGCGTCGGCAAGATTATGGACGCACTAAAGAAGGCCAACGGAATTCTGGTCTGTACGGCAGATCATGGTAATGCGGATGATATGTGCGAACTGGATGCCAAAACAGGTGAGCTGAAATTAGATAAGCAGGGCCGTTGTTTGCCAAAGACAGCTCATTCCTTGAATCCGGTTCCTGGTATTGTATACGATCCTTCTGGGGTAGCTAATGTGCGCTTAGCGGATGTGCCGAAGGCGGGTATTGCGAATCTGGCGGCAACGTGTATCACGCTGTTGGGTTTTGAGCCACCAGAAGATTATGTTCCAAGTATAGTGGCAGTAGGGTAGGCCTTTTGGACGCATAGTGTACACACTGAAAATGAGCGATTCCAATCTTACTGTTAGATTATCAATTTAAAATCTCCTGGACCAAATTATGCCAAGTAACAAGTTTGTTATTAGTAAACCTAAGTTATCCATTATTAAGCTTCCCGAACAGGGAATGAAAAAGAATGATTTTATTGATGATTTTAAACAATATTATGTGCATTTGTTAGGTAGAGATGAGCATTGCAGATCCCCTTATTATGCTAGCGAAGCTTTATCACAAGCCATACGTGATCGGCTGATGGAACGTTGGAAGGAAACACATCAACACTATAAAAGTAATGATTGTCGTCGGCTTTATTATTTATCAATGGAATTTTTGATGGGTAGAAGCTTAAGTAATGCGATGCTTAATTTAGGTGTTACCGATACCGTAACTCAGGCCATGTATGATTTGGGCATTGAGATTGAAGAGTTGATTAGTGCGGAACAAGATGCCGGATTAGGTAATGGTGGGTTGGGTCGTTTGGCCGCTTGCTTTATTGATAGTTGTGCAACATTACAATTACCCGTTATTGGCTATGGTCTAAGATACGAATACGGTATGTTTACTCAGACTATTGTGAATGGAGAGCAGGTAGAAAAACCAGATCATTGGCTGCGCTTTGGCAATGTCTGGGAAATTGAGCGAATAGAATATTCGCACTGTATTAAATTTGGGGGACATACTGAAGTTCATACCGATGATGAGGGGCGTCAATACTACCGTTGGATTTCGACTTCTGATGTATTGGCAGTGCCTTTTGATACCCCGATTCCTGGCTATAAGAATGGTACGGTGAATTCTTTGAGGCTTTGGAAAGCGGTTGCGACTGAAGAGTTTAATTTAGATGAATTTAACGCGGGAGATTATGCCGAAGCAGTGGCTTCAAAAATTACCGCAGAAAATATTACGATGGTGTTATATCCCAATGACGCGAACGAAAATGGGAAAGAGCTTCGGTTACGGCAACAGTATTTTCTAGCCTCTGCCAGTTTACAGGATGTGGTTGCGCATTGGATTACTGGGCATGGTAAAAACTTTAATGGCTTTGATGACAAAAACTGTTTTCAGTTAAATGATACTCATCCTAGTATTGCCATTGCCGAATTGATGCGTTTGCTGATGGATAACAATGGGGTAAGTTGGGATACTGCTTGGGCTATTACAAGAAATACGATGGCCTACACGAATCATACATTATTACCTGAAGCGTTAGAAAAGTGGCCTGTTAGCTTGATGCAACGCTTATTGCCACGATTAATGGACATTATTTTCGAAATTAATGCCCGCTTCCTTGCGGAAGTGTCTATGCACTGGCCTGGCGATGGCGAACGTTTAAAAAGAATGTCCATTATCGAAGAAGGTCCAGAGAAATATGTCAGGATGGCCTATTTGGCGATAGTCGGTAGTTTTTCTGTGAACGGTGTTGCTCAGTTACATTCTCAATTATTACAACAAGGCTTATTTAAAGACTTTTATGAGTTATGGCCACATAAGTTTAATAATAAAACCAATGGGGTGACACCACGTCGGTGGTTGGCTGCATGTAACCCTGAGCTAGCGAGTTTAATTACAGATACGATTGGTGATCATTGGATAACGGATTTATCAGAGTTAAAAAAATTGGAGCCTTATGCGCAAGATGCTAAGTTTCGAAAGCGTTGGCGAGAGATAAAGCAAGCGGCGAAGCAGCGTTTGATAGATTATAAAAAACGTAAACATCCTATGACACTGCATCTGGATGTTAATGCCATTTTTGACGTACAGGTTAAACGAATACATGAGTATAAGCGTCAACTACTTAATGTATTGCATGTGATTTATTTATATAACGATATTAAAAAGCATGGCGCAGTTCATCATGTACCTAGATGTGTCCTGATTGGTGGTAAAGCAGCGCCAGGTTATCGAATGGCTAAAAAGATTATTAAGTTAATTAATAATGTTGCCAATGTCATTAACTCAGATCCTGATATGGCTAATCAGTTAGCGCTACTTTTTTTACCGGACTATCGGGTTTCAGCCATGGAGAAAATATGCCCTGGGGCTGATTTATCCGAGCAAATTTCGACAGCGGGTAAAGAGGCCTCGGGGACAGGCAATATGAAGCTGATGATGAATGGTGCCATTACTATCGGAACATTAGATGGCGCTAATATTGAAATTCGAGAAGAGGTAGGTGATGAAAACTTTTTCCTATTTGGATTGACAGAAGAACAAATCGAAGAAAGACGAAGTCATTACAATCCATTGGGAATTATTTCTCAAGATGAAGACTTACAGTCAGTCATGCATCTTTTGGAGTCAGGGCATTTTAATCAATTTGAACCCGGTCTTTTTGATGATGTAGTTAATTCTATAAAGAGTCCACATGATCCCTGGATGACTATTGCTGATTTTAGAAGTTATATTGATGCTCAACAACGGGTAGAAGATGCTTATCGTGATCAGGATCATTGGACTAAAATGAGTATCATCAATTGTGCAAACAGTGGGAAATTCTCTACTGATAGAACGATTAACGAATATAATCAGGAAATTTGGAAGCTAACACCTCAGCCAGTTAAACATCATCACCAATAAAATATAAGTTGGTTTTGTATGGACTAATCACCTCTCTCGATAAAGAGAGGGGTGATTGGTTTTAGAGGCAGTTCAATCCATCATTAAAAGCGATTTTGTTTAAATTGCTCAAGGCGCTTATTGAAGCCTTTTCTGTCAAATATGTAGTAGGTGAATATGAGCAGAAAAGGCCATAATACTAAGGCTAGTAGTTTAAATACCGTTCCGATATCCATGATGATAGCCTCTAAATGTTTAGTGGGCGGACGTTAACTCAAAAATAATTAATTCAGCGGTGTCTTTGCCAATGTTTTCTACTGACATTAAACTACCAGTCTCCCAAAATACATCACCACTTGAGTAAGTATTGGTTTTACCTCCTTCAACAACTTGTAGTTTACCTTTAACAACGTAGCGTGGTCCTGGGCCTTCATGAGTATGCCAAGGCGTTTTAAAGCCGACTGGAAAACTAACGCGGATTGTTTTTGTATCAATGGTGCTACTGGTCAGTTCTACACTTTGTTCTAACAATAAGGTTTTGCTAAGCGTTGTTGTATTTTGAGCTGAAGCTAATGGGACGTTGGCCACTAGTAGTGTAGCTAGCACAATTAAAATAACGTTTGCTGGTTTTAATGATTTAAACATCGGTTGGCCTTTTGAGTGGAAATTAAAATAATAGATCACGTAATAACGTTATTTATTGCCTCAAGTCCTTAACGACCCTAACAACCTCATGATCATCAGCTATAGTTTCTACACTGAAACCTAGTTTTTTTACCAGTGATAGCATCGGTTTGTTAATGGCAAGTACTTCACCTTCGAAAAATGATATACCTTTCGATTTTGCAGTGTGCATAAGGGTAGTCATGAGTCGGGTACCTATTCCTAAGCAGTGACTATCATCCGCAACGACCAGTGCAAATTCAACTGACTTGCCATCGGGGTTCATCACATAACGTCCCACTGCCAGTTCGCTGGGTAGGTTTTGATCTTCAGTGACAGCAACAAATGCCATTTCACGATCATAATCGATTTGTGTAAAGCGTACGATCATTTCAGGTGTCAATTCATGTAGTGCTTGCATGAAGCGAAAGTACTTGGTGCGATCAGAAAGTCGGCTGTGAAAGTTAGTTTCTAAATTAGCATCTTCAGGCCGGATGGGGCGAATAATGATATTAACGCCATTACTTAATTGATGATGTTGTATCAGTTCATGCGGATAGGGGTGTATCGCCATGTGTGAATAGCGGGTGAGTTGATGTGATAGTTCCGCTTTAATACGGGCATCCACTGCCATTGCACCGTGTTCATCTACGATCAATGGGTTAATATCCAGCTCAAGAATTTCCGGCAGCTCACTGACCATGATGGACACATTCAGTAATGTATCAATGAGCGCTTTAATATTGGCCGGTGGTAATTGGCGGAAAGCTTTAAGATACTTGGCTGCCTTGGTCTTGGCAATCATTTGTTCAACCATATAGGCATTGAGCGGAGGAATGGCAACCGCATTATCCTTTAATATTTCCACCATCGTGCCACCTAAACCAAAACTGATCGCTGGGCCAAAAACAGGATCTCTGACGACACCTATCATGAGTTCACGACCACTCTTGCTTTTATACATAGGCTCAACGGTCATGCCTACTTCAGTGATTTCAGGATATGCTTGCTTTATGGCGGCTTCCATTTCTGCATAGTGGCGAGAAACGTCTTGAACGGTGTTAATGTTAAGTCGGACGCCGCCGATATCTGACTTGTGACTAAACTCAGCCATGTTGACTTTTAGGACAACAGGAAACCGTAACGTTTCGGCAGCGATCATTGCGTCCTTAG
Source organism: uncultured Methylococcaceae bacterium (assembly GCA_903866825.1). GTDB lineage: Bacteria > Pseudomonadota > Gammaproteobacteria > Methylococcales > Methylomonadaceae > Methylobacter_C. The sequence continues at coordinate 40,785 of CAIPPE010000012.1, forward strand.
CGCTGTGAACTGTAATGGTTTGGGTGACTGGAATATGAAAGGCAGCCAAGATGGCTTTGGCTTCCTGTGCAGTCAGTATTTGGCGGCCTTCTGAAAGGATACGCTCAATAATCAAACGCGCTCCTTCCACATCCGGTTTGGCAATTTCTTCGGTAGTCGAAGGAATTTGTTTTAGCAGGATTTGATTTTCAGCATAGTTGGCTAAAAATGCAAAGGCATCGACCGCAGTTTCAGGCGTATTAAAGTGGGCGACTTTACTATTAGCAAAAAGGTTGCGACCGGCCTGAACTTTAGCGCCGCCTGTCCAAGAGGCCAATACCGGCTTGTTACTGGTTCTTGCGCCCTCAATAATATATTCAGCTACCTGAGTGGGTTCTGTCATCGCTTGAGGCGTTAAAATGACCAGTACACCGTCAATGTTATTATCTTTAAGGCAGACTTCTAACGCTTTTTGATAGCGTTCCGAGCTTGCATCACCGAGAATATCAATAGGGTTAGCATGAGACCACTGCGGGGGTAAAACAGCGTTTAAAGCATCCAGGCTATCCGCATTAAGTTCGGCCATCTGAATGCCAACATCTTCAGCCCGGTCAGTACTCATTACACCTGGGCCTCCAGCATTGGTGATAATTGCCAATCGATCTTTTTTTACGACGTAATTATTGGCTAAAACGCGTGCAGCCGAAAATAATTCAGTGATGCTATAAGCCCTGACAACACCGGCTCGAGCAATAGCCGCATCAAAGACATTGTCACCGCCCACCATTGCTCCGGTATGAGACATGGCGGCTTTACAGCCTGCTTCGTGACGACCTGATTTAATGAGAATGACCGGTTTTAAGCGGGCTGCTGCTTTCAGTCCACTTAAAAAGCGACGCGCATCCCGGATGCCTTCAACATACATCAATATGCCCGTGGTTTTGCTATCTGTCGCCAGGTAATCAAGGACTTCACCAAAATCAATATCCGCTGCTCCACCCATCGATACGACAGTGGAAAAGCCAATATCCTGGGTTTTTGCCCAATCTAAAATAGCTGTGCAGACTGCACCGGATTGCGATAGTAACGCCAAGCTACCCTCTTTAACCGTTCCATCACCAAATGTCGCATTGAGTTCGCCACTTGGGCGAATAACCCCTAAACAATTCGGTCCAATCAGTCGAATGCTATAACGGTGTGCAATATCCAGGACTTCTTGTTCGAGGCGTTTGCCTTCTATACCTAATTCGCCAAAACCAGCGGTGATGATAATGACTGACGTGACGCCCTTTTCACCGCATTGACGCATAATAGAAGGCACGCTAGGGGCGGGCGTAGCAATGACAACCAGGTCTAATTCTTCAGGTATGCTTGTTAGATCTGGGTATGCTTTTAAACCTAATAATTGCTCGCGTTTGTTGTTGACAGGATAGAGTCCACCAGAGAATCCTGCTTCTTGCATATTTAGCAGTAATCGGTAGCCTACGCTCTCTTCACGTTCTGAAGCGCCAACAATCGCCACTGATTTAGGAGTGAAAAAGCGATTTAAATAGTGTGGTCCCATTGATATTCCAGTTTAAGAAAAGAGTTAAAGTTGTTAAGTTTGTTTGGTTCTATTGGGTCAAACGGTTATTTATGAAAATGCTCACTTGGACAAATGCCCTGCCGTAGGCTAATAATTGGCCAGTTGTTGGTTTCAGCAAAGTCTGTTAGCTTTTCATCAGGATCAACAGCCACTGGATTATCCACTAATTTAAGCAACGGTAGGTCATTATGAGAGTCACTATAGAACCAGCTACCGTGCATATTTTCTGTTGAGTTTTTTAACCAGTCTTCTAATAGTTTTACCTTACCTTCCTGGAAGCAAGGAATGCCATTATAGCTCCCTGTATATTTCCCTTCGATGAACTCGGGGGTTGTTGCCAATAAATTATCAATTCCATAAAGGTTTACAATCGGCTCGGTAACAAATCGGTTGGTCGCGGTAATGACCAATAAAGTGTCGCCTCGCTCTTTATGTTTAGCGATCAGTTCAAAAGCGGGCTTTAATAATATTGGGGTAATGACATCCTGTATGAATTGAGATCGCCACTTATAAAGTTGGTTAGTGTCATTTTCTGCTAGTGGCTTTAGAGAAAAATTTAAAAACTCAACGATATCCAGAGAGCCTTGTTTGTATTGATTATAGAATTTTAAATTGGAGCTTTCGTAATAATCATTATCAACTATACCTTGGTCGACAAGAAATTGTCCCCATAAGTAATCGCTGTCATCGGCTAGCAGGGTATTATCTAAATCAAAAATTGCTAAACTCACGTTAAACCTGTCTGAAGTAATTAAAAGGATTGTGTGCTCTGGTAACCAGGGGGCTTTTATGGAACAATGGAACCATTATAAACAAGCTAACCTATTTTGTAATTTAACCATTGAGTAAGATTAAGATATAGGGCTGATAAAAGATACAGGTTTTAACATGATAGACTCTAAAGGATACCGGCCTAATGTCGGGATCATCCTTTGCAATGACGAGGGTCGTGTGTTTTGGGCAAAACGGATGGGTGTCAACGCTTGGCAGTTTCCGCAAGGCGGAATCAATGACAACGAAGACCCTGAAACAGCGATGTATCGTGAATTGTGGGAAGAAACCGGATTACAGCAACAACACGTTGAATTGCTGGGGCGGACGCGCTATTGGTTGAGATATCAATTGCCAGAGCGTTATATTCGCAAAAGCTCTATGCCTTTGTGTATAGGGCAAAAGCAAATTTGGTATATGTTGCGTTTGTTAACTCAGGATTCAAATGTGCGATTTGATCACTGTGCCAAGCCTGAATTTGATAGCTGGCGCTGGGTAGATTATTGGGAACCATTGAATGATGTGGTGTATTTTAAGCGTAAAGTCTACCAAAAAGCCATGAGTGAGTTAGGTGCTATACTGGCGATTGATTCTGTGCCTGTTAATCCTGCCGGCTTTTTGGAGCAGGCGATTAAATTTAAGCAAGTCAAGGCATTAAAGTCGAAATAACTATTTTAAGCATAACGGTTGCTTTGGCCTAAGAAACGTTTTTTTTTGACAAAGCGCCCGCCTGTTCTTTAACTAATTTAGGTACTAGATAGCCTGGTAGGGTAAGTTGAAGTTGTCTAATCAGTTCAACAGCGACTGTTTCTGACACTTCAAAATGCCCTGTGCCAGTGGCTTTGTCCAATAAATGTAAATAATAAGGGATGACACCTTGAGAAAATAGTTTCTCGCTTAAGTCACGCAATATGTTTGCATGATCATTGACATCTTTAAGTAATACTGACTGATTAAATAAGTTAATGCCACTGTTTCGTAATAGTGCTAAGGCGTTTATAACTCGGGTGTTTATCTCATTAGCATGATTGCAATGAACTACTATCACAATTTGTTGGGTGCTTTCGGTCAACGTGCTAATTAGCTTTTCGGTTATTCTGGCAGGTAAAACAATGGGTAGGCGAGTATGTATTCTGATGCGTTTTAAATGCTTTATAGTATTTAACTTCTGAATCAGTTGTGTTAATCGATCATCACTCAGTAATAAGGGGTCTCCACCACTTAAAATGACTTCAGAAACTTCGGGGTCAGCGCTTAAGTATTGAATGCCAGCATCTTCATGTTGTTTGCTGAGTTGGCGGTCTGCATAGGGAAAGTTACGACGAAAACAGTAGCGACAGTTAATTGCGCAGCTTCCTGTGTTGATAAATAAAACTCTTCCATGATATTTGTGTAAAACTCCGGTTTGAGGGGCAGCTGCTAAATCGCCCACGGGATCGTCACTAAAGTCAGGATAAACAGTGAGTTCATCTTTAATCGGCAATACTTGCCGCAATAATGGGTCATAAGGGTTATTTTTTTCAATGCTGGCAGCGAAGCTGACTGGCACCTTGATCGGGAAGTTTTTTGCTGCGTTAACAGACGCTGGAAGGTCCTCAGGAGATAGCTGTAGATAACGGCATAGGTCTTCAATAGTGTTAAAAGCTTCGGCAAGCTGTTGTTGCCAATTTTTAGTAAAGTGAAGGGTTTCGTCAAGTTGTTCAAACATGAAAGTCATTATTTAAGTTTTCTATCGATTGTTACGTCCATTATAATGGCTTAGTTTTATATAGTTTGTCATCTTGAGGATAAAATGGCCATTTACAGTACCAATGAATTTAAATCCGGGTTAAAAATCATGTTAGATAATGACCCTTGTGCAATTATCGAAAATGAGTTTGTTAAGCCGGGTAAGGGGCAAGCCTTTAACCGGGTAAAGATCAGAAACCTTAAAACAGGTCGAGTGATTGAAAGGACTTTTAAGTCTGGCGAATCTCTTGAAGGCGCCGATGTTGTCGATGTTGAAATGCAATATTTATATAACGATGGCGAGTTTAGGCATTTCATGGTGCCTGATACCTTTGAGCAATACCAATGTGAAGAAAAATTAGTGGGTGATGCCAGTAAATGGCTTAAAGACCAGGATAACTGCACGGTTACTCTTTGGAACGATGCACCTTTATCAGTGACGCCTATTAATTTTGTCGAATTGGCTATTGTTGAGACTGATCCCGGTGTGCGGGGTGATACCTCAGGAGGTGGTGGTAAACCCGCTAAATTAGAAACCGGTGCTGTTGTTAGAGTGCCGTTATTTGTTCAGCAGGGCGAAGTGATTAAAGTGGATACACGTACGGGCGAATATATTTCACGCGTAAAAGAATAATGCACAAAGAGTGGCAACCAACCTGTACTATTGACAATTTAAGACTACGGGCACAATTATTTCAAAGTATACGATGCTTTTTCTCAGCTAGAGATGTGCTAGAAGTTGAAACGCCTTTGTTGGGGCATGCGTGTGGAACAGATCCACAGTTAGATTTTTTTACGACGGATTATATTGCTCATCCTCAGCGTGATACTTTGTTTTTACAAACGTCGCCTGAGTTTGCTATGAAAAGGTTGCTTGCTGCGGGTAGTGGATCTATTTACCAGATTTGTAAAGCCTTCAGAAACGGTGAATCAGGGCGCTTTCATAACCCTGAATTTACCCTGCTGGAGTGGTATCGCGTTGGTTTCAACCTATCTGAGTTAATGGATGAGGTTTCAGAGCTGATCCAATTCCTAAGTCCTGGATATTTATCTTTAAATGCGCCCCAGCGATTTACTTATCAAGATGTATTTCAGCGTATTACGGGCTTGGATCCTTTAACGTTTTCTTATGCCGATTACAGTGCTTTCGCGTTGGCAAATGGCCAGCCCGAAGCCTTGCCTATTTGTGGGTATGAGCATGGCTTATGGCTGGATTTTATTTTTAGTCATTATATTCAGCCTCATTTAGGGCAAAGCGCCTTGTGTATGATCTACGGATATCCGGCTTGTCAGTCTTCATTGGCGCGTCTTAATAGCCTTAATCCTTTGATTAGTGATCGAGTTGAAGTATTTATAAATGGTATCGAGTTGGGTAATGGCTATTATGAATTGACTGATGCCAATGAACAAAATAGGCGATTTGATGAAGAAATTGCTATCAGATTAGAAAGTAACCGCCCGGTAACGGTTAAAGACAAAAATCTCATTGCTGCTTTGGAATATGGCTTGCCAGAGTGTGCTGGGATCGCAATAGGTTTGGATCGTCTTTTGATGGTATTAACCGGTAGTTTAACCATTAATGATGTGCTTAGCTTTCCTGTCCATAGGGCTTAAGATTATTTAAGATTTACTGTGATATAATTTAACTGTTTTTTAATTGTTTAGACTTTGATCTTTTATTTTTAACCTCCCACATGAAATCAAATACTTTTTCTTGCTTATTATTGCTTGGTTTACTGGTCTCATCTGGGGTTGAGGCTGACGAAGAGTTCGTTGTTAGCGATATTCAGGTTAAAGGCTTGCAACGTATTGCGTTAGGAACTGTTTATAGTTATCTGCCAGTAAATGTTGGAGAAAAATTCTCTTTAGACAATGTTTCTCCCGCTATTAAAGCGCTGTTTAAAACTGGCTTTTTTAAAGATGTTTCTCTGGAAAGAGAGGGGTCAACACTGATTGTTAATGTGGTTGAGCGGCCCTCAATTGCAAAAGTTGTTTTTGAAGGGAATAAAGATCTTAGTAAGGATGATTTAACCAAAGCGCTCGATAAGATCGGCCTAGCTGAAGGTAAGATATTTGATAGACAAATATTGGATAAAGTTGAGCAGGAGTTGACTCGTCAGTATTTAAGTCATGGAAAGTATGGCTTAAAGATTAAGATCGATGTCGCTAATTTAACCCGGAATCGGGTCGGCATTAATATTAAAATTTCGGAAGGTCGAGTCACTAAAATTAAGCAGATCAACATTGTTGGCAATACGGCTTTTGAGGAGAAGGTATTGCTCAAAACGTTCGAGCTTAGTACCTCGAATATCTTATCTTTTTACACTAAAGACGATCAGTACTCCAAACAAAAATTAGCGGCAGACTTGGAGACCTTGCGGTCTTATTATCTGGACCGGGGATATATTAATTTTTCGGTTGAATCGACTCAGGTTGCCATTACACCGGATAAAAAGGATATTTATGTCACTATCAATATCAAAGAAGGTGATGTTTATAAACTTAATAAAGTGAAGTTGTCGGGTAATCTGGTTGTTGCTCCGAATGATTTGATCAAGTTGGTGAGTGTAGGCCCTGGTGAAATATTCTCTAGAAAGAATGCGACCGAAACCTCAAAAGCCATTCAGGATCGTTTAGGTGATGAAGGCTATGCGTTTGCGAACGTTAATATGGTGCCTGAAATTAATGAGGCAGACAAAACAGTCGATATGGCTTTTTTTGTTGATCCCGGTAAGCGTGTTTATGTTCATCGTATTAATATGAGTGGAAACTCTAAAACGCGAGACGAGGTATTGCGTCGTGAAATGCGTCAAATGGAAGCAAGCTGGGCATCGAATTCTAAAATCCAGCGCTCAAAGACCCGTCTTGAAAGATTAGGCTATTTTGAAAGTGTTAATGTGGAAACGCCACCGGTAGTAGGCACTACCGATCAGATTGATGTTAATTATACCGTGGTAGAAAAATCTTCAGGTAATCTGTCCGCAGGTGTCGGTTTCTCACAGGTTCAAGGGATTGTGTTGAACGCAAATATTGCCCAGAACAACATATTTGGATCAGGTAAGCAGGTTAATATTGCTTTTAATAACAGTAGTTATATTACTAGCTATCAATTTGGTTTTGCTAATCCCTATTTTACAACTGATGGAGTGAGTCAAGGGTATAACCTGGGTTATACAAAGCGGAATGCAGGGGCGATTAACATTGCTAACTATAATACCAATATCATGAATGCGGGTATTAATTTTGGGCTCCCTTTAAATGAGTTTGATCAGGTCCGTTTTGATACGGATATCAAGCATACTACATTAGGTACGACGGCTTATTCATCCAAACAAATTAATGATTTCATCCTTGGACAAGGGAGTACGTTTTTAACTTACAGTCAGGGCATTAGTTGGGTGCATGATACCTTTAACAGAGCCATGTTTCCTAATTCGGGTGCTCAACAACGTTTGTCTGGTGTAGCAACAATACCAGGTAGTGATTTGGAATATTATAAAATTGGCTATAGGCAACAGCGTTACTTTCCTTTAGCCAAAGACTTTACTTTTAAGTTGAATGGTGAGGTGGGTTATGCGGGTGGTTATGGAAACACGCATGCTTTACCCTTCTTTGAAAACTATTTTATGGGTGGTTCTGGCTCGGTGCGTGGTTATAGAAACAATACCATGGGTCCAAGAGATTCGAATGGATACCCAATAGGTGGTTCTGTTAAAATTATTGCTAACGCGGAGTTGTTTTTTCCGGTTCCATTCATGTCAGATACCAAGTCTGTTCGTTTAGGTACTTTCTTTGATGCCGGATCGCTTAGTAATACTTTTTCCGCGAGTAACATGAAGTTTTCTGCCGGCCTTTCAGGCGAGTGGTTGTCACCTTTTGGTGCGTTATCAGTGAGTGCAGCTTATCCTATTAATAGAGGGAGCTATACCTATAACACCTATAATCCCGCGAATGGCATCGATCCTGGCTCTGTTATCACCAGCAAAGATCAAACGCAGTTCTTCCAATTCAATTTTGGTCAAAATTTCTAACAGAAGTTGTTTAGATTCTAGGGCTTATCCCCTATAATTTGACAGATATTATTCCATTTACTTATTTTAACTTAACTATAACCCGAGATCGATTTAACAATGAAAAAGAAAATTGCTTTATTTTTAGGACTAATGTTTGTTGGAAACGTCAGTTATGCGGACTTAAAGATTGGTGTTATCAATATGAATGCGGTTCTTGAAAAAACACCCCAAATGGAGAAAGTAAAAAAACGCTTTGATCAGAAGTTTGGTGCGCGTGGTAAGCAGTTAGAAACCCAACAAAAAGAAATTCAAGCTTTGGAAGACAAAGTTAACAAGGATGGCGCTATCATGAGTGAAAGTGAGAAGCGTAACATTTCAAAAGATTTTCAAACCAAGCTACGTGATTTCAAAAAAGCACAGCAGGAATTTAATGAAGACATTAACGCCAATCGTAATGAAGAGTTAGGTAAGTTACAACGTGGTATTGTCGAAGTTGCCAGCAAAATTGCTAAAGATGAAGACTTTGATTTATTACTTCTTTCAGATGTTGTTGTTTATAAGAAAGAACAATTTGATATTACTGAACAAGTTGTAAAAAAACTGTCCTCAATTCCTGAGTAATTCAGTTTTAGGTAATACGGTAACGTTTTTATGAGTTTTAGGCTGTTGTCTTAGTTTGTATGACTTAATGTTATTAGCTTAAAACTTCTTTTTTTAATTAAAGCACTCTAAATTATGTCTATTACGTTAGATATTTTACAAATTCAAGCATTTTTGCCACATCGATATCCGTTCTTATTGGTCGACAAGGTGATTGAATGTGAACCAGGGATCAGGTTGTTAGGAGTGAAAAATGTCACTTATAACGAACCTTTTTTTCAAGGCCATTTCCCACAAAAGCCCATTATGCCAGGTGTGCTCATATTAGAGGCCTTGGCACAAACAACAGGTTTGTTAGCTTCGGAAACTGCGGGAGATGAATTGGCAGGCATGATTTATTATTTGGTGGGTATTGATAAAGCTAAATTTAAAAGGCCTGTTGTTCCGGGAGATCAATTGATGTTAGAGTCAACATTCGTTAAAAGTAAACGCAATATATGGGCCTTTGAGTGTCGCGCTGAAGTCGATGGTGAGTTTGTGGCCAGTGCAGAAATTAGATGTGCAGCGGTGGTAGATTGAGTTCGATTCATCCAACCGCTATCATCGATAGTCATGCTGAAATTGCGGATAATGTATCCGTTGGGCCATTTTCTGTCATCGGTGCGGATGTAAAAATCGATTCGGGTACAGTGATAGGGCCGCATACAGTTATTAAGGGTCCAACCTCTATTGGTAAAGATAATCGTATTTATCAGTTCGCTTCTATTGGTGAAGATCCTCAGGACAAAAAATATGCGGCTGAAGTAACGCGACTTGAAATTGGTGATAGAAACACTATCCGAGAGTTCACTTCTATGCATAGAGGAACTCAGCAGGATCATTGTGTTACCAAAATAGGTAATGACAATTTGTTTATGGCTTATACCCATGTTGCCCATGATTGTATTATTGGTGATCATGTCATCATGGCAAACGGTGCATCCTTAGCAGGGCATGTTCGACTTAATAGCTATGCTATTTTGGGTGGGTTTACTTTAGTTCATCAATTTACCCAGGTAGGTCAACATAGTTTTGCTGCCATGGGCAGTGCAATAACACAAGATATTCCGCCCTTCATTATGGTAGGCGGTAAGCCGACCCGTCCTCATGGCATTAATTCAGTGGGTATGGAACGTAATGGAATATCGCCTGAAGATATCCGTTTAATCAGGAATGCTTACAAGCTGATTTATAAAATGAATTTACGTCTGGAAGATGCCATAGAGAAGATGGAAGAAATGGCGGGTGAAAGCGAACAACTAGCAGGGATGATCAGCTTTTTAAGGAATGTTAATAGAGGAATATTGCGATAGGCGCCGAAGTTGATTTTAAGCATTTATCGTATAGTTCTTTGATTGCGGGTGTTGATGAAGCGGGTAGAGGGCCTCTCGCGGGTCCTGTAGTGGCTTCAGCTGTTATTCTTGACCCTTCCCGGCCTATTGGCGGTCTAGCTGATTCTAAAGTGCTTAGCGAGCGTAAACGGGATGCCCTCTTTGATGAGATTAAGGAAAATGCCTTAAGTTGGGCTATTGCATTTGCGACTGTTGAAGAGATTGATGAGCTTAATATCCTGCAAGCGACCTTATTAGCCATGCAACGGGCTGTGAATGGCTTAGCCATTCAGCCTGATCAAGTCTTGGTTGATGGAAATCAACTCCCTAAATTATCTATGCCTGCTCAGGCGATTATTAAAGGTGATAGTAAAGTTCAGGCTATCAGTGCCGCCTCGATATTGGCAAAGGTTGAGCGCGATCGGTTGATGGTTAATCTGGATAAAGAATATCCCGAATTTACTTTTCGTCAGCATAAGGGGTATGGCACAAAGCAGCATTTAAACGAGATTGATAAATTCGGTATTATGCCTATTCACAGAAAATCGTTTAACCCAATTAAAACCATGCTAGCCAGACAGAGGTCATAAAACAGGTTACTTACTACCTGTTTGGGTTATAACTCTGGTTTAAGGTTATGCGGGTCCTTGTACATCTGCGGGATCACCTTCATAAGGTGTAGCATAGTTACACTCCTTCTGAGGACAGACTTTTTCAACACCACGTCGTTTAGTTTCTTTTACCGTTAAGATAGGCCAATTACATTGGGGACAGCTTTCTTTGATCGGATTATTCCAGAGTGCATAATCACATTTTGGATAACCTGAGCAAGAATAAAATATCTTGCCATTACGTGATTTACGTTTAAGGATAGTGCCTTTTTTACACTGAGGACATTCGACTTCCGTATCCAGCGGCTTTTCGATGGGTTCAATATGCTTACATTTTGGGTAAGCACTGCAACCGATAAACTTACCGTAGCGACCTGTTTTAAATATTAACGGAGAGTCACAGGCCGGGCAGGATCGACCTTCTAAAACTTCGGGTTCGGCAGGTGTTTCTGCATCACCGTTTAAGTTTCTGGTATATGAGCATTCGGGATAATTCGTACAGCCAATAAAGCGACCATTTCTACCTAAGCGAATCGATAAAGGGCTGCTACACTCAGGACATTTTTCATCAAGAGCTTCTTGAGTGACGTCTTTACGTTGGACACTGGTTTCCTTTTCTTGAATCATCGCAGTAAACGGTGTCCAGAACTCTCGCATTAAAGGAATCCAGTCTTTCTCACCTCGAGAAACGGCATCAAGTTCATCTTCCAGATTAGCCGTAAAGTCATAATCGACGTATTTAGTGAAGTGTTCGGTTAGAAATTTATTAACAATTCTGCCGACATCGGTAGGGTAAAAACGCTTACTCTCCAGTGTGACATACTCACGATTCTGGAGTGTAGAAATAATCGAAGCGTAGGTTGACGGTCGACCGATGCCGTGTTCTTCAAGTGATTTAACCAGGCTTGCTTCACCATAACGCGGTGGGGGTTCGGTAAAGTGCTGACCCGTGATAATATCATTGAGCGGAACCGGGCGACCTTCTTCGAGGGGGGGCAAAAAGCTTTCTTTATCATCACTCTCTTTGCTGTCGTCTTTTCCCTCCAGATAAACAGCCATAAACCCTGGAGTAGCAATCGTGGAG
>CAIPPE010000013.1 GCA_903866825.1 uncultured Methylococcaceae bacterium
AAACGCTAAAACATCACCACTTGGGGGTGGCAGTATTTACCGGAATCAGTGGCAGCTTTGAAATGGAATGGGTGGCAGCATTCGTCTGGAATTGGTGGCAACTTTGGACCGGAATACGCAGCCTGGGTCAATCCGCTCTCTTGCCAGGCTTTTAAGTGTTCTATGTTGCGCTCTTGTATTGTCATCGACTAGCCTCAGAAAAAGCTTAAGGATACCCGCGCGCGCGTAAAACTTTTAGATGGTGGGGTTAAGCGCTTACAACTATGACACATATTTATCTAGTAAAACATGATTCTGAGAAAAATGGGTGTTAATAAACAATGGTTCTATCGCTCCACGGAATTTTAATGAAACTTTTGTGTACAAAGGTCTGGGGCCTATTTGCGATCTCTCAAATTTAGGCTGTATTTAGGGCGATTTATTTGTACAAAATGACGACCCTTTGTTAGTTCATAATTAGTCGTAAAAAATTACCATATTGCGCACATAGGGTATAAAAAAACGCATATATAAGCCTTTTTTAGACTAGCCATAGTTTCTTATAGCTTATTTACTTTTATCGATATGTGGTCAAAAACGTAGAGAATCCCTGTGGAACTTTAGAGTCTATTGTTGATTAGCATCCAGTTATGAGCTAGTAGCGGCCCGATAACATAATTTGTTGGGTTTCCCAGTAAGGTGATAAAATTTACAAACATCTGACATTAATGAGATGTTCCGGTGAGATAAATAGGGTCTGCGCAAGAAGCAGCCGATCTGCTAGGTGTGACAGGATGAGATAGAGTATATATTCTGAAGGTTCCATGTTTGAGCTTATGGTGAAAACCATACAGAATCGTGTCTGGTTGGGTTGCCATCTAGGGATGGCCTTAAATGTTTATTTAATTCTATATGTTTTTTGGGGCGCGTAAATATGGCAAACATCTTAATATTATTGCTTTCTTTGTTATTTATGAGAATTGCGTTATCAAATTCTGATGTTGATATTAAAAATAAAACCTCACAAACTTTTAATGTAAAAAAAGTAGATACCATAATTAATGGCCAAAATTTTACAATTAATTATGGACAAAACAAGACAGCGGATGAAACCGATGACGAAATCGTAGCGGCGGTCTTTAATGGAAAACTAGATTCTGAGTGTTTTTTTGAATACCCAAAAAAATGGTCAAAGTTTTATGATGAAACAGCGACGAATATTACATTAATCCCAAAACCTGGAGATTTTTTTAACAAATTTGGATTTCAGTTTAATATTGAAATGCCAAGCTCAGCACCAATTCTTGATCTATTTGTTGCTGGGGATTCTATTGATTGGAAAGAAGCCCAAAAAAAATATTTTGTCAAGGATCTGTATGATTTTGTAATTAAGCTCAGGAAAGAATATCCTTCAAACATAATCCAATCGTATGTTATAGATAAACTATTCACACCAGATGATGAAATAAATAAATCTGAAAAAATAAATATATTATATAAGTCAAAAATAACGCTTGCCGTAAGTTATGAAGATGGCAGAGAAATTATAACTGACAATATTGAAGTTATAGAAAAGGGTAATGAAATATTTGCAGGAGTTCTAATTTACCCTTATATTGTTAGCTATCCTAGCCTTAATGACGAGTCGCCAAAAGGATACGGATTTAGTTGCCGCGCAGATAATTCTATGAAGGTAAGTCTTTTTTCAAAATTATGTGCAGGCCTTATCCAGCGGTCTACTCTTAGCAAGGGGTGGGGAGGCAACTGTGAATGGAATGAAAAGAAGGGTCGTTATGTATTGTCAACACAACAGTAACTAATGCTAATAGCTTATTTTTAAGCTTTCTGTGTTTGGTAATTCTATTTATCCATGATGCACATTGTTTTGCATACTAACAGTATGCCACCTAACTTGACGTCAACGACGTATTGCATATATGATGACGTCAAGTTTGTTTTTTCAAAGTTATTTATTGTTGTTTTCAATGTTCTTTATATCAACATACCCGCCTTTAATTTGAAAATACTCCCTGTTATCGTTATCAACATAAACCTTTATTTTGTGCTCATTTATGGTTTTGTAATATTCCTTCTTAATCTCTATGTTTTGAACGGTATTTTCCTCAATATTTTGAATTACTCCAACTTTATCAATATTCCAAATTTGATTGATTGCAAAAGATGTCGGTGTGAACAATACCAACAGTAATAAAATATATTTATAATTACGCATACATGTTCCTCTTTTAATGTTTTGCCTGTAATTTTGAAAGCTAAAGAATAGCTGTCTCAATATTTATCTTTCAATGTTAATACTTTAACCGCATACATGTTTTAGGGTACGGTAGCATAGAAAGACCTTAAATTTTTATCATGTACCGACTTATTTTTCAAGCCTTAGGTAAGTGCTTAACCCCACCATCTAAAAGTTTTACGCGCGCGCGGGTATCCTTAAGCTTTTTCTGAGGCTAGTCGATGACAATACAAGAGCGCAACATAGAACACTTAAAAGCCTGGCAAGAGAGCGGATTGACCCAGGCGGTTTATTGCCAGCAACATGGGCTTAATCCGAAGAGCTTTTCGCGTTGGTTTAAAACTTACCCATTACCGAACCAGTCTGCAAAGCCTTTATTAATGCCGGTTGAAATCAAACCCGCAGCCGCTAACATGCCAGCAACAGAATCCATATGGCTACGGTTACCTAAAGGACACACATTGGAACTATCGGGTAACATTTCACCTCGCTGGTTAGCTGAGCTCTTACAATGTCTGGGTTAATAACGAATCCTACGGCTATTTGGTTGGCTGTCGCGCCTGTGGACATGCGCCGTGGCATTGATGGTTTGTCAATGGTTGTCCAACAAGCATTGGGGCACGCTCCTTGCGCAGGATCGGCGTTTGTCTTTCGTAACCGTTCCGGCAATCGCATCAAGGTGGTAGTCTGGGATGGCACCGGCGTTTGGTTGTGTCAACGCCGTTTACATAAAGGACGCTTCTTGTGGCCTATGGTTTCCGATCCGTGTTTTTCGGTGACCTTTGAGCAGTGGCAATGGTTGATTGCCGGAGTGGATTGGCAACGCTTATCGGCTGTTCCTTCTGCTATCTGGCAGTTGTAAAACTAGCTTGTTTTAAAGTTTTTTAGTTTTAGTTAACCCCTTTATTTATAAGTCTTTAAGGGGGATTCGTGGTATAATTTCACCATGAAATATCTCGCTGAACTCGATCAATTTGACCTCGAATCCGCCTCCAAACAACAGGTGGCGGAAATGATTCATGGGTTGCTTGAACAGGTCAAAAAAGCTACGCTCGCACTCCAAAGCAAGGATGAAAAAATCCAGGCATTGACTTACGAACTTGCCTACCTGCGCAGAATTCGTTATGGGGTCAAGAGTGAAACGTTTAGCCAACTTCAAGCGGACTTGTTTGCCGATACCTGGGATGAGGATGTCGCCTCTGTTGAAGCAGAGCTCGAACAACTGGCCGATCAACAGCCTGTCGTTACTGCCGACAAACCCAAACGCCCTCGCGCAGGCCGCCAGCCTTTACCAGCACATTTGCCACGCATCGAATTCCGACATGAACCTGACTCTTGTCAATGCGGCCAATGCGGTAGTGATTTAATCAAAATTCGTGAAGATATTACTGAACAGCTCGATGTCGTTCCTGCTGTATTTACCGTGCATCGTCACATTCGGCCCCAATATGCCTGCAAAAACTGCGAAACCATCACAGCGGCACCGATTCCGGCTGCGGTCATCAACGGTGGCGTAGCAGCAGTGGGTTTGCTGGTGTGGGTGCTCATTAGTAAATATGTTGATCATTTACCACTGTATCGCCTTGAACAAATCGCGGCACGGCAGCAGGTCATCCTGTCCCGCTCAACGCTGGCGGATTGGGTTGGGCGACTGGGCGTGGCACTTCAGCCGTTGGTTGATCGCTTGACCTGGCATCTCCTGCAAGGCAACACCTTGCATGCCGATGAAACCCCGGTCGCACAACTGGATCCTGGGCGAGGTAAAACCAAAAAGGCCTATCTCTGGGCGTATCGCAGCAATGACTTACAAAACGGGCCTCGTATTATTGTTTTTGACTACTGTGATGGGCGCGGTGGGGCGCATTGCCGTCAGTTCCTGGGTGCGTGGCAAGGCCACCTGATGGTTGATGACTACAGTGGCTATAAGGCCTCATTCAGCGCCAAGAAAACAATGGAGCCCTGTATTGAATTGGGCTGCTGGACACATGCACGTCGGAAATTTTTTGACTTGCACAAAGCCAATCAAAGCCTTATGGCGAAAGAAGCATTAACACGCATTGGTGAGTTGTATGCTATTGAAGAAGAGGGCAAGGACTTAAGTTGCGCAGCACGGAAACAGCTACGAGTGGAAAAAAGTCAACCCGTTTTGAACGACTTGCATGACTGGTTGACCAAAGTTCGTGCTCGCACTGCCAATGGTGGTGCTTCGGCCAAAGCGATGGACTACACCTTAAGGCGCTGGGCCAGTTTCATACGCTATGCTGAAACAGGGCATCTGCCAATAGATAATAATGTCGTGGAAAACTGTATCCGGCCGATTGCCCTAGGCAAAAAGAACGGG
>CAIPPE010000014.1 GCA_903866825.1 uncultured Methylococcaceae bacterium
CTATAAACCTTTACTAAGGCCTGCTCTTTAAAGCCCGTTGAATACTTTTTATATTTCTTCATTTCTAATCTCAAATTTTATTTTTTCTTAAAATTTGAGGTGACAACTATTCTGACTCAGGGGGCAATCCGGAAATGGTGGAATACTATCATCTTTCTTTGGTGTCCATTCCCAGTAAGGAATGTTATTTTCTCGATAGAATAATATTTTTTTCTCTTTTTGCGCCTGGTATTCAGGTTTGTTGTCGATACCGAAAATCTCCATGACCATATTTTTTTTGCTGTCTGTTAAAATAAAATCGGGTAAAAAAAGCGCACCATCTAAACGAAGCGGCTTGATGAAGCCTCGCTTTTCTGCAACTAAATGATTTTCTAATCTAAGCTCGTGGGATGAGTCCACAGGTATAAATTGCTTGCTGACCCGCAGGAACGCAATATCGCCAATAGTGTAATAATTACCGGTTCGAAAAACCGTACAGATAGCTAAAATATGACGATCAGTTTTTTTAATTTCTGAAATAAGTTGCCCGAAACTTTGTGTTGCTTTAACAGCCAATTCGGAATTCATCCACAGTAAATCATCCAATAAATTTAAACTAACGCCTATGCCTCCTATCTCTTTCTTTGAGCCAATAAGGCAGTTAACTCTACCAATCAGAATAGATGCTTTACCTGGTTTTGTTTTTTTGAAAAGGTTTTTCTGATTTGCTTTTTTGCTAGTAGTTACATTATTATCCAGCCATTCTGGCATAAACAATACTTTGGACAGCTGAATTTCATTGGTAATGGATTTTTTAGCGACTCCAGAGACCAATTTTCTTACATTATTGAACGATTGATCGTATAGTCGTTCAGGATTCCAATGATTTATTTTTGCCTGATGGAATAGAAAAAGCAGCAGCCCCAACAAAGTGGTTGTTGATCGGCTTGGATATGATTTCTGCGTAGCTATCTGCACTTTTGTTCCACCTGATTTAGTTTCCAAGTTCAGGTAACTGCAAAGATTGACGTCGAATATACCGTTGCGCTCAATTATACCCGGTAAAGTTCGGCCATTTGCCGTAGACAAGTTATCGCTATTACCAAAAAAATCGCACCACGGGGCATGATTTTCACCGGTGTTTGGCATCCTAGCTAGAATAAAACGAGTACATTTTCTAATTGTTAACTCCCGATTTTTTAAATCAGTAAGGCAGCAGCAGACAGGTCTATATAAACTTTGGTGATGTCGGTGCAACAGGTTCTGAGCATCGTCGTTTTCCATGTCAGATAACCAGCTATGGTTATATTGTTTATCATTTATTAAAATTTTGCTCATATGACTATACCTTTAATTGTTTGAATTTTAAATTTGCGAAATTTGATAATTTCTCGACATCGGCATAACGACAGTTCTCGTCGCCCGCTTCGATATCACTAATTGTTTTAGAATTTAATCCAGTTGCTTGTGAGACCTCTTCAATAGACAAATTCTGCGCAAAACGACTTAATTGAATGGCAGTAGCTAATTCGTATATGGAGAGGAGTGCAGTATTGGATTGATTTGCGTGTTTAGCGGATTTTTCGCTTTTCGTGGCACTTAAGGACATCGTGGTTTGTTTTGAAAAAACCAACGGCTTAGGTGGTGTTCCAGTTTTGCCAATCAATTTCCACAAAATGCATAAAGCCAGCCAATAGTCGTGGGCAGTTTTTGGTGCAAATTCTCGGTTGGATTTCCAGAATAGAAGAACATGTCTTTTTCCAATCTCTTGTAATCCATTGAGTTTTTCAGTTTCTTCGATGAATTCAGCGAATTTAATCATCCGTCCGACTTGTAGCCGACGATTTTGTTTAGAGCCGCCGCGTACATATTGATGAGATAATTCATTAATTTTTCTAGCCAATATAGACACGAGTTATCTCCGCTCTGTTGTGACCCAATTCATCTGAGATTTTTAACTGTGCAGCGGTATCGATTTCTGTTGACTGCACGTTATCTACACCTAAGCATTCAGACACATAATCGATCCACTTTTTTCTTTGGACAGTGGTATTAATGGGGGCTGGAATGCCAGTGATTTCCAGGTAGCGCTGTTGTGCATAATGATGTCGTTCAGAATGGAAACTGAATTCATACTTTTGGGCTATTGCGTAGCATTCACGACGGAATTCCACAAAGGTCATCTCTTTGGGAATTAGTGAACGTCTGTCCTGAATTTTAACGGCTCGTTCCAACATGATTTTGGCGTCCGTACTGACCGGCACATTCCGTTTTCGACCTCCTTTTGTGCCAGCGCTAATAACAGCATGTCCTTTGGAAAGGGCTTGGCGAAGTGCTAATTGTGGGTCAATAAGGGCAGACTCTTTAAAACGCAATCCCATGAGTCGTTGTAAGCCCATCATTACAGCGACTCGTTCGCTGACAAGTCCTGCTATTTGTTGGTGCTGGGATTCTGGCATGGCTTTGCTTATTTTAGGGAGATAATTTCGTTTCGGAATGCCACAGTCTTTTGTAGGGCTCACCGATTCCCAGTGCCCTTTAGTGGCGGTTTGCATGATGCTATTTACCGCAGAGACATAGTATTGGGCCGTGGATGCTTGTAATTCACCTCGGTCGATTCGGTTTTTTAAATGTCCACCATATTTAATGAGGACTTCCTGAGTGATGCTTTCCATTTTGGTAATGCCGAGCTCATCTTTAGCCCAGTCTGAAAAAACCTTCCAGCGGTCTGACACAGTCCCCTTGGTCGAAAAGGAACGCATGGAGCTATGAACAAATAGCTTACCGGCTCGCGTTAAATCTCGCGAACCTATGCCAAAATTCCTAGTGCTTTTTTGCCGACTCCTTGAGGGTGTTTTTTTACTTTGTGTGCTCATCTATATTCCTTAATCGAATGGGTCATTGGCGTACAGCTCCGTTTCAAAACAGACTTGGAAATCTCTTTTGAAACGGAGCCGGGTTTGGCCTAAATTTTTTTAACGTTGTGGGCAGGGAAAACCCCAGCTCCAGCCCTTTTTACACACAAGACCATTCCCACAACGGTTAATGTTGACGCGTGAGTTACAAACTCAGCAATTGTGTGTGCAAATAAAGGCTATGCGCTTCTTCTTCCTCGCTGCGCGATGCGAGAGTAGTTAATGTGTCTTAACAGGACGAGGGGTGCTGGTCAGGCGCTCTTATTGTCCAACGGCGACAATAAACTCGGCCCCATAAACCGTTCGATTTAGACAAAAACCCGAAAAAACCCATGCCACAGCATGTGCATATCTAGTTAATTTATAGTTGAAAACTAATGAAAAAATGGCCTGTTTCTGTTTTTAGGAGAAAGAAAAAAAACAGATAGACCAAAGGAGCGATATAAAAAATGAACTTGGTAGCAAGCAGCAAGGAGCATTTTTTAGGGGGGGCAAAAGAACGGAATGACTTTCTTTTATAAGTGAAAATCCTAAATGGGCTTCACGTACAAATTTGCATAGATCACTGCACAGTAGAGTACTGTAATTTGCAAAATGATTCGGTAGGTCTTGGGATGAAAAAAGCGTTTTATTTACGCGGGAAAGCCCTCATGACTTTCGAATACACGAAAAAAAGCTTGATAGAAATTCTCAATAGCATAAATGATGGGTACAACTGATCTATCAAATGACAAGTCAGAATCCGGCTTGAGGAACTTCCGTTCCGGCAAACTTGCGACGTTTCAGGTTGAAACGCTATACCAACACCGCTGTTCGGCGAGCCTACTAACGCGATCTAATGGATCTTTATTACGGTGTGCAAAGCACACGGATTGAAAGTTCTGGTCATAAAGTCACCAAAACTAATGTTATGTTGGATAAGTTCATTTAATTATGCGCAACTTGACTGGGGCTGAATGCGGATGCCATAGCACCACACACGAAACACAACCCACGTCAATGCTATGATTTTCCTCGGTGTACATCCAATCTCGACTTAATTGTCGAGTACAGGCACCCGAAAAACTCTACAGATTATCCCGTTGGATAATATTAAAAACCGATTTTACGGTCAATACATCTGCGCTATAAACAGCGGTAGTAATATGGCTATAAAGCCCAATTAACGTAGCCAGCGGCTTCTTGCCATCCAAGAGGACTAAAGCTGGGTATTATTCCTTATTTTAACTGCTGAACTGGCAGTGAAGAAAGTCCTTCATGGAGCAATCTTTGTAACATAGTTAATTTTCTAACTATATAGGATGCTTGTCAATAGGGATTAAAAAAATCCCAAAGACTATTACAAAAAAGACGTTTTTAACCGATTCTATTGGATTATGGTTTAATATATTCATTATCATCAATGAATTTAATTGCCAACACCCTCACATGACAGAAGACAATTGGTTATCCGTTGACTAAATTGCAATCCACTTAGGGATAAAACGCGATACTGTATATAAATAGGTCGGCCAACGAGATATAAATAGGTCGGCCAACGAGCAATGCCTGCACATAAGATTAGTCGTCTCTGGAAATTCAAAAAAGACCAGGTAGATGATTGGATGAAATCGGCAGGAGCTACTGAACAAGCGAGCGAGGAACAAACAAAATCAGAATGAAGAGCGATAAATACAGCATGTCATTTACAACGGGTGCTCTCTTTTGCCACGAATCGGTGAAACTGGCTGGTCTGTTTATTGAGTTAAACGATTGGAGTGCCGTTAGAAATAAAGTCCTTTCTGAAAATCTGTTGCAGGCGAGAACACAAAATACATCGAAAAGAGTCTGTCGGGAGATTATTTCAAGGCTTAAAATGCTCGCTCCCCCTGAAATAGACTTGTTGATAAATGGCAGCCCCCAAGAACAAGATTACCTTTTGTGGGTCGCAATTTGCCGTCGCTACCAATTCATTGCTGACTTTGCGGTTGAGATTATTCGGGAACATTACCTTAGTCTTAAGATAAATCTTACTCACCAAGATTTTGACTCATTCTTTAATAAAAAGTCAGAGTATCATTCTGAGCTGGATAAAATTAAACCAACGACAAAAAATAAACTACGCCAGATATTGTTCAAAATATTACGGGAAGTGGACCTTTTGACCGCCAATAATACAATCCATGCGGCCATGCTGAGCCCTCGACTTGTTGAGACTTTACTGATCAACGACCGCCAGGATCTTTTATTCTTTCCGATGTTTGAGTCTAATTTAAAAGGATTGAAAAAGTGACATCAAGTATCACCGCGTTAAACATCCAAGAAAGTTTTGATCATCTACTTGCAGTTATATCTGGACAACGATTCTTACTAAAGAAGGGGCTTGGTAATGAGGTTCCTTTCTTTATTTGCCCATTCGATGTTCGCTTTTCAGTTGATGTGGTAAGGCTTCAAAAACAACTTGTCAAACGCCTTGAACAATCAGGCATTAGGGTTCTGGAAATCAATCTCTATGATCTCGCCATCGAGATACTCAAAGATCGAGGTATCTGGGAACAAATCATTGATATAGAATCCAGTGTATCAAAGAACGAACTGAAAGAGTTACTCCAGGGCGTTTTAGATCCTGAGGCCAATTTAGCCCCCGCCATCGCTAGTAAACTTGAAAACAACGAATTCGAAGTACTGCTCTTGACGGGTGTAGGGGAAGTTTTTCCTTATATACGCTCGCACCATGTACTTAACAATTTACAAAGCACCGCAAAGGAAAAACCAACCATAATGTTTTTTCCAGGAGCCTATACCCACTCCATTGAATCAGGTGCATCTCTTGATCTTTTTGAGATATTGCATGATGACAAGTACTACCGAGCATTCAACATCTTTCACTGCGAAGCCTAAACGAGAACAATGTGACAACTCTTAAAAACATTTTTAAAAAGCCTGTTGATCGCCCTATTGAAGGGGTTATTAAAGCAGATGATGAAGCAAGCCTTCGTCTTGAAATTGAAGAATATGTACTTACCAATGAAGTGGAAAAGCGCATGGAATTGTTTCTGGATGCTTATAACACTTACGTAGGTGCTAATGGTGTTTGGGTTTCAGGCTTCTTCGGCTCCGGTAAATCACATCTGTTAAAGATACTTGCCTTGCTACTTGAAAATCGTAAGATTGATGGTGTGTCGGCTATCGACATGTTCTTGCCAAAATGTGCGGAAAACGAAATTCTTTGTGGTGATTTAAAACGGGCTGTTGCGATTCCCTCTAAAAGTATTTTGTTCAATATCGATCAGAAAGCGGATGTCATCAGTAAAACTCAGATTGATGCGCTACTCGCGGTTTTCGTCAAGGTTTTCGATGAAACATGCGGTTACTATGGCAAACAGGGCCACATAGCCCAATTTGAGCGAGATATGGACAGCCGTGGTTTATACGCGGAGTTCAAGGTAGCTTATCAATTTATATCCGGAAAGGATTGGCATAAAGGACGCGAACAAGCCTTACTGGAGTCCCAAAACATCGCAAAAGCCTATGCCAAAGCAACTGGTGACCCTGAGTCATCGGCATTGGGCATTCTCGACAAGTACAGAAACCAGTATCGTGTATCTATCGAGGATTTTGCGGACCAGGTTAATGCCTACGTTGAGCAGCAAGGTCCTGGCTTTCGGCTGAATTTCTTTGTTGACGAAGTTGGGCAGTATATTGCAGAAAACGTAAAGTTGATGACAAATCTGCAAACCATTGCCGAGAGCCTTGCTACCAAATGCAGAGGCCGTGCCTGGGTTATCGTGACTGCTCAGGAGGACATGAATGCCGTGTTAGGCGAGATGGGGCAACAGCAAAGCAATGACTTTACCAAGATCCAGGCTCGTTTTGCTAATCGAATGAAGCTCACTAGCGCCGATGTAGCTGAAGTGATTCAAAAACGACTATTATTGAAAAATGACGAGGGTATTCAGCTTTTAACTGATGTCTACCACAATCAATCAAATAACTTTAAAACGCTGTTTGATTTTGCCGATGGCTCTCAAACCTACCGCAATTTTCAGGATCGGGATCACTTTATTCACAGTTATCCATTCATTCCATACCAGTTCGCCTTATTTCAAGCGGCGATTGCCAATCTGTCACAACATAATGCCTTTGAAGGTAAGCATAGCTCGGTTGGTGAGCGATCAATGCTCGGCGTATTTCAACAGGTAGCGATGCAAATCGGCAGTCATGACATTGGTCAGCTTGCGACCTTCGATCTGATGTTTGAAGGCATTCGCACGGCTCTTAAGTCTAACATTCAGCGAGCTATTCTGCAGTCCGAGAAACACCTTGATGGCCCTTTCGCTATTCGGCTGTTGAAAACTCTTTTTTTGGTCAAATACGTGAAAGAGTTTAAACCAACACTTCGTAATTTATGCGTAATGATGCTGGATGGTTTTAATCAAGATTTACAACAACTCCGTAACTCTGTAGAAGAAGCTCTTCTATTGCTGGAACAGCAGACTTACATTCAACGTAATGGTGATCTTTACGAATATCTCACCGATGAGGAAAAGGATGTCGAAGAAGAAATCAAGAACACCGATGTTGAAACTACCGATGTTGCAGCCGAACTTGAAAAAATTGTCTTTGATCATGTCGTAAAAAACAAAAAAATTCGTTACGAGGATAACGGCCAAGATTATCCCTACTCAAGAAAACTGGATGACCGTTTGCATGGGCGGGAATATGAACTGACTATACATATCATCAGTCCTTTTCATGACTTTGCCGACAATCAAACCTCACTGGTTATGTATTCCTTTGGTCGAGATGAACTCTTGGTCGTAATGCCACAAGATGCCCGACTTGTACGTGACATCTTGATGTACAAACGCACAGAAAAATACGTTCGCCAAAATATCTCAATTACTCAGCAAGAGGCGGTTAAACGTATTCTTACCGACAAGGGCTTCCAAAATCGGGAACGTTATACCGAATTACAAAAACGCATTCAAAGCCTGCTGGGCAAAGCCAAACTCTATGTGGCAGGCAGTGAAATTGAGATTAGCGGTGAAGACCCTCAAACTCGAATCAGTCGTGGTTTTCATGAGCTTATTACCCGAGCCTACCCCAACTTGCGGATGTTACGGGGAATTAACTACACCGAGAACGATGTCGCCAAATGCCTCAAATATTCGGAAGATGGCTTGTTTGGCAACGATACGACATCATTAGCAGAATCAGAACAGGAGTTATTGGCTTTCATTCAAAGCAACACCCGCAATGGCATTCGCACAACCTTGAAAAGTCTGCTGGAGAAATTCGAGCGAAAACCTCATGGCTGGTATTACGCTGCTGTGCTTTGCACACTTGCTAATTTGTGCGCTCGTGGCAAGGTGGAGGTACGAAGCGATGGTAATATTCTTGAAGAGGATGAACTTGAGCGAGCATTTCGCAACTCGCGCGAGCAAAGCAATATTGTTTTGGAGCCGCAAGTTGATTTTACGGCATCACAAATGCGCAATCTCAAAGAATTCTATGCAGATTTTTTTGATTCCCTACCCCGCGCAAATGAAGCCAAGGCGATCGGTAAAGAAACGGGTGAGGCGCTACAGGAATTAATGAATCAACTGGCTCCTTTGTCATCTCAATTATCGCAATATCCCTTTTTGAACGCGCTGATCCCGGTGCAAGACAAATTAAAAGAGCTGAATGGTAAACCCTACGCTTGGTATCTGACTGATTTGTTGCGCCAGGAAGACGAGTTAATCGACTTGAAGGAAAAGGTCATTGACCCTATTCGCAAGTTCATGAGCGGACCGCAGAAGGATATCTATGACAGAGCCCGACAGTTTGTACAAGCACAGGAAACTAATTTTACTTATATCGAAGGTAATGACTCGTCTCAGGTTATAGAAGCTCTGGCAGATCCAGAGTGTTTCAAGGGTAATCGTATGCAGCAAGTAAAAGTGCTTGTTGATATCCTCCAATGTAAGGTGTCAGCGCAGATCCTTGCTGAAATTACCCAAGCCAAAGACGCCTCCCAATCCATCAAGGAGCGACTATTCGGTATGCCCGAATTTTCAGCGCTTTCACGGGAGCAACAGGAACAAATAGCCTTATCATTCACCGAGTTTGCTCAGTCTGTTGAATGTCAAAAACTGATAGCTGTGATTCGTGATACACTGCGCCGCTTCGAAGAATCGGACTATCAGCGCCTACTGTCCAAAATAGCGTCCTGGACTCAACCACCGCCACAGAATAAAACAGATTATATCAGTCAGACCTCGATACCCCATTCGGAAACAGTTGTAAAACCAGTAATACAGGAACCCCGTATTGAATATGTCCCCAGCAGGTCAGTTCGTATTTCTTTTAACAAGGCCTGGCTTGCTGATGAGTCAGATGTGGACCGCTACTTGGACTCCATGCGAGAAGCATTGCTTGCAGAGATTCGTAACGGTAAAAGGATTCAAATCTGATGGATACTGCAAAACTAAAAAAATTCGCCCAGTTTGCCCGACGTAGCCTGATTGATCAGGTTACAAGTAAACTAGTTTTGGTAATGGCAGAAGAAAGCGCGGCACGGCGTGAGAACGCAGCGGCTATCACCAAGCTTGAAGAACAGCTCAGCGAGCATGGCAAAGAACAGGTGATCGAAAAGATTGCTTATATCTGGTTTAACCGGTTTTGCGCCTTGCGTTTTATGGACGTAAACCGTTATACCCGTATTGGTTTAGTATCACCGATTGAAGGACAGTTTCAGCCGGAGATTCTGGCTGAGGCCAAGATGGGACATCTCGACGAAGAGTCCGTGCCCGAAAAAATCCGCCAACAGATTTTCGCCCTGCTCAGCGGCACTGCGCCTAGTCAAGATCCACAAGCCGAGGCCTATCGTTTGTTGATAGTCGCTGCCTGCAACGATTACCACAAAGCCATGCCTTACCTGTTTGAGCGCATCGCTGATTACACTGAACTCTTAATGCCCGATGACCTGCTTTCGGGTAGTTCCATTCTGGCCTACACCCGCGAAGCAATGACGCCGGATGTTTGCCAGGATGTCGAAGTAATCGGGTGGCTTTACCAGTTCTATATCTCTGAAAAGAAGGATGCAGTTTTCGACGGACTAAAGAAAAACAGGAAGATAACGCCGGAAAATATCCCGGCCGCCACCCAACTTTTTACCCCAAATTGGATTGTACGCTACTTAGTGGAAAATTCCCTGGGTAGGCTATGGATGCTTAATCGACCTAGCTCAAAGATTTTTCAAAACATGAAGTATCAGGGTAAAGAATGCTACTACATCGAACCATCTGAACCAGAAATTGACTTTTTACGTATCAAAAAGCCTGAAGATTTGAAGTTATGCGATTCCGCTTGCGGCTCAGGTCACATGCTGGTGTACGCCTTCGATTTACTTTATGCCATCTATGAAGAAGAAGGCGTTGATCCTGCCGAGATTCCAGAAAAAATACTGACCCATAACCTTTACGGCATCGAAATCGATGAGCGTGCCGGCGAACTGGCTGCATTTGCCCTAACCATGAAGGCCAGAGCTAAACAAAAGCGTTTTTTTAGAAAACCGGTACAACCTAATATCTGTGTGCTGGAGAACATTGAAGAAAGAACCACGAATGAACACGAATGGACACAAATTATTGATGAATTAATTAAGTCTGGTGTTGATCGCGCTGCACTGATTTATGATTTATCGCTTTTTAACGAGGCTGATAATTTTGGTTCGTTGCTGAGGCCAAAGCTGACTTCAGAAGAAGTGCAAGCAGTGCTCGAAGCTCTACATAGCTATGATCAATCTTTCCAAATGCCCACTTTTGAATACTATGAAACACTGAGCAATATAAAACAGGCGTTAAAACAAGCGGACTATCTCAGTCCAAAATATCATGTGGTGATTGCCAATCCGCCTTATATGGGTGGCAAAGGTATGAATTGCAGATTGGGGGCATGGGTAAAAGATAATTATCCCAATAGTAAGTCAGATTTGTTTGCCATGTTTATCGAGCGCAATTTGGAGCTTACTGTTAAAAAAGGTGCTGTCGCCATGATTACCATGCAAAGTTGGATGTTTTTATCTTCTTACGAAAAATTGCGCAATAGTATTCTCGATAATCACACGATTATTTCCATGGCACATCTAGGCGCACGAGCCTTTGATAGTATTGGCGGCGAAGTGGTTTCGACAACGGCTTTCGTTTTAGAAAATGCCCATCATCCTGAATACAAAGGAGCGTATATTCGTTTGGTTGATGGCAATTCCGAAGCTGAGAAACAATCCACGTTTAAATCGGCACTGGGATAAACCATGGCCTTCATCCTAGAAACCCTGCTGCAACAGCCTGAAGGCAAAACGCTCGAATTCAAGCGTGATTTATCCTCGCCTAAACCGCTGTTAAAAACCTTGGTGGCATTTGCCAATACCGCTGGCGGTCGTCTAGTCATTGGTGTGACAGACGACCATCAGCTTTTCGGTGTTGATGATCCGTTAACTGAAGAAGAACGCATCTGTAACATGATCGCCGATGCCATTTCGCCCCGTCTGGTACCGAATGTCGAAATGTTCACGATTGACGGCAAGACCTTATTGGTAATTGAGGTTTATCTCAGCAACTCGCGCTTGCATTGGCTGAATTCACAAGGGCCTGAATTAGGTGTCTATGTCCGGCTAGGTTCGACCAATCGGCAGGCGGATCGTGAACTGGTCGCTGAGTTGCAACGCGCAGTGGCTGGTATTGTCTTTGATGAGATGCCTATGCCGGAACTTTCCATTGATGACCTGGATTTGGCCTCCGCTCAAACTCTGTTTGGTGATAATCGACGCTTAGATGAGCAAGCATTGCTCACCTTAAAATTACTCACCGACTATCAGGGGCGTCGGGTGCCGACCAAAGGGGCTGTTCTGCTTTTTGGTAAACAGCGCAGCTTTCACTTTGCTGACGCATGGATACAGTGCGGACGTTTTTTTGGTACCGAAAAAATAGATATTTTTGATCACATCGACATCAATGCGCCGCTGCCCAAAGCGGTTGACGAGGTGATGTTGTTTTTGAAGAAACATGCGTTTCGCGGTGCTGATTTATCTGAAATTCGCCGCAAGGATGTTTGGAGTATTCCGCTGGGCATCTTACGCGAAGCGGTCATCAATGCAATTGTTCATGCTGACTATTCCCAGCGCGGCGCCCCTATTCGGATCGTGTTTTTGGATGATCGCATTGAAATCGAGAATCCTGGCCTGTTCCTGCCCGGATTAACTCTGGAAGACATCAAACAGGGTACCTCTAAAATCCGTAACACCGTCATCGCCCGTGTCTTTAAGGAGTTACATTTAATCGAGCAATGGGGCACCGGCGTTCGGCGTATTTTTACCGAAGCCCAAGCGCTTGGACTCCCCGAACCTCAGCTCATTGAAGTGGGCATGCGGGTACGCTTTATTATTCCGTTACTGAAACCCATTCCCCTGCCGCGCACAGCAAAACAACAGGGCGAACAAATCGAACTACGGCTAGAGTCACGGCTAGAGTCACGGCTAGAGTCACGGCTAGAGTCGCCACTCGCCGCTAAAGTATTAGTAAAGCTACAAGAACAAGAAACCGGAAAATCTGCACTCGCTCAATACCTGGGACATAAAACCGTTTCCGGTGAACTACACAAACAAATCAAGCGATTGCTGGAGTTACAACTCATTGAAATGACCTTGCCAGATAAACCCAATAGCCGATTACAGAAGTACCGGTTGACCGAGAGTGGACAGGATTTGATTAACTCACTATTGAATGGAAACTGATTAATATGACTGCCAAGCAAGCGAGAATACATCCTGAATTAATAGAAATTGCACTGGATAAAGCAGAAGGATTTCCTTTCGAACGATTTGCGACTGATTTTTTATCAGCTGTTGAGGGTAGAAATTTTGTCCCTTTAGGAGGAATTCATGATGGGGGTGCTGATGGTGTGCAAAGTAGAGAGCTATTTGAAACAAGTAAGTCTGATGTTTTTTATCAAATTACTGTTGAAGAAAACCATAGAAATAAAATAAAAAAAACGGTTGAAAGATTAAAAAAATTTGGTCGAAGTCCAAAAACTATTTATTACGTAACTGCTAAACAAATACCACACATTGATAAAGAAGAAGACGAATTGGGGGAATTGCATAATATAGTTATTAGAATCAGAGATAAGAAATACATAATTAGTCATATCAATGACTCAAATGGAACAATTGCGGCCTATAAAAACCATCTTGAAAAATACACTGCATTTTTAGAAAAAATTGGTCGTAATAATATAGGTAGTTCTTATACTGACGACCCTTCTGTGTTCGTTTTTTTGCATCATGAAGTCACAAATAAATTGGGTAATCGTAAATTAATTCATTCCGTAACAGATACGTTAATACTCTGGGCGTTAAGAGATACGGATCATGATAAACGTATTTATAAAGATCGTGATCAAATAAATAACGACATTAAAGAAATGTTCCCATGGGCAAATCATTATCTTTCTGCCAATTTGGATTATCGCCTCGAATCAATGAGAAAAAAAAATAAATTAGGTAGAGAAATAAAATGGCATAGAAAAGAAAATAATTATTGCATACCTTTTGAAACGCGGAATGCTATTCGAGATGAAAATTGCGAGGATGCAGTTCTTGAGATTGAATTTAATGATGAAATTAAATTACAAGCTAGCCAGTTATTTGACAGTGATGATGGTGAATATGATGCTATTGCAAGATTGATACATGAGGTAATTATAAAAATATTTGAGAAGCAAGGGCTGCTGTTATCTCATATTGTGAAAAGTGAAGAACATGGTTTTGAAAAGACATTGGTAATATCTGATTGCATAGAAACTGTTCTAAATGATAATAATCTTATAAAAGATAAAGAGCTATACAGAGAACATATTTATAGTTTGATTCGTTCCATTTTTTATGAAAGTTCAAGCACTCAAAGAAAATACTTATACAATCTATCAAGAGCTTACGTTTTATTATTTACATTAAAAGTCGAACCAAGAATTATTGAGTATTTTAGCTCTATGAGCTCTAATTTTAATATATTTATTGGTAGTGATATTTTAGTTAAGGCTTTGTCAGAAAGATATTTAAACGAAGATGATCAAGTTTGTAGAAATATGTTAAAGATTGCTGTTACTAATGGGATTTCTTTAAATTTATCTAGTTCCGTTTTAGATGAAGTACTTTGGCATATAAGAACGACAAATTATGAATTCATGAATCATATACTTGAAAATGAAGCATTTATAACTAGAGAAATCGCAAGAAACAGTTCAAAAATATTAATCAGAGCCTATTTTTATGCCAAAGAAAAAAATGTAGTTAAAACATGGAAGTCATTTATCAATCAATTTATTAGTCATGAAAATATTGAAAAAGACCTAGGAAGAGATGAGTTAAAAAAATATCTGATTTCTGGGTTTAAATTAAAATTTATAGAAAACGAACAACTAGAAAGTGTTGTAAATAAAGAAAAAGTACAAGATTTAGCTAATAAGCTAATGGAAAAAGACAAAGATAATCAGCAATTAGCATTAAATTGTGCATTACTTGTTTTTGGAATTTATGGATTGCGAAAATTAAATAACGAATCTAGTAATGGCTCACCATTTGGTTTTTATACATGGTGGTTAACAAATCAAACAAGAATTAGACGGCATACAAATGAAATAGTAAAAGCTCATTACGACAAGCATTACATTATGAATCCTGAGTTTTTATTAAATTTTATGGCAATATCACCATCCTGCGAAAATGTCAGAAAAGCTTTTAATAATATATTACCTAGTAATATTGGAATCGAACTGGGTCATCGCCTAAAAGATGATGTTTATCACGGAGTACTATCTAAGGTAGGTGAATGGAGGGAATATGAACCAGGAAGAATCAACACATTAATATCTAATTTATCAGATCAATTAAAGTCTGACCAACATAAAGTCCATGATTTTGATTTAAACGCTATTAATGAAAAATTTAAGCTTGTTGAACAAATGAATAATTCTGAAGAGCAAGCCGATGAGTAACGATAGCACCAAAACCAGTGACACTGTAGAGAAGGGATTTTTCCGTGCTTCTGCGGCTGACTTTAAGAAAATACCGGGGAGTCCGATTGCGTATTGGGTAAGTGATAAATTTCGAGAGCCTTTTATTATTGGTTCTACTTTAGAATCTATTGCACCGGCGCGACTAGGAATGACTTCTAGCGATAATGGACGATTTGTTCGATTTTGGAATGAGGTAGATCGTAATAAGACAGGAATGAATTTTGACTCAGAAAAAGATTCAATTGCCTCCGGTTTGAAATGGTTTCCGTACAATAAGGGTGGAGAGTTTAGAAGGTGGTTCGGTAATAATCTAACCGTCATTAATTGGGAGAATGGTGGTAAAGAGGTTCTTGAATATGCATCAAAGCTTTATGGGTCACCAACAAGGACCATTAGAAACATAGGATATTTCTTTAAAAAATCAATTACATGGTCATTTATTAGTAGCACCTCATTCGGGGTTAGATCTAATGGAGCTGGTTTTATATTTGATGTTGGGGGTTCATCTAGTTTTCCGCCAAACGAAAAATACCTTTATATACTTAGTTTATTAGCATCCCGATTGTCTTTTGAGTACCTAAAGGCTTTGAATCCAACACTAAATTTTCAAGCAGGTAACGTCGGCTGTATTCCTGTCATTGATGTTTCACAAAAAGAAAAATTACAAATTGAGATCAATGCATCAAAGGCTGTTCATCTGTCCCAATTAGATTGGGACTCATATGAAATATCTTGGGATTTTATCAACTTGCCACTTCTTAATAGTCAAACCGTAGGTCGAGTTAGCGATAGCGTAACCCGACAACCCGATGATGTTGGGTTACGCGATAAAGCCGCTAACCCAACCTACCCATTGCCCTTATCCATCAAGGAAACTTACACTCAACTCCGCGCCCACTGGCAAGAAATGACACTGAAAATGCAGCGTCTTGAAGAAGAAAATAACCGTATATTTATCGACGCTTACGGTTTGCAAGACGAATTAACACCTGATGTGTCGTTGAAAGAAATCACCCTTACCTGTAACCCCTATTACCGTTATGGAAAAGAACCACGAATAGACACGAATGAACACGAAAAAAAACCAACCGACATTAGTGTCAATTCGTGTTCATTAGTGGTTCAAAAGTCCTTCCCCAAAGACACGGAACTTGAAGAACGCTTGCTGGCCGACACCCTAAAAGAATTTATTTCTTATGCCGTAGGTTGTATGTTTGGTCGTTACTCACTGGACAAGCCGGGGCTTATTCTAGCGAATCAAGGCGAAACGTTGGCGGATTATCTTAAACAAATCCCTGAGCCTATTTTCTCAGCCGATGATGATAATGTCATCCCTATGCTGGACGGCGATTGGTTTACCGATGATGTGACGGAGCGGTTTGGTAAGTTTTTAAAAGTAACTTTTGGTGAGGCGCATTATGAAGAGAATCTTAAATACATTGAGCAGGCGTTGGGTAAGGATATCCGTAAGTATTTCTTAAAAGATTTTTATAATGACCATTTAAAGCGTTATAAAAAACGGCCTATTTATTGGTTATTTAGTAGTCCTAAAGGTACGTTTAATGCCTTAATTTATCTGCACCGTTATCGTTCTGATACGGTGAGTGTGGTGTTAAATGATTACTTGCGGGAGTTTCGAGCTAAGTTAAGTGCGCATAAAATTCATCTGGAGGCTGTCAGTATCAGTGGCAGTGCCTCTGCGAGTGAAAAGACTAAAGCCCTTAAGGATATTGAGAATCATCGTAAAATTTTGGATGAGTTGGATACCTATGAGCGTGAAGTATTGTATCCCTTGGCGACTGAGCAATTAGAGATTGATTTGGATGATGGCGTTAAAGTGAATTATCAGAAGTTTGGCGAAGCACTTAAGAGAATACCCGGTTTGGCGGCGAAGGAGGATTGAGCATGCACATAGAACTGCTGACGCTGAGTCAATTTCGAGGCGCAAAAGATTTACCCTTGATTCTGCATGATCGTATGAATGTGTTTGTGGGCATGAATGGTACGGGGAAGTCCAGTCTATTGGACGCATCTGCCATTCTGTTATCTTGGCTAATCAACCGAATAAAAACGGCATCTGCATCGGGTAGACCGATCAATGAGGCTGATATTCGAAATGGGGCAGCGTATGCCAGCTTATCGGTAAAGCTAAGTAACTATGCAACTCCTTATGAGTGGTCTCTAGTGAAATATCGAAAAGGCCGCCAGCAGGATGAAAAATCATCATTACATGCGCTTAGCCAGTTGGCAGCCGCGTTGAAGAAACGTTTTTCTGCTTGTGATGGTGCCGTTAATTACCCCTTATTTGTGTACTATCCGGTTAACCGTGCGGTATTGGATATTCCATTGAGAATTCGTGGGCAGCACCGCTTTGATGTGTTGTCTGCCTATGATGATGCTTTGACCGGTGGCTCAAACTTTAGAACTTTTTTTGAATGGTTTAGAGAGCGCGAAGACCTTGAAAATGAAAACCGCAAAT
This sequence comes from uncultured Methylococcaceae bacterium, assembly GCA_903866825.1. Lineage (GTDB taxonomy): Bacteria > Pseudomonadota > Gammaproteobacteria > Methylococcales > Methylomonadaceae > Methylobacter_C. The sequence goes on from CAIPPE010000014.1 coordinate 17,413, forward strand.
ATTTAGAGGAAGCGCTTTGTCGTGTTCCAGAACTTGAAGCAGTACGTCGTGCATTAAGCCAGTTTATGCCGTCATTTAAAAACTTGACCGTAAGACGCGACCCGTTGCGTATGGAAGTGGAAAAAAATGGTCAGCGTTTAATTGTCAATCAGCTTTCCGATGGTGAAAAATGTTTGATGGCAATGGTAGGTGATCTGGCTAGACGTTTGGCTATCATCAACCCTTTACGCGATAACCCACTTGAGGGTGAAGGGATTATCTTGATCGACGAAATTGATCTCCATTTACATCCCAAATGGCAGCGCATGATAGTTCCCAAGCTTCGAGAAGTCTTTCCTTGTTGTCAATTTTTGGTATCAACTCATTCGCCGCATGTTATTACTCATGTTCAACCTGAATGTATTTACCTGCTGGAGCAAACAAACTCCGGCATGACGGTGCAGCATCCCAGAGAATCCTATGGTAAAAATGTGGACAGAATACTGGAAGACTTGATGGAGCTGGAAACTACCCGGCCCGATAAAGTCAGTTCAGAACTTCGTTGTATTTATGAGGAAATTGATCAAGGTCAGCTTGTAGATGCCCGTCAAAAAATTGTGAATCTAAAAGCCGAAATAGGTGAAGATCCTGAATTGGTCAAAGCCGAAGTGCTTATTAAGCGCAAGGAACTCATCGGTAAATGAAGCACATTATAAAATGCAGTGAACCGCAAGCTTTTGCCGCCTGGAAGGCTATGGCAAATGAAGACTGGCAGCCTGATTATGATAGCTTGAGCGGTAAACCTAAAGAATCTATCAAAAAAGCGCTTATGGAGGAACAGGGATACCTCTGTTGTTACTGTGAACGCAGATTAACCCCCGAAGATTCGCATGTTGAACACTTGCGGCCACAAAATGATCTGACGGTTGATCCGCTGGATTTTGCCAATATGCTGTGTTCCTGTCAGAACCAGTTAAAGAAAGGCGATCCCCGTCACTGTGGAAATCTTAAGGGTGATTGGTTTGATGACTTGCTTTTGGTATCACCACTTGATTCAGAATGTGGTAGCCGATTTTCTTTTATTGGCAATGGTGGGATTAAACCCTCGTTATTGACTGATATCGCTGCAACTGAGACCATAAAACGCCTAGGACTAGATATTCCAAAGCTTAATGACTTGCGTGCCAGTGCAATCGAACCTTTTTTGGAAGAGACTTTGAATATAGATGAATTAAGGCGTTTCGTTTCCGGCTATCTTGAAAAAGATGATAATGGATTGCATGGGGAGTTCTGGTCGACTATACGTTATTTGTTTGGAGATTATGTAAGCGTATGAACAATCGCATTGTCCAAGCATTAAATAAACTCTTCGACCGCCACCGTATCGTTTTTTGGTATGACGCCAAGCAGGAATTACGCAGTGATTTCGATGTACTGCAACTACAAAGCATCGAAAAAGTAGAACTCATCAACAACGAGTTTTGCGTGAAGCACCGCGTGTTGCGCGAACAACCCGAGCAAAAATTTCTGCTTTACCGCGATGGGCCACAACCCGATGATTTGGACAACTGGCTGCTCGACGTGCAGTTGGCTCATGGTGAGTTCCGCACGGGCCAAGTTGCCATTTGGCTCGCCGAGTTGGAGCTGAGCCTGGAGTTTGCTGATGTAGTACAGGCTCATGCAGAGTTCTATCAGGCCGCCAAACGTAAGGATGCATTGAAACGCTTGCTTAAATCCGATGATACCTTTGGACTCATTCGCTTGAAGATGCTGGCTGTGTGTGCGGGCTCTGAGCCTCGCATGGATGCCGTAGTAGAATGTCTGCTACAAGAGCTGGCTGAGGGACGGGATGAGAAAGTCAAGCTGATCGATCGCTGTAGTCTTAATAGCTTTCTCTGGGAACAGATGACCCGCTGTTATGGTTACAAGTCTAGCGAGCCTGGCATCCGTGATTTCGTTATCGAACTATTTAAGTCCTGTTATGCGATGGTTTTGGATGGACAGGTACGCCTGACCGGCGATGCCTTGGTGTTTCTAAAACGCTGGAAGGACAGTCGTCAATTTGAAGCCTGTTTCGAAGCGCTGTCCAGGGAATGCATGGAAATCCTTGGCATTGAGCAAGATTTAGACAAGCGGGATTTTCGCGACCTGATCGAATTGGATACCTTTCGACTGATTGACCAGAAAATTATCAGTGATCTGGTAAGTGCGGTTACGTTAAGGACAATAACCAGCGGCGAGGTAGCGATACTGGTGCGTCAGCGGCGACAAGGTCACTGGTACCGGGAGTTTCGCCATCTATATGAGGCTATAGACTATGCCGCACAGTTTTTTCATGCGATGAGTGAAGCTAACTTGACCATGAACACTCTTGCCGAAGGCATTGAACGCTATAGTCGCGTTTGGTTCCGGCTAGATCAGCTTTATCGGAAGTTCACTTATCATGTAAGAATGTCAGGTCAAGCATCGCTGATGGAGTCATTGGCTGATCAAGTTGAGAATTTTTACTCAAATAATTACCTACTCAAGCTAAATGATCACTGGCAATCCTTTGTGGACAAAACTAGCCAATGGGAGGCTTCGCCTGTTCTGTTGCAGAAAAATTTTTTCAATCACTACATAAAACCCTTTCTAAATAAAGATAACAAGGTTTGTGTCATCATTTCTGATGCCTTGCGTTATGAGATTGGTGATGAGCTGCTTAGTCTTATCCGCCAAGAAGATCGTTACGATGCTAACTTGGAACCGGCTTTGTCTATGTTACCGAGTTATACCCAGCTGGGCATGGCTGCCTTGCTACCCAATAAAGAGCTTTCGCTGGCGAATAATGATACCGGAACCGTTTTAGTCGATTGTCAGAGTTCACAGGGTACGGCCAATCGTATCATGATCCTTAATCAAGCCATTTCACAGCGGAGTACGGCTGTTAAAGCAGAGGGATTTATGGCGCTCAATAAAGAGGACAGCCGGGCTCTTTTGCGCGACCATGATGTGCTTTATATCTTCCACAACCGCATTGACGCCACCGGCGATAAGCGTGAGTCGGAAGAACGGGTATTCGAGGCGGTTGAAGAGACTCTTCAGGAGCTTATTCGCTTAATCAAGAAACTCACCGGAGCTAATGCAAACAATTTGCTGGTGACTTCGGATCATGGTTTTATCTACCAGAATCGTGCCATTGACGAGAGCGATTTTACCGATGTCGATGCCGAAGGAGACCATATTCTATTTTACGACCGGCGTTTTGTACTCGGCTTAGGTCTGAAAGATGCACCAAGTTTACGAAAATTCCGATCAACTGAGCTTGGATTAGTCGGTGTTGTGGAAGTGCAGATTCCTAAATCGATCAATCGACTTCGCTTGAAAGGCTCGGGAAGTCGTTTTGTACACGGTGGCGCTTCGTTACAGGAAGTGGTTATTCCCATCCTTAAAATCAACAAGAAAAGGCAGAGCGATATTTCTGCCGTTGAGGTGGATATTTTGCGTGGCGCAAGCTCAGTAATTACCTCCGGCCAGTTGGCGGTTGCGCTTTACCAAGCCCAACCTGTGACCGACAAGGTGCAACCCAGAACCCTAATTGCAGGTATTTATACTCAGGCAGGTGACCTGATTTCCGATAATCATGAACTTACCTTTGACCTAAGCTCAGACAATCCGAGAGAGCGGGAGCTTCAGGTGCGTTTCGTGCTTACCCGAAAGGCCGATGAAGCCAATGGTCAGGAAGTTATTTTAAAACTGGAAGAAAAACACCCTGGCACCTCACATTACAAAGAGTACAAATCACTCCGGTATTTAATACGGCGCTCATTCACCAGTGATTTTGACTTTTAAAGGACTATTTACTCATGAACGAACTTGACCAGAAAATAAATACACACTTCGCGGGGCTTGTTGTCCGAAAGGATCTTGTTAAAACCGTCAAGGGTAATGCGATTGTTCCTTCCTATGTTCTTGAGTATTTGTTAGGCCAGTACTGCGCAACCAGCGACGAAGCCTCTATCCAGACAGGTATTGAGACTGTTAAGGAAATACTGCGTAAGCACTATGTACATCGGAATGAAGCCGGTTTGATTCGTTCTCATATCAAGGAAAAGGGGCGTTATAAGGTCATCGATAAAATTAGCGTGGCACTGAATGATAATGCGGATGTTTACGAAGCTTCTTTTTCTAATCTAGGCATCAAAAGAGTATTGGTCGACTCACGCACTGTGAAAGCTCATCCGAAGCTTCTGGTCAGTGGTGTCTGGTGTATTGCCGATCTGGAATACGATTTTTCCGAAGAAAAAAATGACAGCCCATGGATTTTGTCATCGCTAAAACCCATTCAATTATCGCACTTCGATTTTGATGGCTATGTAGCGGCTCGTAAACAATTCACAACCGATGAATGGATTGATCTGCTTGTTCAGAGCATTGGTTTTAATCCGGAATTGTTTGGCAAACGCAGTAAGTTGACCCAACTCGTTCGCCTTATTCCTTTTTGTGAGCGGAATTATAATCTTATTGAACTGGGCCCCAAGGGAACGGGTAAGTCGCACATCTATTCCGAGTTTTCTCCTCACGGCATTCTTATATCAGGCGGCGAAGTTTCAGTTCCCAAGCTATTTGTTAATAATTCATCCGGAAAAATCGGACTGGTCGGGTACTGGGATGTAGTAGGGTTTGACGAGTTTGCCGGCAAACAAAAACGGGTGGAAAAAGCGCTTGTCGACATTATGAAAAATTACATGGCCAACAAGTCTTTTTCTCGCGGTGTTGAAACCTTCGGTGCCGAAGCCTCAATGGTTTTCATCGGCAATACTCAGCACACGGTTCCCTATATGCTGAAGCATGCCGATTTATTCGATGAGCTACCCGACAAGTTCTATGACTCAGCATTCCTTGACCGAATTCATTATTACATCCCCGGATGGGAAGTAGACATTATTCGCGGTGAGATGTTTTCTCAGAACTATGGGTTTGTGGTGGATTACCTTGCCGAAATTCTTCGGGCAATGCGTAACCACGACTATTCAGATCGTTATAAAGAGCATTTTTCTTTATCTTCCGATCTATCGACTCGGGACAGGGATGGAATAAACAAGACTTTTTCCGGGCTAATGAAAATCCTATATCCTCAAGGCGAGGCCTCTAAGGATGAGATTGAAGAAATTCTTAAGTTTGCCATAGAAGGTCGAAAGCGTATCAAAGACCAATTAATGCGTATTGATTCCACTTACCCAGATGTGAATTTCACCTATATGGATCAATCTGGTCAAGCCCATTCTGTTAAGACACTAGAGGAAGAAGAATACCCGCATTATTACTATAAGACAGCTACTGATACAGCGACAGAAATAGCTGACACAGACAGTGAACCACAAGAATTGCCGGAAGGAACATCTATAGGCGAATTCTTTGCCAAAGAGCAGCATCTAACCTTTCAAGAAAATCAGAAAGGAATATCGTATGACAGCTTGTTCGGTCCTTATCTGAAAGGTGCTGCCAAAATAACTATCACTGATCCCAATATCCGTATGCTTCACCAAGTGCGTAACTTGATGGAGTTTCTTGAAACTGTCGTCAAATACAAGCCACAGGACGAGGAAGTCGCCGTTCACCTGGTGACATCAGAGGACGAATTCAAAGCTGAACAGCAACAAGAGAGCTTTGAAAAGATTAAGGAATCCTGTAGCACAGTAGGCATTAACTTTACCTGGGAATTTGATGGAACAGGTAGCATTGATACCCGCCACATAGTGACAGACCACGGCTGGAAAATTCTACTGAATTGCGGACTCAATGTTTTCCAGAACTATGAAATGAATGATGCTTTCACCTTTGCAAACCGTTTGCAGCAATACAGGTCGAGTAAGGCTTTTGAGGTAACTTTCATTAAGAATGAATTGGATTCAATCAAGTGGGATACGAAATGATTGAAAGTATTCAAATTCAAAATGAAGCAAGTTATGGGAGTCCATGCGAAACCTTATCAGGGCTTTCAAAATTTAATTTTATTTATGGTTCCAATGGGTCAGGTAAAACTACGATTTCTCGGATTATTGCCAATGAATCCGCTATTTTTGGAGGTCAATTACTTTGGCGAAATGGCATTAGCTTAGAGACCCTTGTTTATAATCGTGATTTTGTAGATGAAAACTTCAATCAATCCTCCAAATTGAAGGGGATATTTACCTTAGGGGAGAAAGATATAGATGTTCTTAACAAAATTGATGAAGCAAAAAAGAAATTAAATCTGCTAAAAGAGGATGGATTAAAGCTAAAAAAAACTCTCGAAGGTGAAGATGAAAAGGGTGGAAAAAAAGCTGAACTTGTGAGATTAGAGCTCGATTTTGAAGAACAATGTTGGCAAGTAAAACAGAGGCATGATGGAAAATTTCAAGGAGCATTTGTCGGTGTTCGCGGAAAAAAGGCTGCTTTTAAAGCTAAGTTGCTAACTGAAGCAACAAATAACTCTGCTGAGTTAAAAGAACTTGATGATCTTGAGAATAGAGCTGAAACAGTATTTGGGGAGACACCACTTGCAGAAGCCATGATTCCCTATCCGAATTATGAATCATTCTTAAGTTTGGAGTCTGATCCAATTCTAAAGAAAAAAGTAATAGGTAAGGAAGATGTTGATATAGCGGCAATGATTCAAAAGCTCGGTAATAGTGACTGGGTAAAGCAAGGAAGGGCTTTTTATAAAGTTAATGACAATGTCTGTCCATTTTGTCAGAAGAAAATTGAATCATCTTTTGCTGATAGTATGAATGATTATTTTGATGAAGCTTTTGATAAAGATGAAGTCGCAATCAAAACACTTTTAACCAATTACAAAACAAACAGTGATGGCTTACAGCAAAGCCTGCAATCCATAGTGGAAAATCCATCAAAGTTTCTTGATACGGAAAAACTAAAAGTAGAAAAAGAGCTGTTGGATTCCAAAATAAGGTATAACTTACAACAAATCGAGAAAAAACAAGCATCGTCAAGCCAAATTATTGAGCTTGATTCTCTCAAAGATATACTGGCTGAAATTAAAAATCTCATTGATTCAGCAAATAATTCTATTAAAGATCACAACAAAACGGTTTCTAACCTTGCTCAAGAAAAAACAATCCTAACTGCTCAAGTATGGAAATTTTTACTTGAAAGTGAAATTAAAAAAGAACTTGCTAACTATCTTTCGAAAAAGAATGGCTTAAAGCAAGCTATTGATAACCTGACTAAGCAAAAAGAGGACAAGCTAGAAGATTATAAAAACCAAAACGCAGAAATTAAAAAACTTGAAAAAAATACCACCAGTATTCAGCCGACTATTGATGGGATAAATGGTCTTTTACAATCCTTTGGCTTTACTGGCTTCTCATTAGCAAAATCGGAGCAGGATAGATTCTATAAAATCCAGCGCCCCGATGGAACGGACGCAAAAGAGACGCTAAGTGAAGGCGAAAAAACATTCATTACATTTCTTTATTTCTATCATCTGTTAAAGGGTAGTGAATTTGAAACCGGTATGACAGCTGATCGAGTGGTTGTTTTTGATGACCCAGTTTCAAGTCTTGATAGTGATATTCTTTTTCTCGTTAGTAGCCTCATTAAGAGTATATTTGATGAGATCAGAAATGATAATGGTCAGATAAAGCAAGTTTTCGTACTGACCCATAATGTGTATTTTCATAAAGAAGTTACGTTCAATCCTAAACGGAGTGATAAGGCATTAAAAGATGAGACTTTTTGGACATTGAGGAAATTAAACCAACTTTCAAAAGTTAACAAACACGATACAAACCCGATCAAAACATCTTACGAGTTGCTATGGGTTGAAGTAAAAAATACTGATCGTTCTAATCTTTCAATACAAAATACGCTAAGAAGAATCCTTGAAAATTATTTCAAAATACTCGGAAATATTGATACTGATAGTATTTGCGGGCTTTTTAATGGAAATGAGAAACTGATATGTAAATCGCTATTTTCATGGGTTAATGACGGATCGCATTTTGCGCATGATGACCTATATGTTTCAATTGATGAATCAACCATTGATAGTTACCTAAGAGTTTTCCAACAAATTTTCATTAAAACAAAGCATGAAGCCCACTATGAAATGATGATGGGGGAGCCGCCACGAAAAATTGACATGATCACTCCGTCATGAAAATCCTTCATACCTCTGATTGGCACATCGGCAAAACACTCTACGGGCGAAAGCGCTATGAGGAATTCGAAGCGTTTCTCTCTTGGTTGGCTGAGACCATCCAGCAAGAACAGATTGATGCGCTTCTGATTGCCGGGGATGTTTTTGATACCAATACACCAAGCAATCGTGCTCAGGAACTCTACTATCGGTTCCTGTGTCGTGTGGCAGCTTCATTCTGTCGGCATGTTGTCGTGATTGCTGGCAACCACGACTCCCCTACATTCTTGAATGTAAGCGCTTAATAGAGCGCGTACTTCCCCTACCCAGAAAAATGGGTATTTTTAATATTCCAGGGTAGCAAGGCTTCAAGCTTTTCTACCGTATCAGCATAAGGCAATGCCTTGAGCGCTTGAGTTAAATAACTATAGGGTTCCAATCCATTGGCTTTAGCTGTTTCAATTAAACTGTAATGAATCGCGCTGGCTTGTGCACCTTTGGTCGTATCAGAGAATAGCCAGGCCTTTCGTAAGTGTCCAGCCCTACCAATCTTCTCGAGTTGATCTTACTTGAAGTTTTTCAATCATTGCCAGAGTCAAAGGCAGCAATTCATCAATACGACTATTTGGCCAGGTCGGCAGTTTTTCCAGGGTGTCTGTTAACCATTC
>CAIPPE010000015.1 GCA_903866825.1 uncultured Methylococcaceae bacterium
AAGTTAGATGAAAATACTAGAAAAGTATTAGCTGATTTCAAAGAGTCTAAGCAAAAAGAAATTGATGAGCTTAAATCAAGGTTTAATAAAATTGAACCCATTCTCGCAAAGCAAATTAGTAAATATGTAACCGATGTTGTTTATCAATTCTTGCCGGAATTTAGTAACTTGCGCATTCAGCGGTTACCGCACTTAGATTTGTTAATTACAAAAAACGAAATTACCCTAAGTATTTTTCAATTGTCAGATGGTGAAAAAACTTTATTAGCATTAATCGCCGATATCGCTCGCCTCCTGGTTATTTACAATCCATCATTAAGTAATCCAATATTGGGTAATGGCATTATTCTGATTGATGAAATTGAATTACACCTACACCCTAATTGGCAACGTACCGTGATAGGTAAGCTGAAAAAAACTTTTCCAAATTGTCAGTTTATTTTAACCACCCATTCCCCCATTGTGATTAGCGAACCCAGCGATTTGCTCTGTTATTCTCTGGATAACGGTAAGGTACGAAAACTCGAAAACCTCTATGGAATGGATGTCAATCAAGTATTACTGCAAGAAATGGACGCAGATATTCGCAATGCTGAAATTCAAGCCAATTTAGATGATTTACGAGACTCTTTACAAGATGGCTGTTTGGAAAAAGCTAAAGAATTAATGGCCGATCTCGAAAAAAAAATTGCCATTGATCATATGGAACTTAATAAAGCGAGATTGCTTATTAGGCGTTTGGAGATTCAACGTGCGGCAAATCATTAAAGTCCAAGGAAGGGAGCCTGAAGAACTAACTGCCTGGAAAAGAAAAAAAACTAATCTGGGCAAACGTTATCAAGACTTACAGGCTCCAATCCGTCAGGCTATCCGCCGAGCGTCAATAAAAGAACAATTCGGTTTGTGCGGGTATTGCTGTCAACGGATCGACGAAAATAATAGTAACAACGAACACGTTATTAGCCAGCAAAGTGATAAAAATCAGACGTTGAATTTTGCTAATATCATCGCGTCTTGTAACAAGAAAGGTCGCTGCAACGATGCACGCAAGTCCAAAGAAATACCACTAACGCCGCTAATGCCTGAATGCGAATTTGAATTAAAGTTTTATCTGTCCGGCAAATTGGAAGGCGGTACGATACGAGCAACAGAGGCCATTAAAAGTCTTGGATTGGACAATAGAGCCATTCGGGAAGAGCGTAAAAACTTAGTCGATCAACTAATTTTTATAGAAGGATCGTCTCCGAACGAATTACAGCTATTAAGCGATGAGTTACTGAACGATCTGATTAGTACACTTGATAAACCAGATGATTCAGGCATGTTGCTTGCTCACAGTCCAGCTTTGATAAATATCATTAGAGGATTTTTAAAAAATCATAACGAACAACTTGCTAATAATCTACTCATTTGAACAGTATTAAATAGATTTGACTAGATTAAAAAGTAACTGTTACTTACCCCCATCGAATCTGCCTTCATTAAAAACGAAAGTCGTGTTGATGCTGCCGTCCTTTTCGAGTTGGTAAGATTCAATGGCATTGTATGCTCCGGTTTAAAAGGTAATCACAGTGCAGAGCAGGGTTATGTCAATGGTGTCATGCACAAATTGAAGTAGAGTGTGAGAAAACCACTAGACTTCAATTCTGTTGAGATAATGTTTAAACGGGGTAGGTAAGCACTTAAGCAACCATTAAAGAAACGGGTTGACAAAACTCAGAAGTGCCTGCAGGGGTAACGTAAGCCACTCTAAAATAATAGAGGCTACCTGAAGTAAGCCCATCTAACGTGGCACTGGCACCCGATGTAACTGAGGCCACTTGCCATACACCATCAGCCGTGAGCGCTGAGGCCAGAATATATTGCCAAATATAAGCGGCGGCCTTATCTTCAGCTTTAGCAATAAATTTAACGCTACCGGGATGTTCTCCATTAACCACTTCTAAAGTCGCTTTCTGTTGTTGCACAGGTTGTTTAGTGGCATGAAACCCACTGCTTAAAATTTGAGTTTCATTTCCATCCGCTTGATGTTCAACATAAGAAGCTAAAATACGGTAATCATGATCACAGGCTAATTCTTTATCATCCCTATCAGATATTGCAGTATGCCCTCCATCAGCAGCAGCTAATATGGCTGCTTCAAAGGCGTCTAACTTTGCCTGAACATCAGTCAAAGAAATATAAGGGGCAGTGAAGAAAGGGTTATTGCTTAATTTATCCATGACATTTTTATAAAATCCCAGTTTTTCAGCAATAGCAAATATTACAAAGTCATATAAAACTTTAATCTTCTTCATATTAATCATTCCTTGGGTTAGAAACACGAATGTGTTTTGTAAGAGCATAGACCTTTTTCCTACAAAAGATAGGTAAATAAAAAATAAATATTTTCAGTAGGTTACATAACAGTCATCGGAGTCTTCAGTGGAATGAGGGATAAACCCGGTTGGGTCATTTAATAATCAATTAAATCAATGGACAACTGATACATTAGCCAAACTATTGAGTATTAGATTAGTGATTTAAAAGAAACATCACTGTCCTGATAAATACAACAAGAAGTGATTTAAAAAGGAGGGTCTTTGCCAGTAATAAAGTAAGATATTAAAGAATAAGAACAAGCTATCCAGCTAAAGGATGCTGTATTCAGGAAAAAGAACAACCTAACCATCGAAAGGATTCTGTATTCAGTAAAAAGAACAACCTATCCAGCTAAAGGATGCTGTATCTTTTTATAGAA
>CAIPPE010000016.1 GCA_903866825.1 uncultured Methylococcaceae bacterium
AAAAATTCCCCGCCCCGTCTATAAACCCTTGCAGTGTTTGTCCGGTGGAGTCGTATACACCACTGGGTAATTGATGAAAGCTAGACCCATCCCACCAAAAAATACCAGTGGATGTAACGTACACAGTTGATTTTTTTAACTTTATAGATGGTGCTGAAAATAACTGTGCTGTTGTTTTGTAAAAGTCGCTAACTAGACCATGCGTAAGCTCATTTCGCGTAAGTTCTTGATGAAGCCTATTATGGTCATTAGGTGTTAATGAGCTATTTCCAGACATGTGCGCATCCTAAACAATTAAACTTTGATTAATTAATTTTAGCACAGTTTATCAAAAACCATGCATCCTAAAGCAATGATTACTAAAGTGACTACCATAGTTATCGGTGCAGATATTAAACCGCAAGTAACAACACCTAAAATACTTGCAAGCAGCAGAATATTAGTCATTCAATCTATCGGCTGCATAACCACGCATTTCTTTTGGCGTAGACTTCAATAAACGCTCTGCTGATGTTTGTCGCATTGATTTTACCTTGGCTATAATAGATGTCATTTTAACATTAACAGGCGTTTCTTTATTATTCTCGTTCCAATCCTGCATAAGCTGTTTAGATTCTTTTATTTTACTTGCATCTTTTTCATATATACCTTGTGCCCACAAATCAGTAATATCTGATTTAATCACTTTAAGCATAGCCGAATCTTGCGCCAAGAATCTTTCAATACGTTTAGGCTGAGCAACTTTATTAGGCTGGAATCCAAGTGCTTTCATTATTGCGTCACTAGTATCTGTATCAACAACCTTGCGGCCTTTGAAATCCTTATACTGACCACTATCCATCATATCCATAGCTTGATAGGCATCTGATACAGCTTTTGGAAGTATTGATTTCATGCCAGCGACAATCTGACTAGATAAGTCATTATGGCTCATAGCATCCTCATAACCCTCCATGCCTTTTTTTATCAAAGAACCAGCAGCGCCAGCAAATTCTAAAACATCACGGCTCTTGTCTGTTTCTGAGCGTTTTAATATGCCTGTGCCTGGTATTAGGTTAGATACAGCGAAACGTCCAGACAGGTCAATAGGTGTTGTATAGCTTGCGCCCTCTTGCATAAATCTTCCCATATCAACACCAAAAGCCTGATTAAATAGCTTATCAATCCATTCCTTGCTGTTGGTATTATGCCCAGAGGCTTGCCCAATAGTATCTATAATATCTTCTGCGTCTTCTGCAAATGGTAATCCTGATAATCCAGCTAACAAAAATAGGATTGTAAATGCAATCGCTTTTTCTTTTGGTGGCAATCTACCTAAGAACTCAATATAGTTAAGTGAAAACATTTTGAATGTTGCCAATATCTGACCTATCTCACCATGCGCTATTTTAGGTTGATTAGCTTTTGAATAAATAAACTGCGTAGCCTTTACCGCATCTTCTGCAAACTTGAACGGGTCGTCATGTTTGTTTTCTTTAGCGAGTTTATAAGCCGATATAAATGCAACTCTGCGATTATAAGCTTCGGCTGATTGAAACATGGACGACCATGCTTTCGATAGTGGTCTTAGTGTTTTATTTAAGTGTCCAAGTTGAGGAATAAATGGAAGCCCGCCAATGCGATTGGCTTCTGACATAAGAGAATGAAGCTCATGTGGAGCTGTAACGCCCTCTTCATCGGCGCGCTTTAATGCAATAGCAATATCACCTGTCAACTTTTTAGAGTCAACAGCCATTGACATGGCTTTTCGCATAATTCCTGTTACCTGTGATGTAGTGCCAAACTGGTGTAAATAAGGCAACGTGGTCGTAAATGTTTGTGTTAAGTTGACTGCTGCTGATGAAAATGAGCCGCCAATATACCAAGCAAACAGAAAGCCTTTTATCTTTGAGCTTACCGTTCCTGGGCTTTGAATGTGATTAAATAAGTCGATAATTTCATCTTTCAAATCCCCGTTTTCTTTAGGTACTGATTGGATAGAATCAAGCATTTCACCAATATGGTAGTTTTTAGCAGTAGCACGGGCATTGCTGATAATGAATGATGACAATATTCGCTGCGTATCCTTGGCAAATCCAGGTACTTTTTTACGCTTAATAAGCCTTTTCATGGCAGATTGATTGTTAACCGCCTG
>CAIPPE010000017.1 GCA_903866825.1 uncultured Methylococcaceae bacterium
AACCTGCCAGGTCGGTGATAATCAGACGGCTCGTTGCTCGGATTTCTAGTGTTGTGTTGTTTTGTTTTTTTTGTCATTAACTCATGATACAGGACTGAGCAACGGGTGCTTGATTTTGTCCCGGCTTAAATTGGAAGCCAAGTATCGCAATCGAAAAGTCATTAACCAGTTTACCAATATTAGCCAGATGGCCACGCTGACCCCGGCGGAAATCGAGACTGACAAAAGCCTCATCACTCAGGCAGGCAGGGTATTATCGGTTGGCAGCCAGACGTATGCCCGAGCCAAGAATCTGACTAAGACCAACACGTTGGAACACCATGCCGCCTGGCACGAACTGATCGAACGCGCTTTACGTCAGCAATTACAGAAAGAGAAAGCCCTGATGGAATCCGGATTGGGCTGGCTAGCCAGTATCGGCAGCACCGCGCCGTTTATCGGCTTGTTCGGCACGGTCTGGGGCATAATGCATGCGCTTAAGGTCATCAGTGCCCAAGGCAACGCCAGCCTGGATGTGGTGGCCGGCCCAATCGGCGAAGCGTTGATCGCTACGGCGTTAGGTATTGCCGTGGCGATTCCTGCTGTAATTGCCTACAACTTTTTTCTGCGTCAAAACCGCACGTCAATCGCCAACCTTGAACATTTTGCCACCGACTATTTGCGCAGCTGCATTGAAAACGACTTAACTGAAACCACGGAGAATAACCATGTCCATACAACTGCCAAATGATGATGAAAGCGGGGAAATGAGCGAAATCAATGTCACGCCCTTAGTAGATGTGATGTTGGTGTTACTAGTGGTATTTATCGTCACTACACCGCTATTGACTCAAGTCGTGCGCGTCAAGCTACCCAAGACCGAGCAAACCGAGCCAGCGCCGGACAAACACATTGCCATCCTCAGTATCAACGCTCTTGGCGAGCCGCAACTCGATGATAAACCGGTGCCGTTAGCCTCCCTGGAAACCGAACTCAAGGCACTACAGGAACGAGATCCTGAAATCAGCATTCAACTGCAGGCGGATAAAGCAGCCGTATTTGAATCGGTCGCCAAGGTGATGGCGAGTGCTCAGCGCTCTGGGGTGGGTAAGTTGTCGTTTGTGACCATGCAGCAGTAGAGTTTAATTCAAAAGTATTGACAGTACAGGTTTGAAAGTGAATAAGTCGGAAATGATTGAAGTGTTGGTCAACAAACGGCCAAATTTACAGGTTAAACAAGTCCAAAGAGCAGTTAATATCATCGTCGAACAGCTAACCCATACTCTTGCTAGCGGCGAGCGAATAGAAATTAGGGGTTTTGGCAGTTTTGCCGTGAAACAGCGTGATGCACATACCGGTAGAAATCCTAAAACTGGCCAAGCAGTACTCATCAATGAAAAGCAGGTTATTCGTTTTAAGCCAGGGCAGGAATTACGGCTTTTGGTGAATACAGTGCGTAAGCAATGTAAAAACCCAGGCTGAATAATTGCCTTCATATGGAATGGCCTGAAAAGTCTGTTTCAGGCCATTAAAGAAAATAATGCCCAAATGGTTTCAGACTATAAGAGATTTTTATCAATTTTAGTCTTGCTCTGCTTAAAACAGAGTCTGTTAAATGTCATTATCCGTTATTGGGTTGCCCAGTTTTCCGGATATGGCCTAACGCCAGATAAATCCAAATTGATTCGTGAGGTTTCACGAGCAGAATTAGTACCTAAATCAGATTAATTCCTGATAGAAATCTCTCAATACCATCAAATAATACTGTTTTTGGTATTTTTTTAAAATTTGCACCCCGCGCCAAACAAGGCTTCTCGCGAATTGTGCCCTAAAACAGTCACTTTTCGTCCGGGACATTTCTTAACCTTGCCCATAGCATAGTACCCACTATCGTCATTAAGCGAAGAGGAGATTATGTCAACACTGGAACAAGACCTTGCTCAACTGAATTTTGAGTATCTGATGCTGGCCCGCGAATGCGCTCGAAGCAATCCATTGGAGGCTGCTTGGCGATTCGGGGTGGACAGAAAACAGATAGAAGAAATTGCTGAATTTTCCCTGGAAAAAATCAGAGAGATTTCTGCCGTTACTAGAACGGTAATCAGACTGGTTCCAATGAAAACGCCCAATGATATTTCATTAGCTTCTCATGGGGCCTTGCTCATCCAGTCTAATGCTGACAAGGAGAGTATTTAAATGTGCATACTCTTGTTTAAGCTTAAATCCGGTTTTAGTTACGAATTAGTCTTGGCTGAAAAACTGTTTTCGTTGGGAGCTCGGACGCCCTTGGTAGTTAGTCTCTGTCATCTTAGCAAAAAAACTGCTATCCGACTTTATAAAGCGACTCAACAAAGATCTCCCAAGCAGGGCATGCTGCCCTATGATCAGACTTGGATTATTCGATCCTCGGTTAACAATCTCCATGCCTCCATATTCCTCGGCATCTTTCAGGATTTAACCAATTTGCAAACCGATGATGATCACGATGCACGGCTGTTCATCACTGCGTATGAATTGTATTGCCAAGTGGTTGCCAACAACCCACGACCCAGCAAGCTGGAAAAAAGTGTCACCCAATTTATCTTGTTAGATATTAATCGTGCCTGGGAGTTGAATCATCAATTCAATTCAAACTTACTCAATTTGGTGATTTGCAAAAAATGCCAAGCACGCTTTCTTCGACTGAACACTCTGAAAGATCCATTTGAGCAATGTCCGATTTGCGAGGTATGGGCAGATCGAATTGGGCGTCGTCGTTGGTCTTCAGCTAAAGCCAAGCAAATCGCTTAGTCACTCGTATGGAGTTAATCATAGCTCGGTTATGGACGATTTAATGGCCGCCTAGGAGAAAGCGAGTGTTTATTGTTGTCAAAACTATCACCAATTCAAAAATCCCTCAACCATGTCATGGCAAAAAGCTGACAAAATTAGTCCGCGAATGTCTTGCCGAAAACTTGCCATTGAGCATAGATTTTGAGGGTATAAATACCATTACACCAGGCTTTTCTCGGGAGTTATTTTTACCGTTGGTATTGGAGTTTGGGGCTGATTTTCTGAAAAGCCAATTACATTTGGTCAATCTAAGTCCAGATGTTCGGGAGCATATAAACGACTCCTTTATTAATCTGGATGACTATTTTGATCAGCTTTCCAAGCAGAGTAATAAATTTTGCGATGAAGAAATTTACCAACTAAATCTGTTTTGGCTGGTAAAAGCCCGAGAAATGGCTAGGGATAATGCGATCAATGCTCAATTGATGATGGGCATTGCAGAAGAAGAAATGCGATTAGCGCTTAGTAAATTGACCATTGAGGATATTCACCGTATTGCAAGATGCGGTTGGTTATGTTTTTCGCCACGTTTTTCAAGCGATTTCCTCTTGGATATTGCCAATCGACAATTTAATGTCGGTGAAATTCTTTTGGCCTTCAGCGGTTCTTTGTGTTGAGGTAGAAATGATCGACATCACAACATTTGAAAAGCACGCGCTGGCATTTGAATTACTCAAGCGTCACGCCCTAATAGCCATCATCCATGAGGTAACCGGAATCCCCATGAAAGTGCTTCGTCCCACCTACAAGAAAATGCATGGTCGTTCGTCAAAGGGTGGCAGGCCGAAAGAATCAACCAAAGGTCTTACCAGAACGATTAAGGGATACCAGGAGGCAACGCTGTTTGCAGTTTATTTTAAATCTGCAAACACCAAAACTGACGAAGAGCTTGTTTATAAAGTTATCATGGCATTTGATATTTTTACGAGCCATTCACAGGACAGTCAACTTGATTTTTCAGGTGCGTGGGTAATTGCAAAAGAAGTGCAAAAAAGGATTGTAAGCCTGATTAAATGCCCTTGTGGCGCTGCAGTATTAATTAACGCTACTGAAGAATTGAATGACCGATGCTTAGTTTGTAAATTGCCTCACTTGGGAAGTCCTGTATGAGTCAACTGCTTTCCCAAATAGAACTTGCAGAGTTAACCGGTTCTAAGTCGGTAAATAAACAAAAAACGGTTTTGAGCGGACATGGCATAGGCTTCATCGTTCGGTATGATGGAAAAATCAGTACGACCTGGGATGCAGTCCATTCCGTATTGCGCCCGGCAAAGATCGAGAGCGAACCAGAAGGCCCAAACCTGGATTTTTTGAGACCAAGCAAATCGGATTGAGTTGGAAGTCTAGCTTTATAGGTCCATAAGTAACATAATTAGCATGCAATTCGGCAAGGGAGCCAGAGTAAACATAGGGAGGATGGGCCTACCGCAATTTGATTGCATAAGAATTACTTTTCAACGATTTAAAAGCTCCTAGTCGACACTAAGGCGTATGCCTTGATTTGCCTAACTTTTAACCAGAATCGAGATAGTAAATCCTATGTCACGAAAACTCCCGCCACGCGTTTACCAAAAGCACGGCGCATTTTATTTCGTCACCAATCCTGACCGAAAATGGATTCGGCTTGGGCAAACAGAAAGTGAAATGTACCGGGCGTTAGCAAAACTGAAATCAACCGATGTTCATCTGGGGGAAATGAGCGAATATTTTGAACGCTACGAGAAAGAGATCATTCCGACCAAAGCACCTAGGACTCAGACAGATAATCTTGCTGAAATAAAAAACCTTAGACAAGCATTTGGAAAGATGCGACCCGAACATATAAAGCCAAAGCATATCTATGCTTATATGGATGCCAGAGGCGCTACTGCAAAAACCAGAGCAAACCGAGAAAAATCCTTGCTGAGTTCGGTGTTTAGTTCTTTAATTCGCTGGGGTGTTGTCGAGGACAACCCCTGTAAAAATGTTAAGAACTTTCAAGAAAAGGCCAGGGATCGTTATGTTGAAGATTGGGAGTATGAAGCGGTATTATCACTTGCATCCCCCGTGCTCGTTGCTGCCATGGAAATTGCTTCGACCACTGGAATGCGTCAGGGCGATATTTTAAATCTGAAATATGCAGACTTAACAGAAAATGGTGTGCCTGTTACTCAAAATAAAACAGGTAAAAAACAAATTTTCGAATGGACTCCTGCCCTAAAAGCCGCAATTGAATCTGCAAAGCATCATCCAAGGCATGCTGATAGCATCGTTTATATTATTGCCAACGAACGGGGGCAACAATATACCAGCGAAGGTTTTAAATGTAATTGGCAAAGACTGATGAATAAAGCACTTGAAACGGGGGCAATTAAAGAGCGATTTACCTTCCATGATCTGAGAGCAAAAGCAGGTTCAGATGCCGAAGAAAATGCTCAAAAACTTTTGGGCCATGCGAGTGCAACGACTACCAGAAGGGTCTATGAAAGAAAACCTAGTAAGGTAAAACCGATACGCTAACTTGAAAAAAGTTAGACAGTTACGAAATAGTTAGACAAAGCTAATTATTTTTTATTGTAAGTTATTGATTTGGTGGGGTGAACGATGGGGCTCGAACCCACGACAACCGGAATCACAATCCGGGACTCTACCGACTGAGCTACGCTCACCATAATATAGAACTCTTTTGATTGGCGCGCTTGGCAGGACTCGAACCTGCGACCCCCGGCTTAGAAGGCCGGTGCTCTATCCGGTTGAGCTACAAGCGCTAAACTGGTCGGGGTGGAGGGATTCGAACCCCCGACATCCTGCTCCCAAAGCAGGCGCGCTACCAAACTGCGCTACACCCCGATTTCTCTTTTAGCGTGGCTAGTTAATTAAAACCACCCTTGAAGAGCTGACTATTTTAACGACTCATCCACTAAACGTCAACCGTTTTCTTAAAAAATTTAAATCCTTTACAATTTTCCTTTAACTAATTGATAAACATCTTCCACATCAGCATCAACATCTTTAAGAATTTCGTCTAATTCTGTTAACTTGGCCTCAGCATACACCCGGTCTTTAAGACTACTGGTATTGATATACACATTAAGTGCAGCACTTTTTAGACCGCTATAAGCAGCCATCACAGCTGCACCGGCATCACTAACCACCGCTAAACTACCCATTTCTGCGGCATAACGACTTAATTCCACAGCTTTTGCACAGGATCGAGCGCATTCCAAGGGTATCTCAGTCGCTGCCTTTAAAACGGCCTGTATAGCCTCTGTTCGGGCGGTTTTTTCAGCATCTGTTTCTTTTGGCAAACCGTATGCACTCATTAAATCATTGAAGATATGAATATCTGCTTTAACCAGAATCAATAACTTTTCACGCAGTGCTTCAGCTTGTTCTAACAAAGCATGCATTTCATTTTCAACTTCGGCGTATTTAGGTTTACCAATAGTCAAATTACAAACCATACTAATCAACGCTGCAGATTGTGCCCCCATTAAAGCCGATACACTGCCCCCACCCGGGGTTGCTGATTTACTCGCTAATTCATCAAGAAAGATTTGAATAGATTTATCTTTAATTTCACTCATCAGGTTATATTTTTTAGTTAGTCATTGGATCAAAGGCCGTCTTAAAAACTACTCGCGTCGCCAAGTGGTTTGCCCACTTGGACTATCTTCTAAAATAACGCCCTGCCCTTTTAAATCATCACGAATTTTATCTGCCAGCACCCAGTTCTTGGTTTTTTTCGCATCTAATCGGGTTTGTATGCTTTGTTCGATTGTTTCATTAGTTAACGCTTCATCTTCTAGCACACTACTCTTTAAAAAGTCTTCTGGATCCTCTTGTAATATTCCAAGCAAACTGGCTAATTTCTTCAAGGTAAATGCAAAAACTTTCGTGCTTTCATGATCAGTTTCTTTAGCTTTATTTAACTCTCTAGCCAAATCAAACAATACAGACAGAGCAACTGGGGTATTGAAATCGTCATCCATGGCTTTTTCAAAGTCAAGCTTGTAACATCTTGCTTCCCCCTGTCTAAATCTATCTTCAACAATAGCATCCAACGAATTTAGATCAATATCTATAAGTTCTGCAACATTCACGCCTCGCAAAGCGTTATAAAGCCTTTTTAATGCCGTCCCTGCCTCATTCAACTGCTCATCTGAATAATTTAGAGGACTCCGATAATGACTGGAAAGAATAAAAAACCGAATAATTTCTGGCTTGTATTGTTTAAGCACTTCTCGTACGGTAAAGAAATTACCTAATGATTTAGACATTTTTTCTTCGTTAATACGCACAAAGCCGTTATGCATCCAAAGATTAACAAAAGTCTCCCCCGTTGCGCCTTCAGACTGCGCAATTTCATTTTCATGATGTGGAAACTGCAAGTCCATCCCACCGCCATGAATATCAAAATGATTACCCAGGCAGCAGGTAGACATAGCCGAACATTCAATATGCCAACCCGGACGCCCTAATCCCCAAGGCGATTGCCAAGACGGTTCGTCCGGCTTAGCCATCTTCCACAACACGAAATCTAAAGGATTACGCTTTGCCAAATCAACATCGACCCGTTCGCCGGCCTGTAAATCATCTAAATTCTTACCGGATAACTGCCCATAATTTTTAAACTTAGAAACCGCATAAAACACATCTCCATTACCGCCAACATAAGCGAGGCTATTTTTAATTAACACCTCGATCATCCGTACAATATCGGCGATTGATTGAGTCGCTTTTGGCTCAATATCTGGCGGCAAAACACCTAAAGCCAGCTCATCTTGATGCATTGCCTCAATAAAGCGTTCAGTCAACCGATTAAAATCTTCTCCATTTTCGTTAGCACGCTGGATAATTTTGTCATCAATATCCGTGATATTTCTCACATAGGTTAAATCGTAATCCAGATGTCGAAAATATCGGGCCACTGTATCGAACACCACCATCACGCGTGCATGTCCGACATGACAATAGTCATACACAGTCATTCCGCAAACATACATCCCCACTTTGCCTTCAACGCGCGGTTTGAATTCTTCTTTTTTTCGGGTCAGGGTGTTGTATATTTTTAGCATAAATTTCTAAAATAAGATTAATCGGCAACAAAACGTTACAATTTACCAAGCGTATACTTCTCTTTCAAGATAAAAACACCTAAAATTTACGATTTATGCAGTTATAAAGGATCTGACAATGCGCAAACTCATCGTTTTTATGATGTTAATATTAACCACAACACTCTCTTTTGCAACGGAAAAAACCATGTCAACAGCTCAACCAAAAGTTAAATTAATCACTACCCTCGGTGAGATTACTATTCAGTTAAATACTGAAAAAGCACCGGTCTCATCAGCAAATTTTTTAGCCTATGTTAAAGCTGGCTTTTATGATGGCACTATTTTTCACAGGGTCATTCCTGGTTTTATGGCTCAAGGTGGTGGATTCGATACCAGTTTTAAACAAAAAGCCACTCAAGCACCTATCATAAATGAAGCAGATAACGGTTTAACCAACACACGTGGTACTTTAGCCATGGCACGTACCAATGACCCTAATTCTGCAACTGCACAATTTTTTATCAATTACAAAGATAATACTTTTTTAAATCATACAGGCAAAAACCCCAGCGGTTGGGGTTATGCAGTATTTGGCGAAGTCATAGAAGGTATGGAAGTAGTGGATGCGATGGCTAAAGAACCAACAGGGAACCATGGCGGACATCAGGACGTACCCAAGAAAAACATCATTATCGATAAAGCCGAAATCATAAACCCTTAAAACAACAATAATAAAAAAAGTAGTGAGCTGATAAAACCATCCTTACTACTTTTATCATTATTTAAGCTCTTTACCGCGATAGCTCATACCCTTGAAGCAAGATATCCTATTTATTTCAGATCTTCATATCGGATTTGATAAACCTGAAATCACTCAACGATTTCTGTTCTTCCTTACCAATAGAGCGCCTAAAGCGGCAGCTGTATATATTTTAGGTGATCTTTTTGATGTCTGGGTTGGTGATGACGACAAGACACCCCCAAATAACAAAATCCGTAAACACCTAAAACAGCTTACTTCTTCAGGTACTTTAGTTTTTTTACAACCGGGTAATAGGGACTTCCTGTTGGGAAAACAATTTTGCCTGGATACGGGGGTGACCCTTTTAGGAGACTATGCTGTCATTGATTTGCACGGAACACCGACATTACTGACCCATGGTGATTTACTATGCACTGATGACCTGGCTTATCAGGCTTTTCGGAGTAAGTCTCACACACAGGAATGGCAGCAAAATGTATTATCCAAGCCGTTAATATTAAGACTGCTGGTTGCTCGCTGGTATCGCATACGAAGTTTTTTTCATAAACGAAAAAAATCAAATGACATCATGGATGTTAACCAGAATACCGTCCAGGAGCTGATGTTAAATCACGATTGTTTTCGTTTGATTCATGGTCACACACATCGACCGAATGTGCATCATTTTGAACTTAACGACCAACCCGCCCAACGATTTGTACTCGCTGCCTGGAGCAAAAATGCGGGAGAGGTGTTATGCTGGAACGAAAAAGGCTATAAAAGAGAGCTTATCTAAAATAATGTTGAGCCTCTAAAACAGCTAAAGTATTAGATTATTAGGCAATTCTATCTGATGCTATTTACATTAACATTATTAAAATTTGACATTTGTTGCAAAATCATTAAATCTAATGGCTTGGCTCGAATTGATTGTTATGTTTATTGGACGTCAAAACTAGCCAAAAAACTAATATTAGTCTAAAAAATCATAATCAGTATTTTGTCTAATTAACAAAATACCAGGAGAAATAATATATGAAGAAGCCTTTAAAAAGTTGGCTGCTTGCTACCAGTGTTGCTGCATTATTAGCTGCACCAGCAATTTCAACTGCCAACAGTGGTGTTGACACTCTGACCAAAGATCCAGCTAACTGGGCAACTTGGGGTGGCGATTACGCCGGTACACGTTACAGCAAGCTTGATGAAATTAACGTAAACAACGTTAAAAATCTTCAACCTGCATGGACTTTTTCGACAGGCGTTTTACGTGGTCATGAAGGCGGCCCATTAGTTGTTGATGGTGTCATTTACATTCACACACCATTCCCAAACACTGTATACGCTCTTGATCAAAAAACTCAATCAGTCATCTGGGAATTTACTCCAACTCAAGATGCTGACGTAACCATCCCTGTGATGTGTTGCGATACTGTTAACCGTGGTTTAGCTTACGGTGACGGCAAAATTTTCTTACAACAATCTAACACTGTTTTAACTGCATTAGATGCAAAAACAGGTAAAAGAGTCTGGAGCGTTCAAAACGGTGATCCTAAATTAGGTATGACCAATACAAACGCACCTTTAGTTGTTAAAGACACTGTATTAACCGGTATTTCTGGTGGTGAATTTGGTGTGCGTGGCTTCTTGGCTGCTTATGACATCAACACTGGTAAATTACGTTGGAAAGGTTATAGCATTGGACCCGATAAAGACACCTTAATCGATCCAAGCAAAACAACAACCTGGGAAAATGGTAAAGTGACTCCAGTCGGCGCAAACTCAAGTATCAAAACTTGGGAAGGCGACCAATGGAAAATCGGTGGTGGTACAACTTGGGGCTGGACAAGCTACGATCCTAAATTAAATCTGGTTTATTACGGATCAGGCAACCCATCTACTTGGAACCCTGTACAACGTCCTGGTGACAACAAATGGTCTATGTCTTTATGGGCACGTGACGCTGACACTGGTGCAGTTAAATGGGTTTACCAAATGACTCCACACGATGAGTGGGATTATGACGGTATCAACGAAACTGTTTTAGTTGACCAAGAAGTTAAAGGCAAATTGCACAAAACTATCGTGCATTTCGACCGTAACGGTTTTGGCTATACTTTAGATCGTGAAACAGGTGAATTGTTAGTTGCTGAAAAATTCGACAAATCAGTTAACTGGGCTACTCACGTTGACTTAAACACAGGTCGTCCACAAGTTGTTTCTAAATACTCTACCGAACAAAATGGTGAAGACGTTAGAACTGACGGCGTTTGTCCTGCTGCATTAGGAAGTAAAAACCAACAACCGGTTTCTTACTCTCCACAAACCGGCTTATTCTACATTTCTGGTAACCACTTATGTATGAACTACGAACCATTCGAAGTTTCATACACTGCAGGTCAACCTTATGTCGGCGCGACTTTAGACATGTTACCAGCAGGCGCTGACGTAATTACTGGCAAACCTGATGGCACCACTAACTTAGGTCAGTTTACTGCGTTTGATGCAAAAACAGGTAAAATTGCCTGGTCTAACAAAGAACCTTTCTCTGTATGGTCAGGTTCAGTTGCAACTGCAGGTGGCGTCGTATTCTACGGTACTTTAGAAGGTTACTTAAAAGCAGTTGATGCTAAGACTGGTAAAGAATTATACAAATTCAAAACCCCATCAGGCATTATCGGTAACGTAAATACCTGGACTTACAACGGCAAACAATATGTTGGCGTTCTTTCAGGTATCGGCGGTTGGGCTGGTATTGGTATCGCGACTGACTTCGGTAAACAGCTAGAAGAAGCTCAAGCTAAAGCAGCAGCAGAAACTGATCCAGTTAAAAAAGCTGAGTTAGAAAAAATTGCTTTGAAAATTTCACAAGAAGGTTTAGGTGCTAACGGTGCTTACGCAAGCTTGAGTAACTTCACTAAGCAAGGTGGTGCATTTACTGTATTCGCATTACCTAACAACTAATCTTTCTAAACTTTAGATTGATGGTTGAAAAAACCCTGGTTGATTAATCAACCAGGGTTTTTTTTGGTCTAACTTTTATAATTTACCCATCCGGATTTGTGCCTAAAAATGAAATCGTGGTCACTAGCCTTTTGCCTTATTTTCAATTTTATACTATTACCCTTTGCGCTTGCAGAAGAACAGGAAAGCCCTGAAGAGCCAAAAGGCAATACCCGGCAAATAACTATCAAACTTGACAGTGATGTTCAAAAATCCTCCGGCATTGAGACCCAGACCCTCGAAGCCACCCGCCATAATTCAGAATTTACTGCGCATGGCAAGGTCATTAACCTGCAATCACTATTAGCTTTGCGAAATCGTTATTTGCTGGCTTTAACAGAACAAAGCAGTGCAAAGGCCCGTTTCAAACAATCAGAAGAAAGCCTCATGCGCCAAGAAGATTTATATCTGCATGGCGCCAGTTCTAAACGCAGTTGGCAAGAACAACAAGCGTTATGGGAGGCTAATAAAGCTCAAGCCGAAGCATCTGATTTTCAGGGCAATGCCATTATTGATGAAGCCCGTTTATTTTGGGGTAAAGAATTATCGGAATGGGCATTATCCAGCCACTCAAACAAGCTTAATCCTTTTTTGACTAACAAAAAAAAGTTGATCCAGATTACCTTACCCAGTAACAAACATTTACCGGAAAGTATTAAAAGCCTTTTTATTGAAGCCACAGGGGATAGGAGTAAAGCCTACAAAGCTGAATTTATCTCCCCCGCTACACAAACAGAGACAGTAGCGCAGGGTGAAAGCTATTATTTTCAGGTGGAAGGAAAAAACATTCTCACTGGAATGAATCTGACTGCATGGATTCCAGAACAACTTGATCAAAAAAGTGGCGTTACAATTCCCAAATCTGCTCTACTCTGGCACCTGGATCAGTCCTTTGTATATATCCAGGTCAATGAAGATAATTTTATGCGTCGAACGATTGTAAACTATACCCCGGTTGCTGGCGGTTATTTTGTTCCAGATGCCATTAAACCTGGTGAGCAGATTGTTACAAAAGGCGCCCAAATGTTACTGTCAGAGGAACTTAAAAACCAGATCCCGGCTGAAGACGATGATTAATTCATTAACATGCGCCCTAAAGGACTTCCTGTATCAACGCCAGTCCCCTCGGAATTTACAGTACCACACTGGACAACAAGCTGTGATAGTTGTTTATGCAGGGTTTTATGTTGCTGAGCAAGATTTTCCAATAGACGACTAACGTCACCATCAATAATGCTAAAAGCGCCAGCCAAGCCTTTATTTAAGCCATTAAACGCGCTCTTTTTTAAGGAAGGTTGCATTTTCTTTAGTATAAAAAAAGGCATTAACCAACTTAAGGCAATCAGCAAACTACTATGAATAGCAAAGTCAACGCCTAAAAAATGATTATCCACAGTATTGCTGGCATAAAAGCTCGTAAACACCTTGAATCCCACCCAGCTCATGGACATTAAAGGCAATACTATTTCGCAGACACGCAAACATTTTAAGCTCATCCGTTGTACAACATTACCCGGATTTGCAAGCGCCACCCGGGCAGCAAGTTCTGTTTGGGTTTGAATAATTTTTGGAACTTTTTCTCGTATTGAGGCGATTGCCTGCTTAAACGGTAAGACGGGGATCCCCCGTTGATTTAATTCTATGATCAATTCATCGATGGTATCATCTAAGCGGGCTTGAGCCCACTCATCCCATAATGAATTCTTTGCATTTGATGAAGGGGTGATTAAATCGGCTGCATGATTAGCATAGTAATCTGCCATAGTTTTTAACGGCCAAACAAAGCCCTGTTGCAATGATTTTACAGTTTCCGACCACTTGCCTTGCCACAACCCTATAAACTGCTGAAAAACGATTTCATCGCCCAAATTTAAAGCCGCCGCCTGCAACCGGGTCTTTAATTCAGCTTTACGTAATTCCAAACTTCTTTGCTCCAATTGTTCAACCGTATGACCTGTCGCCAAAGACCGGATAGAGGCTTCCAGGGCGAAAAATTCATCTGTTAAACACTCTTCAGAGCAGGCTGTTTTAAAGATAACCGGTTCTTTAAAACCTACTTTTTGTAATTGTTGGTTAAAATCTTCAAATTGACCGGACTCTCCCCTATCCCACTGATTAAAAACAAACAACCAGGCATGTTTAGCCCCTTCTGCCAGCAAGAGGCGCCAGGCTTTTTCATCTTTGTAGCGCTCAGGACTCACCACATAGATCAGTACATCGATATAGGGAAGCCATTGGAATACCAACTGCTTATTGCGCTGTTCGGTACTATCAAAATCAGGCATATCTATCCAGACGACCTGTTGATTGTCCACATTATCGTGTTGCGAGACATTAATTTTGGCCAGTTGCTGCTCTGGCAAGTATTGCATGGCAATACATTCATGATGAAACAAGGTGACTTCTCTGGATGTAGGTCGAACCACACCGGCTTTGGCTATTGGCTTTCCGGCCAAACGATTTAATAAGGTACTTTTTCCAACACCTGTCCCCCCCATAAATGCAACAATTAAGGGACGAGGTGCATTATGACCGGATAATCTGGCATCAGAAAACAAGGTATCCGGGGTGCGTGTTTCAGATTGACCTATTTGCTCAGCCGTTTCTGCGTTTATCCAACCCAGATCCTGAGCTTGTGTAGCCCAACACTTTGTTTTTTCTATTAAATCAGAGTAATCGTAAGCCATGTCGCTTTTCTGTCAATTGTTGTTCAACTGTCTGCAGTTGGGTATAAGGAATATTGAAATGATGCAACGCTGATAATTGCTCAGGTAACTGCAAAAGTTTTTGAGCAATCCCATCGAGAAATAAGGTCTGTTTAACCGTATTAAGCTGCTGTTGTTTTAACTCATATTCTACTTTATGCATATAACTGCCGATGGCACTTTCAGTCAGCAGAGAGGTTATTGTTAACATGGCCGGTGCAAAAATCAAATCATGTACACCGATCCCCCCCATATGCAAGGTCAGAGCAATTGCTGCAGCATCGGCTGTCACACGTGTTGCACGTAAACCATTTAACACAATGGGCTGTTCCTGAAGCTTGTAATATAAACGCTGGGCTGTTTTCTCAACATCTTGCTGAAAGTCAACATGATACATTTTTGCAATCGAACTGAATTCCTTTAAAAAATCTGGCCGTTGACGACGCAATAAGCTGTTAACTTCTTTCCACCAGGCCCGTTGATTATCTTCCTCCGCTTTATCCATTAAACGATCAGTTAACTGAATAAATAAATGCTCGGCGATTTGATTTAATAACACCAGCTCCTGGCTGCTATCCGCAATATGCTGCCTTTTTTTTCCAAGATTCATCATCTTTCGTATCGGCCAGGTGAGTACCTTACGCGCTCCCGTTAATACACCGGCCAAACCTGGAATTTCCAACAAGGTCAATAATTCTGCCAAGGCATGCTGAAAGGTTTCATAATGCCGTGGATGATTAAGATAATCCCGCTGATAATTTTCTAAAGCCTGCTGAATAGCGACATCCACCATGTCATGCCAGGCACTCGCCGCATGATGCTCAGCAATAACGGGTTCTAACCAACTCTGCCAATATTTCTTGACTAACTCCTGCTCATAACGGGGTTGTTTCTTGTAATTGATTTTACTGGCCAGATCTCGGAGTAAGTTTTGCTTGGCTTCTGGCCAAACAGGTAAGCCGGTTTGGCGTTGATAATATAAGGGGACCACATCAGGAAAGTTATCGCTTCTTGCCAACTGCCATTTTTCTTTCAAGGATTCAATCAATATCGCTTCAGACCCTTCGCTCAATTTATTCAAACAAATAATAGTCGGTTGATGAAGCGCTTCAAGCACAGACATCATCTCCCAGACAGATTGATCGGCGTATTTTTCTTTACTGACAACCAATATAACAATGTCCGCCAAGGCGATTGCTCTTAGTACACCTTCTTTATAAACCCCTGAATCAATAGAATCAAAATCAGGTGTATCCCAGAGGATACCTGAAGGTAAATAGCGAGAAGCTGAGCTGACTTCAGTTAATGAAAAACAATCATACCGTTCTCTGTTTAAGGCGAGTTGTTGAACCTGTTGAAAACGCCCAAAATAGCGTTGTAAGTCTTGACACTCAGTCGGCGTTATTTCATTACAAAACCCTTGAGCATGAATAGTATGCCCAGCCAACGGACTAACGCCAGCCGCATGAGTGTTAAGTAATACATTAACCAGGGTACTTTTACCTGCCTGAGTTGGGCCGATTATAGCCAGCTGCAACGGTTGCGCGGATGATCTGTTAATCAACTGGCCTTTACGCATAAAAGCTTCTGCTAACGTCAACTGTTCAATACGTTGTTGATAGCTCATTCTACCGACTTCGCTACCTAGTTGACTCAACATTATCTGGTAACGCTGATTTAATAATTGAATAAATTCCAGCATATAAACTTAGCTCAAGGTTATAATAACTGACCATTTTACTTCGTTTGGTAAATTGGCGTTATAAATACAATAATATTAACCCGTACCTAACTTCGAGGTTATCTTAAATGAAGAAATTATCTACCCTATTGCTTATTATCAGCTGTGCGACTTTAGTTGCCTGCGGTAAAGGACAAGAAATAAACGGACGCAGTACAACCACTGCTTATCGATCAGTGAAAGCGCTTAAAAATCGATTACCTGCGGAAAACCGCATTGAATTCGAAGTCTCTTTCTGGACTATCAGGGATTCCAAAAAAGATGATAAAGAATTCTTGAATATTGTTGATGGTAAAACACCTCAAGAGATTATTGCCTTAGGTAAAGAACTTTATCAAGAACGCAAAGCTGCCGGCTTTAAAGGGTATGAAGAATACACTAGCTGGGAAAGCATGATCACTAAATTCAGCCGGGAAAGAAATGATCAGGATAACCGTAAAGGTAAGTCCAAAGAAGCCATAGAACAAGATAAAGCAAACGATGTATTGTATAAGCTCTAATGTTTAAGTGTTAAATTTTCTTATCGATGAGGCAAGGCCTTTTGTTCTACCAAAGTTGAAAAAAAGCGACTTGCCTCTTCTATGGTTTGTTCCATTGCAAAAATAAGTTGAGAAATATCCACACTCATTTCAATAAACTCATGTTGCAAAGCAGCGATAGCATGTGAGTTAAGGTTATGCTTCAGGTACAAAACCTGGTCTTTAAATGCAGACAATACCGGATGAATTTTACTTTCTGCTCTTTGCATCGCCTTAATCAGCTTTGAATAGTTTTGCTTCGCCGCTTTTAATTGCTGCTTACTGTGATTCCGTAACGTCCGATTACTGTATTCATTTAACTCATTTTCCCACTCGATAAATAAGGCATCACTCACTTCCTGTATCGCTTTAATTTTATGACTCACCGCTTCAGATTTAGCACAACAAAACTGGTACTGCCTATTCAACAAATGATATTTTTGCTCCAGCGTAGAATTACTGACCGTCACCACACTTTTAAAACGTTTCAGGGTCTCTTCAAACTCTTCTTTAGTTTCTCGCAGACTAACACAGGCCTGACCTACCTGATGAACCACGATTTCTCGCTTATGTTCACCAATGGACTCTCTGGTTTGAAAATAAATCTTTCTGAACTTCTTAAAAAAGAACTGACTGATTAAACTGAGTGAATTTGATACGGTATTGGACTTAGCCATTTATTTTTTCTATAGAGATACAATAATTTTTTATATACGCTTATTATAAAAGCTTTATGATTTGTAACCAATGCCAAGTCCATGCACAATAGCCTATATCAAGTCAGAATATACTAGTCGCTATTACCAATACGCCTTTATCATTACTTAACCAGAGAATTAACCCTATTAATGTCGCTACAAAAACAACTTGCTTCTCTACCTTATTTTGCTGATAGCTCAGCACTTTTTTCATTAATTGCTGATCAGCCCTGGTCAGTTTTTCTGGATAGTGGCTTTCCTCATAGTAATCAAGGTCGATACGATATTTTTGCAACTGACCCTGTATGCACTTTAGTCACCCAAGGCGACACTACCCAGATCACTCGTAACAACGTTACGATAAGCTCTACTGCAGACCCGTTTGATCTGGTAAAAGCACAACTCTTACCGAAGCTTGATGGCTATGGCGATTTACCCTTTAATGGTGGCGCGATTGGTTATTTTTCTTATGATTTAGCCAGACGATTAGAAAATCTGCCTGTTATCGCCGAAGATGCAGAACAAATTGCTGATATGGCTATCGGCATTTATAACTGGGCGGTGGTTGTTGATCATCAAGAACAAAAAAGCTTTTTAGTCGGATTAGATGAAGGTGATGAACAAAAATGGCAAGCGTTAATTAAGCAATTCAGTCAATTACCTGAACATCCTGAGTATGATGACTTTAAAGTGGTTAGCGACATCAAATCCAATATGGACATCAACGCCTATACCGATGCTTTCAACCGAATCAAACGCTATTTAAAAGAAGGTGACTGTTATCAGGTTAATCTGGCACAACGCTTCGTCGCCCAATGTGTCGGCTCTCCCTGGGTGGCTTATAACACTTTACGCGAACTCAATGCTGCCCCTTTCAGCGCCTATCTTAACTTCCCTGAAGTACAAATCTTAAGTTCATCACCTGAACGCTTTTTAAAGCTGACGGATGGCCATGTTGAAACGAAACCCATTAAAGGCACGCGCCCCAGAAAACAGGATGACGCTGAAGATCAGGCACAAATAACATCACTTGAAAACAGCTATAAAGATAAAGCTGAAAACTTGATGATTGTTGATTTACTGCGTAATGACATTAGTAAAACCTGTCAAAAAGGTTCGGTGAAAGTACCGATTATTTTCAATATAGAAAGCTATACAACCGTGCATCATTTAGTCAGTACCATTACAGGGATTTTAGCCGAAGATCAACATGCCCTGGACTTATTAAAAAGCTGCTTTCCTGGTGGATCAATTACCGGTGCTCCCAAAATTCGTTCGATGGAAATTATTGAAGAACTGGAACCTAATCGACGCGGTGTCTATTGTGGCGCGATTGGTTATATTGGTTTTAATGGCAATATGGATACTAATATCGCGATCCGAACACTGGTTCATTCAAATAACACCATTCGATTCTGGGCGGGTGGCGGCATTGTTTATGATTCCAAACTGGAAGAGGAATATCAGGAAAGCTTTGATAAAGCGAGCGCCATGCTCACCTTATTGGAGCAACTAACAGAGAAAGATGATAGTCATTAAACTGGGTGGCAGTCTCTCTCAGGCAGAGACCCTGGTTAGTTGTTTAGATCGACTGGAACAGCAGTATAAAGATAAACCTGTCGTGATAGTACCCGGCGGGGGTGCCTTTGCCGATCAGGTCAGACTCGCTCAAGGGCGTTGGCAGTTTGACGATACCACCGCTCACCGAATGGCTATTTTAGCCATGCAACAAATGGCCTTGTTAATTCATGGCCTTAAAAGTCAGTTTACAATTGTTACCTCAACCCTAGATATTAAGCAGCGACTTAAAAAAGGTGAAGTACTCATCTGGTCACCGACTATTGATGAACTTGATAAAGCCTCTATTCCTGCCTCCTGGGATATTACTTCTGATAGCCTGGCGGCCTGGTTAGCTAAAACTATTCAGGCTGAAGAACTGATTCTGGTTAAATCAGCACGCATTGATAACAATCTGACTCTTGAACAACTTGCAGAACAGCAAATTATTGATCAAGGGTTTTGTCAGGTAGTCTCAGCAGCGATTTTCAAAATAAACATTGTCAATCAACACGATTTTTAAGTCCGGCAAGTTCTGATAAGTTACGTATAACCAATTAAGGTTAACTATTTAGAATGGTTGGTCTTTGCTAGTAAGAGAAAGAACGAGCTATCCCAGCTAAAGATTGTCGTATCTTGGGGAAAGAACGAGCTATCCAGTGAAAGATCGTCGTATTTTATGGAAAAAATAACCTATCCAGCGAAAGGATATCGTATCCTGGGGAAAGAACAACCTATCCAGCAAAAGGATGTCGTATCCTGGAGAAAGAACAACCTATCCAGCGAAAGGCTGTCGTATTTTAGGGAAAGAACGAACTATCCAGCGAAAGGCTGTCGTATTTTAGGGAAAGAACGAACTATCCAGCGAAAGGTTGTCGTATTTTAGGGAAAGGATAATCTATCTAGCGAATGGTTAATGTATTTAGACATTACGACAATGTATTAAGCTGAACTCTAAAGTTTTGCCAATGATTGCAAAAAAGAGTGCTCGAATTTGTCCAATTAAAATAAATATTCGTCAATGAAGCCTATTAATGAAGCCGATTAAATAGACGCTACATTAAAGGTGCGACAAATTGTCGCATTTTTTGTAGACAATCTTATTTTATTGATTTATCATTCACCCGCCTTAGATAGTGATTAAAACATCAGTATTTCACTAAGTAAGGATAATGAGGAGGGACAACCAGTTAATACTGGAAAAATAATAAAAATAAATGCAACATCAATAAAAACAATAATAATAGCAACACAATTAAAACTGCGCTTTCGTTAGGCAGCCGTCTTTTTACAAAATACTAACAAGATGGAGCCCATGTAATGTGGGCTTTTTTATGCGTGCAGGAAAATAACTTTATACTATAAGTTACTACTTCGCCATCTATGGCCAGTCGTGAATGTCACTTTATTGCACATGGTTATCATAGGTGGAGAACTGGTACTATCGACCCCTATGGATAGCTACCCATAGCGACCCACAAACAACATTCGCCTCACATTTCCGTAGGACAGCAAACTATGATAATGCTGACATTTATTGATAATGGTTTCTTATAAAACTGTTTTTTCTTGAAAGAGATACACATATTTTGCCAGTTATTATCATGGTAGAACTGCTTTTCATCTATTCAAATTAATTCTGACGTGTTTCTAATTGTTTCCATCCACAAGATTCTGCTCAGTTCTGAGGCAATAGTGAGTGATAGCTTCACTGCATGTGAGCTTGGTTCATCGATCAACTCAATGAGTTGAGGGTAGCAGTCCATTAATTAAGTGATCACAATACTGAGTCCAAGTTCGGGATTGTGATAACAAGGCTTATCAAAGAAAAACATCCGGTTCGCTCTGATAAGTTCATAAGCCAATCCTAAAAAAGCAAATCGTTGGCATTCTTCAGTTTTAGCAATGGGTAACAAGGCTTCTAGGTTCATCATGTATCTCTATTATTAGTAAGTGAATTAATGTATCGGCCTGGGGGTTATGCAGAATAATGTCCCCAAATGAGCTCTTCTCGCTGATAGGAGGCAGAAACCCAGCGCGAGTTTTGAACATCAAACAAGGTCAGCCCAAATTCAAAACAATCTTCGTCGTCATCGTTATATTCATCGAGATTTAGAGATACGTAGGCACCGGTATCTATACAAAGATGTGATAACACTTGGCTGGGGGATGTGGCATAAGTATGTCCACAGAAAGTGGTTGATAGCCCACGTCTTACTTTAGGACTATTCAAGCGTTTTAACATCAATGTCCGTCCCCACAGCAGTGACTGCTCAACTTCAGAAGGAATGCTCTGTTCTTCATGCCAGCGATCGATATCGCTATCAAACCAAGCGACTTTTTCAAGAGATTCATAATTCGTACTGATTAGTTCAGCATGGATTACATGGAAACGGTTAGCTCCTTCACCCACACTATATATAAGTGGCATTTCCCTAATCAGGGCAAGACCGCGATCGAATTCGGCAGACATGCATTGTTGATCCGCTTGGTAATAGGCTCTTACCCAATTGCCACCATAATCTAAAAAGCCTATGCCATTCACATCCTCAAGCTGCTTTAATTTACCATTAATTAAATACGGTAAAAAGAACTCCATCATCATTGTTTCGTGGTTCCCACGTACTGCATAGAACCATGGTTCTTCAAGTAATTGCAGGCAGCGTAATGAATCTGGGCCACGATCTATTAAATCACCCACTGAGAACAGTCGATCCCGGCTTTTATCGAATTGCACTGCCTCCAACAAAAGTTCTAACAGGCTAAAACAGCCATGAAGATCACCTACGACATAGTCTTTACCTTGACTATTAGTGGGCAATTTTCGGATTGATGTATCGTTATTCATAATGTTATCTATGGGCTGATAGAGATGTTTACTGTGTGCAGCTATATTAAAAAACATTCGCGACATAGTAGGTCGTTAATGATCATTTATAAGTTTATAAAATATAAGTCGACATGTTATGTCGCATGACTTGGTTATGATAATGATATTAACAAGACCAAGAGGTGCAATGCTTTTATCTTCAAGATGATTAAATATTGGCTCTTACCCTTGTTGACAGTTATTTTGTTTTTATGCTATTAGCTTCAGACTATGCACTAATGGATTAAAGAGTACCGACCCCGTAAATTTTTAATATTTGGATAAATATATGAGCCTTAATACATACTTTGAAAAAAATGGATTTTTACCCAATCCAGCCCAATATAAAGCAGTGGATCGCGTTAATGGACCGCTAATGTTGGTTGCAGGGCCGGGTTCTGGTAAAACACGAGTACTACTATGGCGCACTTTCAATTTAATTGTTTTTCACAACGTCCAGCCACGAGATATTTTTCTTAGCACCTTTACTGAAAAAGCGGCCAGACAGCTTAAAGATGGTCTGCTGACTTTACTTGGAAGTGTGCCGGACCGATATTTTGATACTTCAGAAATGTATGTGGGTACAGTGCATTCCTTGTGTAGACGGATTTTGACAGACAGACGGTTTAATCCATCGGGAACACCTGCACCAGAATTGATGGATAAAGTGGAGCAGTATTTTCATGTTTACAACAGTCAGTTCTGGTTAAAGCAAAGCAAAACTGATGAAGATGTAGTTAATGAATTAAAGCCGGCTGGATGGGGGCAATCCAAACGTCATCGTGCTACGACTGGACTCATTTCATTATTCAATAGATTATCAGAAGAATGTATAGATTCTGCTGGTTTTACCAATAAAGAACCATTTCTAGGTGGTATGTATCAAGACTATCTCGATAGCCTAAATAAAGTAAACAAAACCGATATGTCAATGCTCCAACAAAAAGCTTTAGACATTTTAAAAAACAACACAGATGAAAATGTCGCTTTTAAATATCTTTTGATTGACGAATACCAAGACACTAATACTGTACAAGAGCATATATTCTTTAATTTAGCAGCTAAAACTAAGAATCTATGCGTAGTGGGCGATGATGACCAGGCTCTTTTCCGTTTCCGTGGAGCTACCGTTGAAAACTTGGTTCGGTTTCAAAAGAGATGTTCTCAAGAATTGGGCATAACACCTTGCAGAATTGACCTAAATATAAACTATCGCTCATGTCCACAGATTGTGGAGTTTTATAATCAGTTCATTATTACCGATACAGCACTACAACCTTATCGAGTACCTAACAAAACAATTACCGCTAATAGAACATGCGATCATACTGCAGTTGTCGTTACGTCTTCAGATAACGACCTTGACCGTTGCGAGGAGATTGCTGTTTTAGTTAAAACATTACTGGATAGCAAAAAGGTTGCTGACCCTAACCAGATTGCTTTTCTTTATCCGTCGGTAAAAAGTCCATTAGCAAAATCCATGATTGATGCGCTTGCAAAGCAAGGCTTACCAGTCTATTCGCCCCGCTCTGGACTGTTTTTGGATTGTGAAGAAGCGAAACTAATTTTTGGATTAATGCTTCAAGTTTTAGGAAGACCTGATGAATATGAAGGAGGTGGTGCTTTTAAAAAATTCAATGACTGGCTTGATCAGTGCGAGTACGCCGCTCAAGAAATCACCTCTGCTGAAGACGATGAAGTCGTCAATGAATTAAAAAAACTGATAGCGTCAAGAAGAAACGAGCTTAATAACTTAGGCAATAACCAAGCGACAGATTGGAACTTACTTGATCTTTTTTATCAATTTTGTTCAATAGAGCCTATCAGTACTTGGTTAACTGAAGCAGAACTAGGTGGTGATGAAGGTCCAATCTGTAATTTGAGTTTGATTAGCCAATATCTGTTCCGCTATCAACAAATGAACAATCTTTCAGTGATCCAAGGCAGTGATTATGGTGTCAGTGGTAATTCACTCAGAAATAGTTTCTTTAATAGTTATCTTTATGGCTTATACCGCCTTGAAGAATCCGAATATGAAGATAGCGAAAATCCGTTTCCCAAAGGCAGAATTCCGTTCCTGACCATTCATCAAGCCAAAGGCTTAGAGTTTCCGGTTGTGGTGTTGGGAAGTATAATTCCATTCTCAAACCAAGTAACTCAGGTAGAAAAATTGGCAAGGTCAATGTTACCCATAGCCGTTGCGCAAAACCTCGAACCACTAACGCTAATTGGCGAGTTCGATGCCATGCGCATGTTCTATGTTGCTTTGTCTCGTGCAGAAAACCTGCTAATTATTTCCAACACCCATAAGAAAGACGCAAAAGATAAACGCCATCCTGGGATAAAATCTTTGTTGGATAACGGTATAAATGGAATAGCTATTTGTAAAATAAAGAAATTAAAATTGGCTAAGTTACCCACTGCAAATAACACCCCAAAAACACTTCCCAAAATCTATTCTTACACAGCGGATTATCAATATTACTTGGCCTGTCCACGACAGTATATGTTGTTTAGAAAATACGGCTTCGCGCCATCCCGTACCCGCACTATGGCTTTCGGTATTCTGGTGCATAAAACCATTGAAGATATTCATCGTGGGCTGATTACTGCAAGACAAACTAATACATTGCATGCTTTTAAGAATGGGATGACAGCTTTCATCAAATATCGTTTTGACGAAAACTATCAGGTATTAAGTAAACAAAGTTCACATAAATTGGCTCCACACACGCTTGTTGCTGCTCATGATCAAGTGGTTCATTATTGGAATAAATTAAGTGACTTAGCTCAAACCATTACCGATACTGAAGTACCGTTGACTCTGCCGAGTCAGACAACACCTAATGGAATCATCTATTCTTTACATGGCGTGGTTGATATGGCTAAGGAAGTGGATGGTAATCAATCACATTTGTACGACATCAAGACTCATGATGCGTACTTGGTAAGAGACCATTCAAGCTATTATCAGGAACAACTCAATGTCTACGCTCATATTTGGCAGACATTACACGGCCAATCACTTTCTGGTACATCTATTATTGCCACTAGACCTCCCTCCAATACCAATGCACTTAACGCATGGAACCCAGTTGTTCCTCTACCATTCAATTCAGAGGCAGTAGCTGTAACAATGAATCATTTTGGACAAGTTGTTGATTGCATTGAAGAGCGTAAATTTCAGCCACGAGCTATCGCAGACTTGCCAGTTACCTCAGAAGACGAAAGAGGTTCCTTATTCGATGAAGTCTGTTCATATTGTGATGGACGCTTTTCGTGTAGTAGTTATGCTGGCTATTTGGAACTGAATCCCGATAAAAAACCAGTCGATAAGCCTATTACCGCACCTATTAATTCAGATTATTCAGAAGCTGCATTTGAAAAGTTGGGGCATCTTTATTTGGAGCCAGACAAAGAACAGTATCTTTCTGATCAACATGTAGAAAGGTTTATTCAATATTTGTCGGATATGGTAAGTGATATTAATCAACCATTAAATCATTGCTACTTAGTAGAACCAGTGAATCAGCATTTTTTCGATGATCAAATAGGAAAATGTGTTCATTATCATACTATTAAAGACGCTTTTGATGGCTATGCTTGGAAAAAACAAAATTATGCAGATAACAAATCCATTTTAGAGGGTATCGCGCATAGCTTAAAAACCGCCACAACAGAAAATGATCTCTATCAAGCCTGCCTAGATTGTCTTGAATGGGGAGCCGGTGGCAAACAGTTTACGCTTTACACGGCAAATCGGGATTGGCTCTGGGTTAAAAAAAGTCAAACTCAGTTATCAACACTTTTTAATGATTCACATGCTCAATTATCAAATCCACATCCAGACTTGAAAGGTTTTAAACATAAGCTTTATAGAATGAATTCTGGTTTTACCAAGATTTATGCACTTAAATATAACAACTTTATTATTTACGATAGTCGTGTTGCGGCTGCATTAGGCTTGTTGGTTCGTCGTTATTGCCAAGATAATGGGCTAAATCAAGTCCCCGCTAATCTTGCTTTTCACTGGAGTGGTTCAAAAAAACGTAATCCAAGTATGGGTAGTCATCAATTTAGGAAACTGAATGATAATTCTAAAAAACATGCGGAATGGAATATAAAAGCAAATTGGGTTTTAAATGCGGTGGTGGCAGAAGTAGCAAGCACAGCAGAAAATAAAGAAATTCCATTTTGGGGAGTATCTAAAAATGAGAGCTTACGAGCCTTGGAGGCCGCCTTGTTTATGATTGGTTATTCAGTAGTACCACCATCTGCTTCGCCTACTACAATCAGCATTCCATTAACGCCTCCTGCTAACTTACCAGACGTAGAAGATTATGATGAATCTCATGAATATACAAGTTTAAATACTCTGAGAGGGAATGGGGCGGCTATTTTATATACTGGTAATCTGGTAGACGGTTTAACTATTGAATGGGGAAAGACCAGATTTCAATTAGATGCAGATGATTTATCAAAACTATTAATAAGATTTACAGGTAAAAGTGATATACCATTAGGCTCTAAAATGGATGGTCCAGGAAATGCACAATCATTAGGTTATTTTATAGATCAAGAAATAATTACTGGACGAAGATACGCGTCTGCAATTGCTCCAATACTTAAGGCAGAAGGTTTTATAGTTAATGTTAGGCACGGGCAAGGTTTCAAATTAGACTTTGCTTCTAGTGAATTTTTACAAGATTTATTTGAAAACCATGATAAGCAAAATGACTCTGCTGAAGAAGTTCAAAATCACGACAATTCTTTAATTCAACATGTAACACAAGATACAGAATTGCCAGAAATAATTAGGGCAAATTCTGATATATTTAAAAGACGTGCGATGGAACTCTGTACCCAAGCAAATATGACTCAAAAGAAAGCAATTCAAGAGGCCGCAAGAGAACTAAACGTAAGTTTAAAGCCGTCACACACAAAGTATCCTGGCAGTTACTTTCATGCTTGGCGTCTCGAGGGCTTTTAATAGATTGATTATCAAACGACCAACTCCTAATGATTTGTTTATCCAAAAGTTGGTAATAGTAATTCTGATGAAAAATTAGCAAATTGTGGAAAACTAAAAAACCATGAAACTTAAAAACTTGTTGATAGGCAAAACAGAGCAGACTCAGCAATCTCTCAATGAGTTTTTTTCTGGAATTGATGAAGAAAAAATCCTATGGTATCCCAGTGCAGGAAAAGATTATCGGGATTTAATGGAGATCACTCCAGAAAGATTGGCCTTGCATGGTATTTCTGAGCAACCCAATATTGTATGTCATACAGATTACAATCAAAGTTGGACAGGATTAGATAAAGATATGCTACCAATGATTATTCATCAGCATGCGCGTACTACAATTAAGATAATGGAAAAGATTCCATTGTCTTTTGCACCTAATATTAATATTCATTTTCGGATAAGGGATACCCATGTAAGTAGTCGTGTTAACGAAGTTGGCGAAACGTCTATTTACTTATTAAAGCTAAAAATTATTTCTGATACGCTGGGTGAATTTGATGTTCAGATGTTTTATTTTATGTTTGAAAATTACAACTTTCTTGAAGAGCTTATTCTAAAAAACAAACTGGCAATTACTCATTTTGTAAAAGTCAGACAGGGCTGTGGTTTTGGCGGATGCAGGAAATGTATTTCCGTGTTTTACAGTCTTCTTGGAAATATCGGTGTTAAATATTTACTGGTTGATAGCGAGGTGCATTTTTGTCATGAAACACACGCCCGATTAACGAGTCAATTTTGCATCAAGCATAAAAATTATGAATTGATTTCCATTGGGATTCCTCTCAAGTGGAGTGGTTACGATGTGAGAGCGTTCAAAGTCGAGACGCGCCCAGGATATCTGGATAATGAGACTTTAAACATCAATTTAGCCCAAATAGCAGAAGGGTGGAGCCAAGAACCGTGGAAACCTCAACAGTTCTTTGCTAATTCACCACATCAAATTATTCCCCATAGTGCTTCGTCATGCCTATAGCGATACCAGCTATTTTTTGGCGAAGCTCAATGGGTTCAAGTACTTCCACTTTATCGCCGAAGCCTAACAACCACCACGTCAATTGTTGCGTGTCAGCTAGAGTAGCCGTCACCAGAACTCGACCTTTATCGTAAGGCTCTATAGTCTGATCAAGCGAGAGCCGAGTATCTTCTAAATGCTTGGCCGTTTCGGACATAAATGCAACCTTCAATTTAAGCATTTTTCCTTGCCCAAAGCCGAGTTGCCCGCTATTGATAAATGCCTGTAAATCAAAGTTTTCTGGGCGTTGTGAAGGTGCCGCTAATGCCTCAGCAAAATGAATCCGGTGCATGAGTCGTAAGCGGATCGTCGTAAGGTCGTTGACGGCGGCTGCGATTAAGTAGATGAGTCCGCCTCTGGACACCATGCCCAGTGGGTGTACGATTCTTTCTTCTGGCGTAACTTGCTCCCGATTTTGATAAAGAATTCGTAGTTGCAGGTTGTTTAATAAAGATTCCGAAACCACTTGCTGTACGGTAGCATCAATGACAGGGGGTAATAACGGTTGAGAGGAGGGTACTGATGCTATTTTGTCTGGCCATTCTTGTAAATGGCTTTTATTCAAGGATTGAAGCTCCCGTTCCGCTTGTTCAAAGAAAGGCTTTAGGTGCGCCAGAACTGAAACCGGCATTAAATCAGTCAGATGCTGTTTTACTAATTTAAAGGTTAAGGCTTCGGTCGCCGAGATTGAAGGTAAGCATAAGGCGCTTGCACTTTCTAGCCAGAACCAACCAGCTGGTTTAGCCCCATCATCATCTATCGGAAATACTTCCCCTAACTTCTTCAGATCTCTTTCTATAGTTCGTCGGGAAGTTTTAAAACTCTCATTTTTTAGATAATCATGGAGGTCATTGATACTGATTCTTCGGGGATAGCGGGGCAGTTTTCTTAGCAGATGCCAATGTCGCAAGAGTGTATGTTTGGCATTTGGCTTTTTTTGGACGATCATCGTTCTGCAACCCTAAGAAGTTTTAGTGGATGTTTATTATCTACTTTTACTGGATTGTATTCGACACATATTGTCTGCTCACCCTATATCCTTTGCTAGTCGTTCAAAATAAGTTTAATTAATTAAACAGACACCCATCTTTTTATATTCTGGAGCTCAATATGATTTTACAAAGTATTAAAACTCGAAACGGCACGACACTCGCTCATATTATGGATAAAGGGAATGGCGTTCAGTGTATACAAAACGTGAATGGTACTGTTTTAGGTTGGTATCGACCTTCAGCTACCGGTGGCAGAACGACCGATCGCAATGGAAATGTCATTGCTCAAGGTAATGCACTTGCATCGTTGGTGACTGATTTATAGTAATTTTTTAAGGTCTATTACGCATGAGTTTAAATATCTTTATCTCCACCTTTTTAGGTAATAGCTTCTATCCTCAAAATCCTCGCGTTGAAGACATCGATATTGAAGATATTGCCCATGGTCTAGCTTATACCTGCCGGTTTAATGGGCAAACGACAGCATTTTATTCGGTAGCTCAGCATTCTTTGATGGTCGCAGATTTGGTGGCTGATGAATTAAAGCTGGAAGCGCTAATGCACGATGCGGCTGAAGCATATTTGGGGGATGTCGTAAAACCTTTGAAAGCCTTATTGCCGGAATACAATGTCATCGAAGCACACGTGAGCAATATTATCGCGACAGCCTTTAATCTGGGTGATTGTGGTCACCCTGCTATTAAACGCGCTGATTTGATAGCGTTGGCTACAGAAAAGAGAGATCTTATGCCAAACTCCGTCGAACCCTGGGTTTACTTGGCCGGAATTGAAGAGCTGCCTATACCGCTAAGCCCCATGTCACCTCAGGAGGCTAAGCTTGCGTTTATGAAGCGCTTCACTGAATTACAATCAAGCAGGGCAATCTTTAAATTTTGATAATGGTGTCGCTATAAACTGCAACTAATGAATCATGAGTCATTAAGCGCATGGGTTCTACCAGCGCTTGTGCCACTAATATTCGATCAAATGGATCATGATGATGGAGTGGTAAATCTTCAACGGCAATAGCGTGTTCTGCCTCAATAGCAAGGAAGCGATAGCCTGCTTCGTTAAAATAACGCATCGCATCTTGGCCAGAAATGGGCATATCTCCTTTACCAAGAGCATGTTTTATAGCAATTTCCCATATATTTGCAGCGCTGACCCATACATTGTTTCTTGGTGAAAGTATAAGTTCACGTGCTTTTTGTGATAACTTGGGATTATCTGTAATAGCCCAAAGTGCCACGTGAGTATCCAGTAACAGATTCAAGACTGAGCCTCGCCGACAAATAATTTAGCGACTTCATCATTATAGGTATCGATGTCATCAGGTACTTCAAAGAGTCCTTTTGCAATACCTATTCGATTGTTAGCGGACGTAACATTAATAGGAACTAGTTTTGCCACAGGGCGACCATTTCTGGCTATAATAATTTCACGCTCTTTACCTTGTTCAATACTTTCGACTAGACGTGACAATGAAGATTTAGCTTGTAACATATTAACGGTCGTTTGCATGGTGATATCCTATAAAAAGTCTTAGTCTAGTCTGGCTAACTTGTTAAATCAAGTTGATAGTTGTACAGGTGTATCAGCACGTAAACGCCTTGATGATCTTGGTTATAAAGCAAAATAATATCCTCAAACATTTTTTAACTAGAAGTATTCAAACAAATTAATTAAATTATTAGGAAGAAAGTTATGGCATTGCAAGACGAAATTAGACGAGTGATTAATGAACGATTACTTCCACTGAACTGGACTATACAGGACCTTATTGATAATCAAAATTTACTTAGAAGAGCAAATGGGGAACCATACACACTTAACACTATTCAAACTTTGCCATACAATAGATCAGACAGTTTACCTGATCTCGATTTAGGTATTGGTAACCATGTTAATAATGGTCAGTCAGTTCTTTTTTACCGTGTAGATATAACGGCGGATGGACAATTAATATTTGCGCTACCTGAGCATGTAAACCAAGAAGAACATTTGACCCATCTTGGTAACCTAACAAATATGTTACTCATTAAGAAAATTGAAGAGTGGAAGAAATATCCAAATGCACTAGGATCTGAATCCCAAGTGGCAGTGTTGCTTGGCGAATT
The DNA here is from genome assembly GCA_903866825.1 of uncultured Methylococcaceae bacterium. Classification (GTDB taxonomy): domain Bacteria; phylum Pseudomonadota; class Gammaproteobacteria; order Methylococcales; family Methylomonadaceae; genus Methylobacter_C. Next base: position 30,831 of record CAIPPE010000017.1, read on the forward strand.
ATCTTCTTTTCTTAATGAACCAATTCCAGATACAGTACTTTCAGCACTTAAAATATTATCACTGCGTGGCACTATGCGTGATATTGCATCTGCTATTCAACGTGAACGTTTTAACCCAGATATTCCATCTTTTCATGATGTGGTTGATACCGCAGCTATTTCTTGTGGGCTATCTTGGACGGAAGCTCTAACAATTATAGTTACCTATCTTGAAGAGAAAAAGCGTGATCTGTCTTGACAGCTATACGCTTAACTTTGATTTGATTATGGATAAATATGCAAACGATATGTAATTCGTAAAGCGTTATCAAAAATAAAGGTTTTTATGAAATTCAATGAGACTGTGATTAAGCGTTTAAGACAGGCCGAAACTATCGTATTTTTTACTGGGGCGGGTATTTCCCAAGAAAGCGGTATACCGACATTTAGGGACGGTGCGAAAAGCCTATGGAAAGATTTTGATCCTGATATTTATGCCAGTGTCAATGGCTTTGATAATGATCCCTCAAAAGTTTGGCAATGGTATGCAGAACGCCGCCAACAAGTAAGAGTTCTGGAACCCAATCGTGCTCATTTTATTATTGCCGATTGGCAACATAAAGCCCCTCACGTGACGGTGATTACCCAGAATATTGATGGTTTTCATCAACGCGCAGGGAGTCAGAATGTTATTGAGTTACATGGCAGTATTGCCAGAAACCAATGTCGCAAAAACGGGCATCGGTTTCCGCATGATTTTGATCATCCCACCCAGCAACCGCCTAATTGTCCTGAATGTAATAGTCTGTTAAGGCCGGATGTCGTGTGGTTTGGAGAAAACTTACCCGAAGAAGCCTATTCTCAGGCCGAGATGAAGAGTTTTAACTGTGACGTCCTTGTCAGTATTGGTTGTTCGATGGAGGTTTTCCCCGCCGCAAGTCTACCTTACAATGCCGCTCGTTGTGGTGCTTATCTGATTCAAATAAACACCCAGGCAACGGATTTAGATACAGTGGCCGAATGTAATTTTCAGGGTAAAGCCAGTGAAGTTTTATCGGCATTATGGTGTGCGGTTTGGAATAGTGATGTTGAAGCTTAGAAAACGTGACGTTAAATAAACCCAATACTACCAAACTCTTCACCTTTAGCGATACATTCTTGTTCTAAGATACTCAACATAGTGTGTAGGGCTAAAGGTTCAACTTGATATCGAGCCTGCCTATTTAACACCGCAAAGTCACCGGGTGTTAACTGGGTGAGGCGTTCGATTTGATTTTTAAGTGTGTTTAGCTCAGCTATATCCTTTGGGAGTTGTGCGCCTAATCGCAGGCTTTCTTGTTGGAATAACCCCCAGCGTTGTTCTGCCTTAAGATAATCAAACTTCACTTTGAAATCGAATCGACGCAATGACGCAGCATCCATTCTCTCCATTAAGTTAGTGGTGCAGATAAAAATACCTTCAAATTGTTCCATTTGCGTGAGCATTTCGTTTACCTTAGACACTTCCCAGTTATGACGGGCATCGCAGCGATCACCTAGTAAACTGTCTGCTTCATCTAAAAGCAATATCGCACCTTCACGATTCGCTTCTCGAAATATATCAGCTATATTCTTCTCGGTTTCGCCAATATATTTATCCAGAATATCAGAGGCACGCTTAATTAATATCGGTAAGCCTAATTGCTCGGCAAGGTGTTTGGCGAATGCACTCTTCCCTGTGCCGGGAGCGCCATAAAAACAGAAAGTACCTTGTGGTTTATGGTTCAATCCAGCCAATAATGTTTTGAGCGGAATCGTGGTGTTAGTAAAAGATAAGTTATAACCGGTTACTGGCCGATGCCGACTGATCGACAGGGGGCGTTTGAATAAGTGAATATGACTGTTCAAAACCTGTTCCATAATAAGTTCAGTGCTCATTCCAATATCAGAATTATTCAGTTCAGCAATCTTGGCCGCTTTGTTGATCTGATTAAGCGGGATATCAGTGTGCTTTACTAATTGTTGACGCCAGGTATCACTGATTGATAATGCTTGGGTGGCTCTCGATATTTGTTTATGGCGCAAGGCCTCCGGCATTTTGTCTAGCTCAAGTGCATAGTCAAAGCTGCGTAAGCAATCATATTCGATTGATCTGGGTGTATCTATAATCCAGATGATGGGTAACGGGTTATTACAAAATTGTTGTTTCATTACTCTTAGGTTGATGCCGCTGACTATTGCCTCCTCTTCAAATAGATCGGATGACCACTTTTTCGACAGCACGTCGTCTGCTGCATCCAGAACAATAAGAGCGGATTTGTTTTTTTTGTTTAGCCAATACTGGGTAAGTTGGCAAGCTGCGAAACGATCTTCGGGTTCAAGATGAGACTGGTTAGGATGATTATGTGCCACTTCATAAAGTGGAACCCCAACGCATTTTGCCAATAAACGGGCTAGCTCCCATTTACTTTGATTCTGTTTGCCATAGATCACCACGTTGACGCCCGCTTGCCGACTTTCTAATGTAGCTTGCAGATAGGGTATAAGCACATCCAGATCATTTTGAAGCAGCGGAAAGTCATGGGCTTGTAACGAGCCAGGTTTCAGTTGTTTGAAAAAAATTCTACGGAGCGCTTCTAGTGAAGGTTGTTCATCAAATAGCGTAAACAGAATAGTGGGAGGAACGACCAAGCGAGAAACATCCAGGGTTTCATTTACATTCAACCAGCCAATTTGACATAAGGGACTGGCCGAATCTAAGCATTTTTCTAATTCTTCAATCGGGCGGGTGGTCATGATCCGTAGATAATCCACTATAAACGCTTCATGACTTAATTCACAGTAGCTAGAAATATAACCATTAAATTTTTTAATACCGGCCATCAACAGACTTAATACAAGTAGCTCCTGATCACATTCAGAAAGTTCTAGTTCAGTTGCCAGCCATTGGACATTTTTAAAGAGAGGCGTATCAATTTGCATGCCCTGTGCTAACAACTCGTTTAATCGATCTTTAATATGTTTGTAAAGCGTCGTTGTGCTGCGAGGGGGCCGAAAGTCCTCTAAATATGGATCAATACTTCTAGACGATTTACGGGGTGTTAGTCCGGTTAACTCATTGAGATCCTGATGGAATAACTCTTCCATAGCGGTGGCAGGCAGCTTGTTTTTAAGACCTATAACCAGGCGTAACAGATAAATAGCTATTAATGGTTGGTAAGGGGCATGTTTTGAGACGAATTTATGTTGTATGCTGGGAGTTTTACATACAAAATCAGGCAGTTGCTTGGTTTGGGTGCTAATGGTCATGGCTTTACTCCTCAATGAAAGACGATGAAGCCAATGATACAGACCAGTGTCGACAGATCGTGTCGTTTATTAACGCGGTTATTTGAAGCTTAACTTAATGTTATTAATAAAACGACACAATATGTCGACTTGTTATGGATAATTAACCTCTCTAACTATTTTTAACGAAGTTTGTTGCTTAATGAGTGAATGACTATGAGAACACCCAATTTTAAAACCTTGATTGCGGAAACCGATCAGAAAGGCTTTTATTCGTTAATTTGTGAAGCTTCATTCATGCATCCTAATCCAAGATATTATAAATATTACTGGTGGATTTTTTGGCAAGGAAGTACGTGTGACGGCCTAAAGTTTCTAAGCAAAAAAAATCGATTATCAACAAAGACGGCATTTGATTTGATTGAAAAGTTGAAAAGGGATAGGCA
>CAIPPE010000018.1 GCA_903866825.1 uncultured Methylococcaceae bacterium
CAAACGGGGGGTGCCGCCCAAACAAGCGTCAAAAGACGTCTTTTCAAATAACAAACGATGGGCGCTCTCTAATACCCGAGCGGTAACGAGGGCCTATCCCAATAGTTGGTTTATTAACCTGAAAGGGCAGGAAATACGCTCCGATCAAAAGCAGGCGCATTGGTTTGATGTTTCTCAATGGATATGTCTTGCATGAGGAGCCGTGTACGGATCCGTACGCACGGTTCTGTGGGCAGACGGAGGCTGCTGCCTCCTCTGACCCGATACACGGCGTCAAGTCATTTGGAGCCTATGTCTCGACCCCTTGTTGGGTCGAGACGAGGTGACGAGGACGAATCGGGGCCGCCGAAGGCATAAGCGGTCGCGTACATTTTTGCTGATTTTTCCTAGCAGGATGCCCGGAAAAATCTTTCGCAAAAATAGCGACTCCCCGGTTTCAAGAGCATCAAAACACCCAAGCAGTAGACAAAACAATGGCATTCAAAACGCCGCCGTTTTTTGCCGCCCGTTGCACAAAGGGTAAGATTTGCAACAAGCCGCCGTTATCATGAAATCAAGGAGTTGCTTGTTGCAAATGTCAGTAGCAAAATGGAGCGAGGTTAAAGGCAATACTAAATTGGTTTGTGTCCGACTGTTTTTATTTAATTCCATCACTTATTCCTCTTAATCTTCCAACAGTTACCCCATCTAGGTTTTGTACAAGTCTTATTGGTAGAAGTACATTTGTTGATGAACCCTTAAAAGCTGTTTTTTATATCCATTTTATTAGGAAAGTTACGGGCAATATTAACTCTCTTTATTAAAGAGCTGAAAACAACTTGGTGGCATACATTGATTGCTCTGTGCTGTTCAGAGATTCAGGTAATTCTTACTGCTATCGTTTTTTAGTAAAGTTAGCCCATTAGTGTAATATACCGCATAGATTATTACTTTTTGTTTTTGAGAGAAGAATTAAGGTTCACTGTGGAGATTTGTCATGGCTAAACAATCAAAAGCCGAGAAAGATATTCTATTGGCAGTTCATGAGACCGCTAACGATTTATATAGTGCGGGTTTTATAGATAAAAAAAAGATGCTCAAATATGATGCTCTTTGCCTTGAACCTATTCCCAACTATGATGCAATACAGATCCGTGAACTGAGGGATCGCTATAAACTAAGCCAATCAGTTTTTGCTAGTCTTCTGAATACTAGCCCTTCCACTGTCAAGAAGTGGGAGGTTGGCGAGAAACATCCCAGTGGGCCATCAAGAAAACTACTTAACATTCTTGAGCGTAAAGGTCTGGAAGCATTAATTTAAGTTTTTTAAAAGCTGTTCTTTTTCTAATGCTTGTTGCGTTAATTCTGCCATCAGAATCGATGAATAGGGTTCACATTCGCCTCGTGAAATCTGATCGTCGCCAATCTGAATTGCTGTAAAGTTTCGAGTTTTTCGTCTTCAGTACGCAGGCGTCGAATAGCCGCACTGATGATTTCAGAAGCACTACCATAAAAGCCAGAGTTAACCTTGTTCTGAATTTAGCGCTCTATTTCAGGGGAAAGATTGATATTCAATTTTGAAACCATTGCTGATTGTTTGTCAGATCAACATACATGATAAATAAGTTATAGGGAAGTTCTTTTTAAGTTTCTCTCCCAGGGTAGTTCCTTACAGATTTATAGCGTGCAGCCGATGTTCTAACACAGGCGCTTAACCTCCCAGTGTAAGCGCTGAGGGTTCCAGGTAGTGCGCCCGATGTCTTGGGTAATGCGCCGGAAGCTCTGGGTAAGGCGTCCGATGTCCTAGGGAAAGCGCTCAGAGTTCTAGTGGCCTAGTTAATTGTCATAATCTGGTATTGATGCTTTTAGTGAGCGCACCCACAGTCTGGGTGTGTGCAATAGAAGACCGCCCGCTTGCGCTAGAAGGTCCAAGCCTGTTCTTCAAAGCTTGGGCAACGTTCTTGGGAGTTCCAGAAATCGGGTTAACATCTCCAGCTCAGGGGCTAAGAGTCCGAAGCCCAGCGATTTAAATTCCACCCTTGTTGCTGTAAGTGCCACAGAAACAACTAGGAACTCAAAGCGCTGTGCTCCAGGCTTCAAGAACAATCCTTGTCGTTTGATCCACTTTCTTATGGGGTTAAAGGTAGGGTAGATATAACCTAAGAAAATAGAAATATTTAATTTACATTGCAGTTATTGCATAAGGCGAGTAGCTTGTGTCTTAGAAAATATAAAGAAGTCGCTTTTATTTTCTCGTAACTCATCTCAGCATTCATATTACTGTTGAGCAGGCAGCTTAATCTAGCCGTAATTTTTCTTTATCATGTCTTCTAAATCCTATTTTCCTAACACGCAGGACGGCCAAATCGTCTGGCTTTCTCATTACAATTTAAAACTGCCGATTTATGGCACCAGTTGTGGTATTACAGATCAAGAGTTAGCCAGTACCCAGACGGATCTTGCCTATTATATCTGGATGCTGCAACACTGGCACCCCAGCATTCAACGTGATGCCAAGGAGTCAACTGCTTATAAAATAATGATGGTTTCTGATACTATTTCTGGTGATAGCAGTATTAATTACCCTCAGCCCACTGTATTTCCTGATGCTCCGTCTGCGCCAGCACCGGGTATTCAAAAACGTTTGATTAGTCAGGTTGTCCGTATTAAAGCAAGTTCTAAATATACCGAAGCTATTGGTCATGACTTGGGTATTATTGCTGCAACTAATACAGTTGAACATTTAATCCCGGTCCCTTCCATCACTATAGAGCTGGGTGAATCTGGACAGCAAGTGGTCATTAATTTTAATAAATATGGTCATGAGGGTGTCTTGATCGAGAGTCGTATTAATGGTGGGGAGTGGACTTTTTTAGCCATTGATACACTTAAACCTTATTACGATAAGCGCCCATTAGCAGAAGGTAATACCCATGAAACGCGAGAATACCGCTTACGCTGGTGGGATAAAAGTGTCGCTAATGGTGAATGGAGTAATATTCAGTCCATTCTTTTTGGCGTTTAAGGAACGTTAGCCCCATTCAATTGCCCTTGATTTTTAGCAGTATTACGTTACTGAGTAAATTTACTCAGTAACGTAACAGTTAGCTATCCGTGTTATTTAGTTAGGCTTATATTTTCTTTAGATATTCAATATGGACTAAGGTGGCTTTTAATGAGGCCAAAACGTCAATGAATAAGAAAATCATTGAGCTGAAGATAAACAAAACGCTGAAGACGACAAATACTATTAATAATTCTTCACGTGAGTAATCGATAAATCTAAAAAATATAGAACCCAGTAAAAACAGGCCACTGGATATTCCGCTGCAAAGCAATAAGCCAAAGCTCCATTTAAGCAAGTGGCATCGATGCACCATGGCATGAAGTTCTTGGGCTAGTTTGGGTGAGTCGTCATTATTTTTTTTTAGCTCTTCATAAATATCCCTGACCCGACCGATTGAGTGGGTATAGCGGGTGTTTAGTGTTAAAGCAAAGAGTCCAATGCTTGAAAACAAAACCAAAGATCCAGTAATGAGTCCAACGACATCATCAAGTTTGGTAACCATTAATCTATCCGTCCATCAATCCGGGGTTGAGTTAAAATAGGTGCATAAACAAACATGAACAGCGCAAATGCTGCTAGCCAGGACAAGGTGGAAACATAGATTATGGTGTTATACCAGTTAGGCAAGACTAAGGGTATCAGCACTCTGATTAAAGCAGTTAGGTTAATTAATACAAAGGCAATGGCAATCGCATTAGAGGCTTTAAGGGTTCTGCCAGTATGACCCAAAGCGACCCTGGCCATCATTCCTAAAGTCAGTACACCGATGCCGCCCACTGTAAAGGCATGTAAGGCAAGGACGGATGAAAACAACTGAAATACGGATAAGGCGGTGAGTACAAAACCGAGGATAATCCAGCAATAACCCACATAAAGTATCCATAATAAAGGGACGTACCAGATTCTCTGTACATACCATCCATATAAGCGGACACTGTTAATCACTGCGGCAAAAATTGCAACGACGCCTAGAAATGTGCCTGATAGTCCGCCGATCTGTAAAGCAAAGGCAACGACCGCCGAGCCAATGGAAAGTGCATCAATTAGTGGGTTTTTGATGATCAGCGTGCCTGATAGACCTTTTTCTATAAATAATGGCAATACGCGTCCAGCCAATACCAAAATAAGGACGATGATAGTCCCTATAACCAGTTGAATCCCTGACCAGGCCGTATTTTCATAGTAGCCTAATAGTTCAGTATGAACTAATCCATTTCCAAGGGTTAATAACACTAACAGGGCTATAAAGACCCCACTTTTAATGTTCTGGTTTTTGATGATCGGTTTGCTGATTTCGTAGGTCAATACAGGCAGAAAGGCAAAATCGACTAGGGCTATGAGTGGGTCGGGTAATAAACCAGAATAAAAAGGTAAGATGCGGCCATATAACCATAACAGAGCCAGTCCGGCTAGCTTGTCACCCGTTACCGTGGGTTGGTTGGTCCAGTTTTTAACCGCAGTTAACAAAAAGCCGGCAATCACGGCAACCGAATAACCCAGTAGCATTTCATGAGCATGCCAAAAAGTTGAATCATAGTAATTGTCGATGTGTAAATGGCCTTTAAAAAGGGCATTCCAAAGCACTATTAAAACCAGTGCAGATAATCCGGCTAAGGCAAAGAAGACTCTAAAGCCCAAGCTGAAAAGGGGCGTATTAAAAATTTTTTGTGTATTCATGGGTTTGTATTTTCCAACCAGTCTAACTCAGCAGTAGAGAAGCCTGCAATTATACGCATTTCTCTGTTAAAAGGCCCTTTTGGCTTGCCGCCCAGATAAAATTGTTTGATTAAATCACGGTACTTGGCTTCTGGTTCAATGTTTTGTTGTGCACAGACCATTTTAAACCAGTAGGAGCCGCGTTCGACGTGACCCACTTCATCGGTCAAAATTCGGGTCAATAGGGTGACACTGGCTGTATCATTAACCTGTTCAAATTTTTTAATAATGGCCGGAGTCACATCCAGTCCACGTGCTTCCATACAGCGAGGAACCATAGCTAAACGCGCCAATATATCATCAGCGGTATCTTTGGCATGATCCCACAAGCCATTATGAGCGGGTAAGTCACCGTAGTTCATGCCCATTGTTTGTAAATGTTGCCTGATTAATTCAAAGTGCTGCGCTTCTTCATCAGCAACTTGTAGCCAATCCTGATAAAATTGATCTGGCATTCCCCTGAATCGATACAGGATATCCCACGCTAAATAAATAGCGACAAATTCAACATGGGCTATCGCATGAAAGAAAGCTGCAACGCCTTCAGGGCTGCCTAGTTTACGTTTGGGCATGTCACGTGGTGCCAGAAGCATCGGTTTCTCCGGAAAGCAGACTTGGGAAATGGGTGCCAAGGGATGTAGGGAAAGCAGGTTTAAACCACCAGTGCTCATAGCTTGCCATGCTTGATGAGTAAGGCTTAGCATTTCGTCAATGCTGGGGTTGTGTAAACAGGCCTCGGCGAATTCAAATATATTTTTCATAACTCATACTATGACTAAAACGCAAGATTTTTTAATGCTGGCTATTTATTTTTTATTTATTTACTGGCTATCTGATCAGTCATCAATACCGGCACCGATATGGTTTGAAGGCCAGGATAAGTTATATCATGCAGGTGCTTACTTCATAATGGCTTTATTGGCATGGCGCGTTGTTAGACATTTGTTTGATAAGCCTATTATAGTCTGTTTTATGAGTGTTGGTTTTTGCAGTTTATATGGTTTTTCGGATGAGTGGCATCAGTCATTTGTTTGGGGTCGTGAATCAGATATTGCGGATTGGGTTGCAGATACAACGGGGGCAACATTAGCGATGCTGCTCTGGTATCAGTGGATTATGAGAACAGAGAAGAAAGGAACCGAGTAATAGCCTGGCTCTGTTTTGCCTTGTATCGTATTGTTTACTTAGACTAAAATGCTCGTTTTAATTTAGCCCGATATAAATCCATGTCCAAAGATATTCGCATCGAAAGATGCAGTGGTCCGGCGCTTGCGCAATATATTCCTGAGCTTGCGCGCCTAAGAATTGAAGTATTTCGTGACTTTCCTTATTTGTATGATGGGGATTATCATTATGAAGAAAAATACCTGCAGACCTACGTTAACACACCTGAAAGCGTAATCGTTTTAGCTTTTGATGGCAATAAAGTAGTCGGAGCTTCAACTGCGCTGCCTATGAAGTTTGAAACCGAAGAACTCAAGCGGCCTTTTATTGATCAGGGTTATAATCTGGATGATGTTTTTTATTGCAGTGAGTCGGTTTTAAATAAGGATTATCGTGGATTAGGTCTTGGAGTGCGATTTTTTGAACAAAGAGAAGCACATGCTGACTATCTGGGTGGCTTTAAGTATATTACCTTCTGTTGTGTAGAGCGCCCCATAGATCATCCACGCAGACCAGCAAGTTATGTGCCCTTAGATCAGTTCTGGAATAAACGCGGATATGTTAAGCATCCAGAACTTCGTACCAGTTTTTCCTGGAAAGATCTTGATGACACTGATGAAACCCCGAAACCCATGACCTTTTGGCTAAAAGAATGACCGTAAAAATTGCATCTGCCCAGTACGATATTAGTTTTTTGGATAATTGGCAGACTTATGAACAAAAGATTGAGCGTTGGGTAGCAGAAGCAGCTGAACAGCAAGCCAAGATCCTGGTTTTTCCTGAATACTTCAGTATGGAGTTGGCTTCGTTATTTGGTCAGCCGGTTTATTCCTGCTTAAGTAAACAATTAGAGTCTATGCAATCTCTGTATGCTGATTTTCTTGAATTGTTTAAGCGTTTGGCGATTCAGCATCAATGTATTATTCAAGCGGGTACATTTCCAGTCTTAACTGAAGCGGCGATCTATAAAAATCGGGGTTATTTGTTTTTACCGAATGGTAGCTTTGACTATCAGGAAAAGCTGATGATGACCCGTTTTGAAAATGAGCAATGGCTGATTACGGCTGGCAATGAATTAAAATGCTTCGATACAGAGTATGGAAAAATTGCGATCAATATCTGTTATGACAGTGAATTTCCATTACTGGCAAGAAAGCAGGTTGAAGACGGTTGTGTATTGATTCTAGTGCCAAGTTGTACTGACGGTGTTGCGGGTTACAATCGGGTTAAGATTGGCTGCCAGGCGAGAGCGTTAGAAAATCAATGTTATGTCGTGCAATCCTCATTGGTGGGTATTGCGGAGTGGTCCGAAGCGGTTGATATTAACGTGGGTGCAGCAGGTGTTTATACACCCGTTGACAGAGGTTTTCCAAGTGATGGTATTCTGACTGTGGGTGAGCTTAATGCTGTGCAATGGGTTTTTGCAGAAATTTCGCCCGAGGCTTGCGAAACAGTTAGACAGACAGGGCAAGTGTTTAATTATCGGGATTGGCCGTTGCAACAAAGATTGCTTAATTAGCGAATTTCGCTGATGGTTGATCAGAAAGCTTTTAACGTAGAATCAAACGATTGTGTTTATAATACTAAAGCTACCCGTTTCTTATACCCTATTTACATTATGTCGGAGAAAAAATGAACATTAAACGATGGTTACAAGCGGAGTCTTTACCTATCATTCTAATTGCATCGATGGTATTAACCCGTTTTCATCATTTTGGTGATGTATTGCATTTGCCAGATGCTTCGTTAGCCGTATTTTTCTTTGCTGGATTTTATCGTAAAAAAGCATTGCTGGGTTTTTTATTAGTTTTGGCGGCTTTAATAGATGCTATTGCGATTAAAACCGGAACCAGTGGTTGGTGTGTTTCTCCGGCTTATGTCTTTTTGATTCCTACTTATGCGGTGATGTGGTTTGCTGGGCGGTATGCTACGATTTTTAAGTCACTGCAAGTTCTTGAGATGTTTAAGTCTGTGGGTTTATTAATTTTGGCATCTTCTTTGGCATTTGTTATTTCTAATGGTAGCTTTTATTTGTTTTCCGGTAAGTTTGGTGCGATGTCCTTCTTTAACTATGTTGTAGCCATCGAACAGTATTATTTTGCTTATGTCGGTGCCGCGTTAATTTACGGAGTGATGGGGTTGGCTGTTGTCAAGCTTATAAAATTATTACCTGAATTATTGGCTGATCATAAATCTGTTTAGGTTTTTAGCCGTGTACAATAACTATTTTTTCATTAGATGGAGTTTACTGTGGCTACGACTTATCCCGAAAGAACCTGCTCAATAGAACGTTTAGTCACTCATCCAAAATTAGTAGCGGCTACTAAAGCAGGTACTAAAACTCAGCAGCGTCGTGATGGTATTTATGGCTTTCCGGGTGAAACCTTTGAACTTGAAGGTGAAACTTTTGTAGTCACTGATTTATCTCGTCAACGGATTGGCGATATGACGGATGAGCATGCTCATGCTGAGGGGTATCCAAATCTGGAAGTCTATAAACAGATTATTTTAAGCATGCATACAGGAATGACCTGGAATCCAGATAGCCTGGTTTGGGTTCATAGTTTTGCTGCTAAGTTGTAAGAATGAATGTATTTCAGATAAACTTAGGGATTAATTTACTAAAAACACATAAATTAGTTGATTTATAATCTCAATAGGTTATTATATACGGCTTGTGGAGAGGTGGCTGAGCGGCCGAAAGCGGCGGTCTTGAAAACCGTTGAGGGTTGATCCCCTCCCAGGGTTCGAATCCCTGCTTCTCCGCCATATTATAGACTCCCTGTTAAATCAATAAGTTAGCAGGGTGTCAACTAAAAATAAATACCAGTTTTCATACCAACTAGACAACCTGGAATTAGGCTTGTTTACATCTTCCCAAACTACCATCAATCTACTCTAGGGATTCGATATCCCTTGTGAGTCTAAGTAAAACAATAAGTTAACTGAACGTGTACTGTAATTGTACGGAACGGCACTATTTAGCTTTTATCAATAGCTTTTTCATTAGAGCTTTTAAACCTAATGTATGACTAAGGATGACTAAATACTTACGTATAAGCCCACCACGCCACGAAAACTAATAACCCATGCAAACGTATTGCCTACATTAAGAACACGTCTTAAACAGCACGTCCTTAGGTTGTCCAATAAGACACCATGTAAGCAAAGTATACTTTACTTTACACGTCCACGGCACGTGCTTTGCAGTGTTGTGGTCATCAGGACACACACAAGCAGGGACACACTCAGCGCCCACCGCCACCGCCTAAGATTCAATCCGATTGAACCGAAGGACACATTAAGACTCTTCTTTTTCACTTCCTGCCCACCTATTGAATCACCACCGCCGCCTATGGGGTAACTTTTCCACGTGTAGCAAATCAGGACACCTCTCGAAAATTTACACTTAATTCCTGTAATAATATATTTTCTGTTAAAATTATTTCCTACTATCCCTAGATACTTGCTCTTTAACAGTGTGCGCCTTAAGTAACCCGCCTTTTAACTCTACGCTTCTGCTTGTTCCAGGGGTTACATAATGGGAACTTAAGTGATTGAATTTACTAGACAAGTCTATAATTTATCGCCTATCCTAGCCGCTCTTTCAATCACATCAAAAAGGTTTAAACAGCATGGCACTACTGGAAACGTTCGGCCTCACCGTCCACATCGGGAACATCGACCACGCTTATCATAAGGGCGTTTTAATCTGGTTCGAAGGGTTCAAGAATGGGCGCTTATTTGGAATAGAACCTAATGATAATGGAGCGATAGACATACAAGTTCTTTATTTCAATATTGCTTATTACGGTCAACGCTTCGTGGATTTTATGGAACACGCTCACCAAACAGTAAGACAAATCAATTATAATCGGTTCTAAGCCTCGTTTATTGTAAGTTCGTAGGATTGCATAGGCTAGAGCCTTATCGTTCAACCTTGAGGCTCTACGTGTCTACAATGAGTATTATGGTGGTAACTTAGGATTAACTAAGGGTACATACAGGAATAAGGAAAACGTACAGATGAAACGTGTTAGGCTACATTCTAGGTTCAGTCGCACAAGCCCCCCTTAGTTAACGTTATGTTACTCTTAGTTACTTTAAGTTCCCTTAGTGTCCTTACTTCTCGCTCCGTTGGGGGACTGCTA
>CAIPPE010000019.1 GCA_903866825.1 uncultured Methylococcaceae bacterium
GAGGAATTTGGTGGTTTTTCAAATATGTCAAATGAGTTTCCGGTTCGAGTTAATGGTCATTTAATCGCTAATACAGAAGCTTTGTATCAGTCTTGTCGATTCCCTTATCATCCTGAAATTCAGAATGAAATCCTTTTTCAAAAATCCCCCATGACCGCGAAGATGAAAAGTAAAAGATTTAAATTAGATTCTCGACCTGATTGGGATAATCATAGAATCGAAATAATGTGGTGGTGTTTGAGAGTGAAACTTGCTCAAAATGGACATAAGCTGGGGAGAATATTAGAAAATACTGGAGATAAACCCATCGTAGAACTTTCCCATAAAGATCATTTCTGGGGGGCAATGTTAAATAAAGAGAAAAATATGTTGATTGGAATGAACGTCTTAGGACAATTATTGATGAAGTTAAGAGAGGAATATAAAAGTAAAAAAGATAATATTAGAGAACTTAACTACGTACAACCCCCTGAAGTTGAAAACTTTTTATTACTTGGTTCACCTATTCTTTCTATTGGAAAAAAAGTATAGCGAACGATTTCAACACACCCCGCTGCTAATTCAAGCTATAGCTTGAATTAGCAGCGCTATTAAGTTCGAATAGAAACAGGACTCTATCTTAAATTAAAGCATTATTTGTCTGGACAATGAGGTCCACTTTACAAAACCGTTAAGCTAATTACAAATTTTCCATAACGTGTTTAACGATACATCACCCTTTAACTATAGGTTTTTTTATGAAATATGTACTAGTAAAAAATGCAAAACTAAATGCCAATTGCCGCTTTAAACTTGAGTCCGGAGAAATAATCTGTGAGTCGAATAACTATGACCATTGTGAAAAAAACATACCATTTCCTTATGATAGGCCGGAAATGCGTTTGAACTTTATCAAAGATGAATGGATATCCATTCTTAATTCGGAAGCTGAGCAAGGTATTTTGTTTTGCGAACAAATGACAGACATCAGATTTAGATTTAATGAGGGACTTATTTCTGAAATAGAATTTATAAATTTGGATTATGATCTAGTTTTTGATGCCTTGCGTAATACATGTTCATTTTTCTATTGTTCAAATAAACACTTAACTATCAATGAGATTCTTGACTATCATCTCTACGCGAAACAGTTACTTTCTCAACCCATTCCAGATAACATAAACGAATGTTTAAATAAATTAAGTCAAATTATGACTGACTTAACCGCAAAAAAACAATCTTATCGTAATGATTTGACTAGTGAACGGACAAATGAACCGTTTTCAAATTCTCTTGAGTCTATATGCAATGACGAATTATTTGTAAATAATGAAAGTGATACACATTTATCTGAATTCTGCCAGCTACTTTTAAATCAAGATTTATCAGATGCAACTGTAAATGCTTTTTTTCATAGCAACTTCGAGAGTTTTGATACTCATCCTGATGCAATATATTTTTATGAAGGTGAATTTGGATATGATGATTTTTCAAAATTTGGTGAAACTTACACAATTTATATTGATTTTTCTGACCCTACAGCTTTACTTTCAGAGTTTATATCTAACATTGACAACTTAGGTGGCAGGCAAAAAAACTATTGGCTCCTAGAGTTTTATGAGGATGAATTGGTCAGATTTCTTGCTCCAAATACAGACAATCGTGATACTGCTGAGATTTCTCAAGACATAGATAATCTTGAGAGTGCTATTATAAAAAAACTCAATTTATCGGAAAAGGAGTGGGAATGGTTCAATGAAGACTTATCAAAATAACACCCACCAACCACGATTTATTTAAAACCGTTAACTTCTTCATCAGGGTCTTCATCGAAAGACTTGGCCCATTCCGTTTTACGCCATACCTTGGCGTTTGGGTCAAATGGATTATTGGGATCTAATCGGGGTAGCTTTCTATTGTAGACCCAATAAGATTGCCTATCCCTTTTCAACTTTTCAATCAAATCAAATGCCGTCTTTGTTGATAATCGATTTTTTTTGCTTAGAAACTTTAGGCCGTCACACGTACTTCCTTGCCAAAAAATCCACCAGTAATATTTATAATATCGTGGATTAGGATGCATGAATGAAGCTTCACAAATTAACGAATAAAAGCCTTTCTGATCGGTTTCCGCAATCAAGGTTTTAAAATTGGGTGTTCTCATAGTCATTCCTTCATTAAGCAACAAACTTCGTTAAAAATAGTTAGAGAGGCTAATTATCCATAACAAGTCGACATATTGTGTCGTTTTATTAATATACCTAAATCCTGCAAGTCCTAAAAACTAGGCAGCAATACCTACCTTTTAGGACCCAAATTTTATTTTTTAACGCCGCCGACGCGGTTCAGCCCATGTATTTATAGCATTTGATCCTCTGCACATTCGAAATTACAAAGAATTACTGGCTATCAACTTAATGCGGGACAAACACGAGCTAGACTGCCGTATTTTAGTATCATGAGCTAATGACTAAAAAAACAAAACAACACAGAAAATACGAGCAGCTAGCCGAGCAATTATTGCTGAAATAGCCCGAAGTGGCAAACAAAGTATGCGCAAACTTGCTAGCTGTCTTAATGGCACAAAAAGTAGTGTGCATCGCCACCTACGAGCGCAAAAGCAACGTAACCAGCATCCAGAGTCTTTCTTTTGGGAAACCGAAGCCGGTAGCGCCTGGTTAAGGTTGCTGGTCTTTGCAGTCTTATACCTCTTTGGATTGGAATGCGGTGTAGGTGCCAGAAAGTTGTCGCGGTTTTTCAAATTGATCCGAATCCATCATCATGTTGGTGTGTCAGAGACGGCCTTGCGTACACAGATGCAGCAAATGGAGCTTTTATTGCCGCAATTTCAGGCAGCTTGTGAACAGTAGGTTAACCAACAAAAGCGTAAAGTGGTTGTCGCCATGGATGAAACGTTTTTCGGCGACTTTTTGATTTTAGTGTTGATGGACTTAAGCTCGGGTTATTTACTGTTGGAGGACATCAGTGATGATCGGCGCTTTGAGAGTTGGCATGCGAAAACGAGTCCACGTTTAGAAGCGCTGGGAATTGAGGTCAGTCATGCCATTAGTGATCGTGCCAAGGCCCTGATAAAACTAGCGGTAACGGGATTTGAATGTGATTCTGGTGCAGACCTTTTTCATGCCCAGCAAGACCTAAGCCGCTGGCTGGGTATAAAGCTTGCCAGACACACCGCAACGATTGAAAAACAACTCAACGTGGCGCAAGCCGCTGAAGAAAATGCGCTTGAAACGAAAACGACAACAACAATGACCGAACGGCAGGTACTTAAAGAGCAGTCCATTACGGCCAGAAAGAACTACGATCAAGCCAGGCAAGTGCAAACGGAGTATCATGAAAATCTGCAAGGTATTAGCGACCACAAAGACGTGATGAAAAAGTTCCGTAACCAACTACAGCCATTGGCGGTTTCGGTCAACTTTTGGTGGCATTGGGTTAACGAAACGTTACAGGGCTTAGCCGTTCATAAAGGCATGGAAGACTGGCTGACGACAACTTTGTTGCCCGTCGTTTATTGGCACCGGCATCTGCATCATACCCAAAACAGACAGTCCAGAGAAAAGTATCGCAAAGCCTGGACACACGCTAGCCATACCCTGGAAGTACATCCGTTCAGTGCTACGTTGTCCGACAGTGAAATACAACGCTGGCTAAGTTGGGCGGAATGGATGGTGCGACAGTTCCACCGGAGTTCATCAGCCGTTGAAGGACGTAATGGCAGTCTCTCGCAGCTATACCACAATGGGCGTGGGTTGACGCCGCAACGCCTGAGCGCCTTAACGGTGATTCATAATTACGGACTTCAACATGAAGATGGAACAACGGCCGCGAGACGTTTATTTGGAACCGAACATCCAAAGTTATTTTCCTGGGTACTTGAACAAATGGGAGAGCTTCCGCTTGCTCGAAGGAGCCGGAAGCGTGCAATTCCTAACCCTTTGAAATTATTAAATGTCCCGGCTTAAGTGGTAAGCCGAATTACTCATATTTTCTGGATACAAGCCAAGTCTAACCCTCCTTCCCGTACAAAGGCTAATGACAATCCATTAATTTGGGTGTTTTTGTTGGTCTATACGACGATCACGCCCCTAAACCGACGGCCACCCAATCATCCCAAACCTGAGGGTAAAAAGTGTTGTCAGGCGTTTTAACGGTCAACTGCCTGTTCCCTGTTAGCAACTTGCCTGCAACACGAACCAAACAAGTCCGTATTGTTTCGGGTTCCCATTTCAGAAGGGTCTGACTACCACTCATGATAGCCATCCAGCGCAACGTATTGTAAGCCAGTACCGCACAGTGGAATAAGGCGGCGTTAGCCAGGAACTCTGAGTTATCGTTGTTTCAACAGGTATTTTTAGCCAACCCGCCACCTCATGCAAGACGCCATCTGACCAAACAACACAGAGCTTTGCGATAGAGGTCGCACCACCATTCATGCTCACGACTACCAGCAACACCATTCCCGTCAATTGGTACTCTGCATTATCCCCGCGATGGTGTGAAACTGTCTGATCGACCGTTTGTTCAAAACCAATGCGGTCCAAGAATTTTACAACGGGTATAAGACCGGCCTGACTGTTCAGGCCGGATGCTGTTGCTGACATTTTAACTTTTCCTGCTCGCTTACGGGCAGCAGTGGCTTTTTTCTGCTTTTTTGAGGGCATTGCTTTCACTAAAATAATGACCTGTAAGATTACCTTGTCCTTATATTATCCCATTGATTTATATGTATTAAAAATCAATATAAAGTGTTGGCTTGCAGGATTTAGGTATCAAAGAGTATCTAAAAGTTACCTGTTTTAGCAAAAATGAACATCCATATTCGCCCATTGATTTGGCTACCTTATTGATTCAATAAATACATAGCTCATAATTGACCGGAAAAACAATCGCTGGAATGACAAATACCGTGATTACTATCTAATGTCGACCTATCCTGTCGCACATCACCTCTACCATAACTAACTTCGCTGACCTAGCAGGTCGGCTTAGTTCTTTAGTTATGTGGTGATTATATGAGTTTAGAAATTGTTCAGGTAGAGTCAATATATCGTTTAAATGAAGTTTGTGTGTTTTGTAAGGTTAAGGAGGAATTTGGTGGTTTTTCAAATATGTCAAATGAGTTTCCGGTTCGAGTTAATGGTCATTTAATCGCTAATACAGAAGCTTTGTATCAGTCTTGTCGATTCCCTTATCATCCTGAAATTCAGAATGAAATCCTTTTTCAA
>CAIPPE010000020.1 GCA_903866825.1 uncultured Methylococcaceae bacterium
CGAAAAAGATGGAAGGCGAGCCGTAGTTTTACATATAGAAAGTATGTTATTACCATTAGAAATTAAACCAAATGCGGATACCGGAGCCGGAGATTAAATCTCCCACACCCCCGCCCACACAAAAGGAGTATCAAATGGAAGGACAAGCACAGCACGAACCAAATGTAATTGATTCATTCCCAGAGGAAATAAGAACAGGGTTAGCACCTGAATTAGTTGCCGACCCGAACATTACAAAATATAAGGATATTCCGAGTTTGCTGAAAGGTCATACTGAACTTGCTAAAATGATTTCGGCAAAGGGAATAATTTTGCCTAAAGATACAGATGCGCCGGAAGCGTGGAATCCAGTTTATACCGCGTTAGGCAGACCTGAGAAACCGGAAGGATATAAATTTACTGAAATAAAAGACCTGCACCCCGGGATAAAAGTTACTCCTGAGTCAATGAAAGAATTTACAGATTTTTCTTTCGCTGAGGGATTAACTAATAAGCAGGTTGATAAAATTAACCAATGGTATCTTGGCAAGGTTAATGGAATGTTGAAAGCCCAAGATGATGCCTGGAATAAACAGGTTGAGGCAGGGCAAGCCGCGCTGAGACAAAAATGGGGTGCGGATTTTGAAAAGAATACGGCGATCGTGAAAGAATTAGTTACCAAGAGAGGCGGTCAGGCATTAGTTGACGCTCTCGGTGATAAGATAAATAATCCTCTTGTGATGGAATTTCTCGCAACTGAGGGCAGTAAATATTCAGAAGATGATTTCAAAAGAATCGGCGCAACTGCCGGAAATGTTAGCGCGGAAACTGAATTAAAGAAATTTATTGACGCAACTAATACTCCGGGGACAGAAGAATACAAGGCGATTATGGATATTCATAATCCCAAAAGAGATGAGTTATTGCAGAAAAGAAAAGAAGCGTATGAAAAACTTTACCCGGAAGCTGGTGCATAATGGCAAAGTTTGCGGATTTATCCGCGAAAGATATTTGTGAATTAAGGTTGCAATGCGTTTCTGTTTATATTCAGACAGCATCAAAGTTAGACATTACGAAAGAATTAGTTTTGGGATATGGTGAAAACCTTTTCCAACATTGTATAAAGGGATTATCTGACATCCAAAAGAAAACTCCGTAAGGACTCTTTTGGGAATAAGATAATCTCTCAGGGACACCCGGTAACGGCCCCGAAATGTAGCACTGAGACCCTTTTTTGGATACTCTCGGCAAGTTGACAATTTGTAAAAACCGAAATTAAAAAAGGAGATATAAAATGGCCGTTACGACAGGTGGACCTTCGGTAGCCTTTGTAAAACAATACAAAGATACCATTTATTTACTCGCGCAACAGATGGATTCTCGCCTTCGCCCGACTGTTGCAGTTGATACAAATTTCCGCGGCGAACAGAAATTCTATGACCAATACAATACCGATGACATGGTAGAGATAATGTCAGAATATGCGGATACGCCTATTCAGACACCTTCCCATGCAAGGCGTATGGTTACTCCGAGATACTTCGTGAGTAATACGCTGGAAGATCCGTTTGATGCTTTACAGATGTTAGTTGACCCGAAATCAACCTATATGCAGGCTAAAATCGCTGCTGCTGGCCGTCAGGTTGATGATTTGATTATCGCTGCGTTAGGTGGTACTGCCTACATTGGCAAGACCGGAGTTACTACGCAGGCTCTTACCCTTACGATTGCCGCTGCTGCAACTGGTATGACTAAGGCGAAATGTATTCAGGCTAAGGTTGACCTGGATAAAGGCGAAGTTGAGAAAACGGACAGATTTATGGCACACACCGCTTCTCAGTTAGCTGATTTATTAAGCACAACCGAAGTAACTTCCTCAGACTACAATGTAGTCAAGGCTTTGGTGGAAGGTGATGTAAATACCTGGTTAGGTTTTAACTGGGTGCATACAGAGAGACTGATTTTAGCTTCTACCACAAGGTCTTGCTATGCGTATCACAGAATGGGCTGTATGCTCGCCATTCAGAAAGATATTGAAGGCCGCGTTGATGAAAGACCCGACAAGAATTATGCTTGGCAGGTTTATCTGAAAATGTGTATGGGCGCAACGAGGTTGGAGGAAGCAAGAGTGGTCAGAGTGGATTGTGTGGAAACATATTAACATTAACTAACTAAACGGAGGTTTTACTATGAGCGCCACAGCACAGGATGTATTAGCAGTAGTCAGAACGGCGGTTGCTGCCGGTGGGCTGGCTAACAAAGTAACACAGGGATTGATTGATGGCCGTGTGAAAGTTATGCACGACTATTATGTGGCTGATGCAAGTGAAGCATTAGCTTCTACAATCAAGTTCGGTAAGAATTTGCCTGCTGGGGCAAAGGTTCTTGCGATATTGTTAACTTCCAGCGTAGCACAGTCATCGGTAACTATTAGCGTAGGAGATGGTGCTTCTGCGGCTCGTTATGTTACTGCTGGTAGCACTACCCTGCAAACTGCATTGGCTCCGTTATTAGCTCTCGGATTAGGATATATTATCGGCACTACTACAAGCGATAATTATATTCTGGTAACGACTGCCGGGGCAACGCTGACCGCAGGTACGATTTATTGCACAATCCTGTATACCTCGGATTAAACAAAACGGGGAGGGGAGAAATCCTCTCCCCACTAAATAGGAGAACGATATGAAAAAGAAATTGAGTATTGTTTTAGCGTTGCTTCTGTCGGTGTTGTTTGCTGTTCCGGCATTTGCTTCGGTAGGAATTAAAATAGCAGGAGTTGACATAGGTGCTGCTACGGATATAAACTTTCCCGTAGGAACTTCTTACGACTATGATGGTTCTACTCTTACCATCCCTACTCTCGCTACTTCTGTTTCTACAATCACAAGCGGAACAATTAACGGAGCCACAATCGGAGCGTCAAGTGCTTCCACGGGCGCATTTACGACCTTGGCGGCATCAAGCACCTTAGCTGTTACCGGAATTTCAACTCTGACCGGAAGGCTTAATGCTAATGGCGGGGTTGATTTGACTTCTGCCGGAGCATTGGCGATTGGTGCTACGACTGCGACGAGCGTTACGATTACACCTGCGACTACGATTACCGGGGCATTGACGGAAACCGGCGCGGCAACATTTAATGGTGCTGTAACTCTTGGCGATGCTGTAACGGATATTAACACGATTACAGGCAAGATTGCCGGGGCTACTCCGTTAGTATTTGATGGTGCGACAGCTAACGCAGTTTATACTATTTTAGCTGTTGATGACCCTGCTTCTTCGTCAAAAACTGTTACTCTGCCGGCGGTTACCGGAACGATAATGTTGAGTAGTGCCGCTACTGCAATTACAGCAGGCGCAACTCCGACGGTTACTGTTACAAAAGGAAATCAACTTTTTACCGACACTATTGTAACTGATGGTCAAAATCAGTCTCTTGCATTTTCATCAGGTGGCGCAGCAGGAGATGTATTGACTATTATTTTCGTTACTGACACAGGTGGAAGCCAAGCAGAAGTTATTACACTTACCGGAACCTATGCTCGTTCCACGGGAACTTTAACTTTAGCCAATGGAACGGCTACTCGCTATGTAGTTCAGTTTGTTAGCGACGGTACTAAATGGAATGAGGTATCAAGAACAGCAGTTCAGGCAGCTTAAAAAGTAATGGGCGGCTAATCCCCGCCCTTACTTTTATTGGAGAATAAAAATGGCTCTTGACAAAGTTTCCGTGGCTAACAGGGCATTAGGAAAAATCGGTTCTAAAAAAATAAGTTTATTTTCTGAGGATTCAGCTTCCGCGCGGGCAATCAATAGTTGTTATGACGATATGCGGGATGAGGTATTGACTGAGTTTATGTGGAGTTTCGCCCAGAAAAGAATTGTCCTTGCCCTGACAACTGATGTTCCGGTAATGACTGAGGATGGCATGGCTTATGTCTATTCTTTGCCACCGGATTTATTGAGAGTAAATTATGTTTCTCAGCCAGGGGCAACTTACAGAATTGAGAACGGGCAATTCTTATCAAATGTAAATGGGCTGAAGATTATTTATACCTATCGCAACGATGACCCGTCAACTTATTTTGCTTTATTTACTTCGGCATTAGTTACTCGGATTGCCGCGGAGATCTGTTTTGCCCTGACCGAATCAGTAAAAAAAGCGGAAGCCTTGGCTCAATTATATAGGACTGTTGATTTACCCAATGCTTGTTCTGCTGATAGTCAACAGGGAACACCTGACCAGGCTAATTGCGACGAATGGGAGTTTATGAGAAATATGGCTGGCCCGATAAATTTTGTTATACCCGGGCAAGGCGTGTGGCATCCGGTATTTTAATGATTGAGTGCGCCCGTTGCGGAAAGTGTTGCGTAATTTGGTTCAAGGATAAATTTATTCCTTGCCAATATCAAGACGAGAATCATTTGTGCAAGATTTATGAGACAAGATTAGGGACTAAATTGAATAATAGTTACATTTGCAACGAGAGAAAAAATACACCTTATGATTATCCGAATTGTCCCTATAATACAAATTTACCAATGCACCCAGCTTATAGATAAAAATGTCTAAAACCATTACATTCAAAAACTCCTTTAATGCTGGCGAGTTCTCTCCTCGCTGTTTCGGAAGGTTTGATATTGAGCAATATGGAAACGCTGTCGGCTTATTAGAGAATTTTCTTCTGTATCAATTAGGCGGGGCGATGTTTCGCCCTGGGACTATTTATGCCGGAGAAGTAAAGACTTCCGCTAATCCTACAAATTTAATTCCATTCCAGTATTCCACTCAGCAGTCTTATGATATTGAGGTCGGCGCGCTGTATATGAGATTTTATGCTAATAAAGCAGTCGTAGGCGCACCATTTGAATTAGTTACGCCCTATGCTCAGGCGGATATATTTAATCTTCATTACGCACAGAACGCCGATACAATGTATCTTACAAACCAGAAATATCCTCCGCAGAAATTAGTCAGATTATCAGCGACTACTTTTTCTATTGCGCCGGTTAATTTTGTCAGGGGGCCATTTCTTGATACCAATGTCGGAAATGTTACGATTACTCCATCTTCTGCAACCGGAACCACAACCCTGACCGCTACTGTTCCGGCGTGGGGTACAGGAACAATTTACATTGTCAATGACTTTATTACGCAAGGCGGAGTGCATTATCGCTGTATTATATCTCATACCGGAGGAACATTCGCAACTGATTTAGCTTCCGGTTATTGGGTAGCGGAAGATTTTTTTAAGACAGTAGGAAATTATGGGGCAACCCTTGGTCATATTGGCTCGCTGTGGTGGATTAACGCAGCAGTAGTAAAGATTACCGCCTACACAAGTAAAACAGTAGTTACAGGAATAGTCCAGCCTGAGCCAAATGGTACTGCCGGAAATATCGGCGGGACTACTGCATACACGGGTTGGGCTGAGGGTGCTTTTTCTGATTATCGCGGTTATCCCGCGACTTGCACATTCCATCAACAAAGATTATTTTATGCTAACACGCCATATCAA
>CAIPPE010000021.1 GCA_903866825.1 uncultured Methylococcaceae bacterium
CGCGGGGATATTCACTATCGGTATCTGTATCCTAATTGTGCCCAGTACCATTTATAATCCCCCTGTAATATTCGTTGTATATTTTATGTTCCCTGCCGAGCGTGTCATCAGATAATCTCCCCTCGGCGTTTACAGTTACAGCTCCCTCGTGCAAAACGTAAGCGGATATTATCTTGACTGTTCTTTTTCTGTTATTATCCAGTATCCAGTTATCACCAAAAAACACATTCAAGTCCTTCGGTATGGGCTTCCAGGCTGACTTCCTGCCGAAAATAAAACAGCCATCCAATACAGTCATGGGCATATTCTCACAGCTAAAGTATACAATATTTTCATTCACCGGACAATTGGCGGCATCCATTGACAGCCTGCCTTTTTTCGTATTCATAAAGATTACATCAACATCAGCGCGGCATTCCATCAATACAACACATTCCTTGAGCGCGTTCTCAGAACACAAAACATCATCGTTCAATAATAGGTAATAATCCGTATCACAATGGTCAACGCCGTAATTCCAAGCCGGATTGACCGATAGATTAACCCCGTTCACTACCTCTAAATCCGGGCTGTTATATGCCGGGCTGAAATAGGTTTTGGAGTTATTTATCAGTATCACCTTCTTCACGAGCTTGCTGTTCAAAAGGCCCGTTAAGTTTGAATCAAATAACCGCATATTGCATTTTAGTAATGTGGGGATGATAATTGTAACACTCTTTTCCTGTAGTATCTGATTATTCTTTATCTGTTTTTCTATGTAGTACATCATATCCCCTGTGTAATATCTATAAACCGATTTATCTCAGCTTCCTGTGTTTCATGATATTTTTTCCTGTACTCAGCGTACATCGGGAGCGTATCAACCGCTTTCTGTATCTCCTCGGCAGTGTACCCCGTAGACATTCCGTACAATAACGGCTGCAATTTTAGCAAGTCCGCTTTGCTGTAATTGTGATTCGGCACGAATATCACCGGACACCCACAGAGCCTCGCCTCATCCTCTACAGCAGAGGTTGCATCCGCAATCCATAAATATTTGGCCCTACGCAGCAAGTACGCAACCTCTACCCTTGTTTCCGGCCATGAGTTAGTTATCTCAATCCTCGGCTCCGGTGTAACAGCCCTCATGATAGTCCCATCACCTTTACCCGCATACATGATGTTAAATGTTCTCTCCCCGATATTCTCCGCATTGAACAGGTTGTGCTCCGTAACATCAATAGTTAGTTTGTAATGTTCTGAGCTTGGGACCACCCCGTCAACATTAAACAGGTCGCAAAAATAAAACCTTATGCGGCAATCAAGCGCTGCCTTCCATTCCCTCCCGCCCTGGCCCCACCATCCCAAAACCCACTGCACAAAGCTCTTTGCTTTTAAATAATTCGTCTTCACCCACTCATGATAAACAACAACCGCATCCCTGTTCAGCATATCATCTATTTCCGGACTGAATTTGTTTGTGTCCTCAACCAAAACATCATAACCCCTTGCCCTGAGTGTCTCTGCCAGCATATCAACAGCCCTCACACCTGCCGATACCTTCTTGTAATGCGGCGCGGGGATGAGTGCCCGCGATGAAATCAACACATATGGGCGTTTTGGCTTTTCGGTTTCATTAAACGCTGCCAATATGCTTTGCATTTGCTCTCCTTTGTCTTGAGCGCTCCCTTACTTCTTCACAATAAGGGATGGCTTTATTCCAGTCACAAAAAGACGAGGCTGCTTTTGCATGACGGCGGTAATAACCAAGTTCTTCAGGTATGTGCATAACCTTAAATCCAGCATCCACTATTTTAAGTATAAAATCCCAATCGGCAAACAATAACTCAGAATATCCGCCCACTTTATCAAAACAGGTCTTCCTATAGGCCCAAAATAATCCGCAATTATTCCCCGACAGCAACTTATTATACCCTCCCCACTTTTGAAACTCTTTCAAGTCTTTAATCCGGTCAAGTCCAGTTTGCCCTCCCTTTCCTGTTTGAACGATTTTCATATTCACATACACAAAGTCCGCTCCATTTCTAATACCGGCTATTGTCTTGGCAAGAAAATCAGGATGAAGATAGTCGTCGCTGGCAAGCGGAACACAAACAGGTGCTTTCGTAAACTTAAAGACCATATTTAATTTCTCGTTTTGGCTGCAATACGGAAGTTTTATATAAAACAATCCCTTGTATTTTGAGACCACCTCATCCGTGTTGTCCGTGCAGCCCCCATTTACAACATACAAATCATAATCCCTATATGTCTGGTTTAATACGCTCTCTATCGCTTCACCGATAAACTCAGCTTGATTATATGTCGGAATGCAAATTGCCGCCTTAATCGGCCCTTCCATTACCGGATTGGCAATTGCAGGCACAGGGTCGGGTGCTTCTTGCGCCGGCGCAACTACGCCCCTGAGAGCAAGGTCCCGGCTGTAATTGTCATAACCCGTGCCTACCACTTGTGAGTTTCCTTCCACTTCTTGATTGTGGGATGGTCAAACGCCCAATCCGGCAGGGCCTTTATTAAATGCTTCACCTTGGCCCTGTTGTTTTCAATCAATAGTTTCAAATCAAGGATGAAATCAATCATGGATATTTGCTTGATAGTTTTCCCGGCATGAGAAATCACATCTTTCATCCTGGTATCTTCCGGTGTTTTAGTCAACACAAACTCGGCGCACTTTATCGCCTTTTCCATCTTCCCGGACATCATGTAGCAAATAGCCAGCAATTTCATCGGAATGACATCATACCTTGTGGGATTGATAGGCACTTCTTTTGATGGCTTATAGTTAAAAGACATCTCAAGGAAAACGCAGGCCGGCTTGTAACTCTTTTCCTTAAACAGAGCAAACCCCATGTTCAGGTATCCATCCGGCTGAGCCGGTGCGCAGGTTATCTGGTCTATCGCGGCATACTTGGCATCCTCAAACCTACCCATCCGCAGGTGTATCTCCGACATCACACCGCAAGTTACAAATTTCTCGCGCTCGTTTATATCCATCTTTAAAAATGTTTTATAGGCAATCAGCGCCTTTTCCTTCTCCCCTATCCCTTCCAAAGCCCTCGCGTAATCCCACACAGTCTTAGGTCTTAACGCATTGGAAGTCTTTTCCAGCTCATACACCCTCGCAATGATTTTATAGTTCCTCTGCTGAGATGCCAAAAACTTCTCAGGCGGGCAAAGATGATCCACTTTCATGTCGGATATGGTGTAACATTCTCCCGGCTTAATCCGCTCAAGCGATTCGTGCAAATCGTATTCAATCCATTGCCAGCTATCCTTCCAGACTATCCTTTCCCTCCACTGGTCGGTATATATAATATCCTCAGCCGGGTTATCCTTCTCATGCGCCCTCGCGTAGTAATACTCAAGCGCTATGCCCGCTGTTTCTTTATGCGCAAACACCTCGGAGCATATCTGCTGCAGCATATCGCCGCCGATAAACACATCATCCGAGTCCAACCACAAGATAATGGAACCATCCGGGGACTTGTCCCATACCTCTTTTCTCTTTTCCGCAAACTTCCCCGTCCATTCCGTTTTAAAGTAATTGCATTTAAATTCTTTGAGCAGCGCCTCAATCTCAGGAGTATTGCCGTTATACCCCACGATTATTTCATCCACAAAATAGGCGATTGATTGCAGGCATTTACGGAATATCACCGGGTCTTCGTTCCCCACGATGATATTGACTATCAGCTTGACTTCCTTGCCATTTATTTTCATATCACTCCTGTGCTAATGAATTGTGATTTGACTGTTCTTGTTTTTGGAGCATAGCTTGGGACAGAGTTGTTTGAAATGGTTTAAATTCTTCGCGCTGGCCCACCAGTTCTTATCCAACGCCTTCATGATGGATACAAAACGGGATGGTACACTGACATTCCATTTGAGGTTTTTACCAAATCCGGTAGGGTTTTCCTGTATCTTTAGTTTAACATATTCAAGCATGGCTATTGTTTCAGCCCGGTATAACTCAAGATACCTTTTAAGCAGGGACTCCAATGTGTCATTTGAGAATATCGGGAACGCTATCAGGTTCTCAGGGTCAACAATGATTTGAGTAATTTTAACGCTGGTCTCTTTGGCTCTTGCGATTATATCGCTATATTGCCTGCCTATTACCTTTGCGGCGTGGACATCTGCGGGACTTAATCCGGTAGGGACTATACTTTCGATACTTGCCTTCAAAAACTGGTCTCTGTCTAATTCTTTCATTCTACCCCCTGGAAGAAGGGGAGGCGGAGCCTTAAACTCCGCCCCCTTCCCTGTTATCCGTTATACCCGTAAGTCACCGCACTTGATTCCTGCGCGCGGTACTCAAGCGTGCACTCGGCCTCAAGAGCGCCGAGCTTGCCGAATGTCGTCTGGCCGACTTCCGCATCCCTTATCGGGATGAGGTATGCCGTGGAGTAATACGCCAGGTCAACAACAGCAATTGCGTTGTTGTTCGTGCCGGAAGGAATGTCCCTCGACAGCACAATCTCCGCCGTCCCGGTGAAGTCATTGACGTAGAAGTCAACAGCCTCAACCATCGTTTTCTTTTCCGCGGCGATCTGTTTCTGTATTGATACTCCCGCGAAAGAGGTGATGGCTTTCTTCAGTGTTGAGTTTACAAACACCGTCCGGGGATTGCCGCCCGCTATCCAGCAGACCTCAAAGAGACTGTTGAATGCCGCCTCGGTAAGCGTGGTGCCTGTCGCCACTGTTGAGCTGTTTGTGGTTATCGCGGCGAGAAGGCCTTTCAGCTTCCTTGTGACAGCCGTGGAGCCGGTTACAAGCGTGGAGTTAATCAGGTCGTACTCGATGCCGTTTATCAGCTCCTGCATCTTCTTGTTGCGCTGATAAACAAACTGGTCATCCACACCCGCGCCCTTTGAAGCTATTTCAGAATTGGATACCGACCATGCCTTGGTCATGTACTCGGTAAGGTTGGTTATCCTGCTGGGGGCGTTGACAGCCTGTCCCGCAATCGCCGAATTCTCAAGCGTTGCCGGGCTGGACCTTGCCGCAAGAGTATCATGCGGCCACTGGTGCAATATCTGTATCGCTTTCTTCCTGCCGATGGATTCCATTACCGGCCGGTCTTTCGGAGAGATGTTTGTTACGGCAAGCATTACGTCTTCAAGCAGGTTGCCGTCATCGTACGTGGTGATCGTGGTAACGAACATGAAGCCGTGAAGCCGGGACATCGCCATCAGCATCACGTCGTGGAGAACTTTAAGCCATGAAATCCTCATTCCTGTCTACCTGTCCTTTTAGGGTTTTTTAGCGTTCTGCGCTACTTGCGCTTTCATCCATGCGTTCCAAGCCCCGGTGTTCGGCCCGGCGGCAAGTGCCGCCTTTCTTATCTTTTCGTACTCGGCATTGGGACTTGCTTTTGCTTTTTGTTCCCCCCCGGCAAGAGAGGTCTTCTTCTGAAGCCGCGCGAGTTTCCGTTCAAGCTGTT
Organism: uncultured Methylococcaceae bacterium; assembly: GCA_903866825.1. Lineage (GTDB taxonomy): Bacteria > Pseudomonadota > Gammaproteobacteria > Methylococcales > Methylomonadaceae > Methylobacter_C. Next base: position 5,444 of record CAIPPE010000021.1, read on the forward strand.
CTTTTGTCTCCCCCTTTCCCGCAGCCAGTTCCTGAGCTGCCATCTTCGCGGCGAGATAAGTTCCGTTGGGATTCTTAGCTAAATCGTTTTCGATGAAGATGCGATTCGCAAGTTTCCAGTGTTCGGACTTATTATCCGCTAAATCAGGGAATTCCTCCATCGCCCTTTGAGCCGATGCCCTCACAGCATCACTCACCTGCATCGTGCCTCTCAGCTTCTGGTCATATCCTTCTATGCCCATCCTGATAAGCTCTTTGACTGCAAATGCGTGGTACTGCACCTGCTCCGGGTCTGCCATGATCGCGTAGAGGTCGTTTTCAGTGTACTTAGGCTTTGCCTTGCCGTCATCACCCTTAGCCTCTATCTTCGCTTCCTGCTCCTTTAGCTTAGCAGTCAGCTCGTCTATCCGCGCCTGCATCCTGTCAAAAGAACGCTCTTCCTTTTCCTTAGCTGCTTTAGCTGCTTCTGCTTCCTCAGCCTCCGCCGCTTCCCGCTCGGCAATCTGTTCCGGAGTTTCTGCTTCACCTTCCCCCGGCTTTGCTTCTTTTCCTTCCGTTCCTTCCTTGCCCTCTTCTCCTGCTTTTATTTCTTCCAGCATATTGCCTCCACCATGGTTTGTAGGGAACCAAGAAACCCTCAGCCTGTTCGGTTTTAAGGCTCGCGCCTCTCAGTTTTTTATAGTGAGACCGGACTCACTCGGCTGCAAGATAATACTATATTTTTAATTACCTGTCAAGACCTCACGCCAAACGGCTGCATGTATTTCCCTTTTTTCTTTTTTCCTTTCTCTTCTTTCTTGCCGCTTATCTCCTGCGCCTCGCTTTGAGATTTCCCTTTATTCACCTCTTCGTCAATGTACTTGCTGACAATCTGCCTGCTTAATCCGCCCCGTAAAGCCATTTTTGCCTCACCCCCTATATTCCCACTTCACCTTTAACCGGGTGCCTCTGTGGGTTCTGGTCTTCCGCATCAATAACATCTCCCTCTTCCTGCTGTTTGTTTTCCTTTGACATCTCAACTGCCTGTATCATGGACTTGCGCAGTATGCCGTCTATCGAGGTCAGCACCCGCCTCGCCCCTTTCTGTATCCCCAACGATTCATCACTGGACATGCCTGCTTTCTTTTCGTTATCCAGCTCGTTGTTAACCACATAATCAACCGCAGCGACTAATATGCACATCATATCGGTTGTTTTAAATAACTCTATCGCCTGCCCGACAGCGAATAACTCCTCCGGCTTGTAGAAATTATCAAACACCTTGCGGGCCGCAGCCGCCAGGTCTATCGGCAGGTGTTCCGGCGCCGCATGCTGCCTCTTGAGCGTTTCCTCAGCCGCCTTTTCAACTTCTTTTTTCACTGCCTTCTCTGTCGGTGTTGTTTTTGCTTTTTCTTTTGCCTTCTTCACGATTCCTCCTTTGCCTATAGTTATACTCTTTGCGTGCCCTTTATCTGCTGCATGCCCCGCCTATCCGCACCGGCTCCGACTACCTGCTTCTTGTCTACGGGCTTTACTCCCATCTGAGCCATTACCACCATTTCCTGCATCTGCCTCTGATGCGCTTGTTCTTGCGCCGCCGCCGCGGCCTTCTGGTCATCTGCAATCTGTGTCTTTGATTTCAGTATCCGGCGGCAAGTACGCGGATCCGACTGCTTCGTGATGTACTCCCTGTACAGCTCGTATTGGTCTATCATCGGGTCCTGCTTGAATTCCTCAAATTGCCGGGCTGCTATCTGTGCCGATAATTGAGGGTTAGACTGCCCGAATGACCCCATCGGCTGGAACATGTAATCACGGAACAGCGCCGCCTTGTCCAACACCTTCGTTGTGCCGTCTGAATCAGTGAAGATAAACTGGCTGTCTGTGCTGTATTGCAGCCAGAGCGCCCATGTCCGCTTGTATATTTCCTTGAGCGCCTTTTGGAATATCTGGATATCCAGCGTTCTTATCCCCACACGTGTCCCGGCGTTATACTTTGTCTTGGTCGCAGTCTCATCAGGATTGCCGTAATCGTTAGCGGCAAGGTAATCGTTATCCCATCCCTTGAGCGTCTGTTCCTCCCGCATAAAAGTATCATCCGTGTTGGAAGGCATGAACCACTTTGCATGCGCATCAATCGGCGGCTCAACCGGTACAGGTTGTCCGGGTATGTACTGCAGGTTGTACGGATTGATTTTATTCACAGCGTACAATAGTGTCGGCGTTGACGATATAGTCTGCCTGTTAATCTTCATGTTGTGCTGCACGTTCAGCGCCGTAGCAAGCGGCTCTTCAATCTCGACTGTCCCGCGGTTTGAATAGTGCCTCGTCTCCGCAAGCTCAAATATAACCTTCACGTATGGCCACATCTTCATGCTGTAGGGATAACGGATAAACCTCAGCGCCTTTTCGCTTCCCTCGAAATACTCAAGAATAAACCGCTCCTCAACGCCGTCATGGTCGCTGTCATACCACAGACAGACTTCATTGACGATTAAATCCGTGTTGCTGGTTCCAAGCCCCAAGCCCTCACGGGTTCTCTTTTGCATCTTCGAGGTAGTGTCTTTCGTTGCCGGAGCCTTATCGTTATACTTCGAGGCCGCTATATCTTGGTCGTATATCCCGCACTTCGTTAGCTGACTATCAACCACATCAATATCCCACTTCCCGCTGAGTCCGTTTTTCAGCGCTTTTGCCGGGGATATGTTATAGCGATGGCAAATGTAGGTTGCCTTCTCTAAGTCAAACACGGAATCCGTTTCGTTCGGAACGATTATCTCCTCCGGGTCAAGCACTACCCACCTGGGGGCATCATAAACCGTCTCTTCAACTGTGAATTCTATCGCCTCGGTTCCCTTGTAAATCTCCGCGCAGATGGAGTGTATCTTCTTCAAATCAGAGACATCCTCAACATCAAAGCCGTACTGCCGGGCTATCAATGCCGCCAGTGTTCCCATCTTCGCGGGATTGCGCATGATGTCCGCATCTTCAGGGTTCTGTATCTCTTTCAGTATTTTAGCTTCTTCCTCATCCCTGTATATGGTCTTTAACACCGGCTCAGTTTCGTTCACATAGATTGTTTTCACTATCGCAAATCCCCGGTGCAGCATCTTATCAACCATCAATACCATCGGCTCAAATACATCCATGCGCGTGCGGAGCAGCCAATCAAAATGCCACGAGGCGCTTTCCGACATCGCTTGATTTTCTGCCTGTTTAGTCGCGTTTATAAGCTCACTGACCGGCGCTGTGGTTAACTCGCACATCGGAGATACTGCATATCCCACTGACACATATTCAGGTTTGAATTTGCGGATGGTTGAGTCCTGCATCGGCAGGTGCTGTGAGGATGCGTTGTACCACGGGAAGACTGCCTTTTGCCTCAGCCCGTATCTCTGGCGATACCACTTGTTTTGTTTTGCCTGCCAGTCAACGCGAGTGTTGACGGCATCGTTTATCTCGGCTGATTGCTTTCGGATTAATTCCTTTAGCATGTCCTCTTCAAGGTCAACCTTCTCTCGCTCAAGGTTTTCAATTGTGGTCTGCTTTACTTTTTCATCAGCCGATGTTTTGATTATTCTTTTCACCTGTTTTCTCTCCTATTGTTCCTGGTCATAATAGCTCTGCACATTCCTGTTTTGAGAATGCGCGGCGTTATCTCTTATGGCCTTTTGTGTTGAGGTTAATTGCACCGAGGCAAATGTCGGCATCTCAGGCGCGCTGTGAAGCGCCCATAGCCCAATCACAGTCGCATCTGAATAGTCCGGGGAGCGGTTCAATAACTCCTTAATCTTATCCTTCGGGTCAACCAGTATCCGGCCGCCCGACAATCCGTACGTCTGAGCAAGAAACTGCTTTGACAGCTCCGCATCCGGTATAAGGCTAACCCCATTCTCACACATCAGCTCCGCAGCCAGCCAATACATCTCAGCCCGGATATTGTAAAACTTGCTCGGATTCATTGCCGGCATCTTTTCGTCTACCAGAATTATCTGCACGTCATTATCACAAATCAGTTTGAGCTTGGATATAACCGTCTCGCCAATGGCGCCGCCTCCAACCGCTATCCAGTTCCCGCCGATCCGCTTGAGCATTCCTAATCCGGCGGCAGCTACGGAGTTCTCATCCCGCTTGCCGAAAATATCCTTTTCAACCTGTTTGGTCCCGTGCCAGCCATAGATTGCCGTCTCATCATCTCCAAACCTCGCCGCATCTATGCTCACACCTTTTTTATTTGTAAAGCGCCTGACATCCGTGTACTGCATACTTGCATCAATCCACGCCTGCCGGAATATCATGTTAGCGGCTTCTATGACGTTCCAATCGCCCTCAAGAAGCGCACGGATAAGTTCAGGCCTGTATTTATATATCTCTTGTAGTTTAGGAATGTAATCCGGAGCCAGCCAGGGGTTATCCTTGGCCAGCATCTGCACAAACTTCTGATTGCCGGCTTTAGGATTCATAATAAACCGGTTACGGAATGCGCACTGTTGCGGATTAGCTGAGAAAAACGCTTGATAGGGCGGGTACGTGCCATTTGGCAACTTCTGGCGGTTACGGGGCAACACAGTCAAGAAATCGTTTTCAGTTAATTCCTCTGCCTGATCCCAGTATTGAAACGAAAACTCAGTTGATTTAAACTTATCTGTATCCTCGGTACGATTCAATCCCCCGTAATGGATTGTTGAGTATTGGTTGCCAACTCGTATTTTAAATGTTTTTTCCTGTTTATTCTCTTTGTAGGCGGTCGGCGGGATGGTCTCAAGCCACGTTTGGTAGGTTGACAGCTTAAAGTTCTCATACACCTTCCTGCCAAGGAATGAGCGGCTTCCCGGCCACGCACAGGCGTTTGTGAAGGCCTTAGCGCAGAGAAAGGTTGTCTTACCGCCGCCAAGCCCGCCGCCAATTCCAACCTCCGGCTCTTTTGTGTCCCATGCGATCGCCTGCCGGGGTGACAGCTCTATGTTAAACTCTACCTTAGCCGTTCCATTCTACGCCCATTTTTAGATTTTACTTCTTATCATCCCGCTTAGTGATGTTTATTATTATCGTGCTGGCCGTCTGCTCTTTGTCCCCGTTAATCTCACCGCGCTTTTCGTAATAAGTGCGGATTGCCGAGACACTTCCATGCAAACCTTCATTTATTAACGATTTATCCATTTGCGGAGCAAAGCGGTTAAAAGCGAGCATTCTTTCTTTTTCTTTGTACTCTAAGAAGTTTGGAGAATGAAACCACTCACAAATGCATTTTTCAGAAATTGTTAAGGTCTTTGCAATCTCAGCGTGCGACATACCCTGGTAATCCAACTTCACACACTGGACCTGTTCGGGACTTGGCTGCCACTCTCCCTTCTCGTTTTTGCCATCTCTTTTTTTTCTTCCGGCCTTCATGATAAAAACCCTCC
>CAIPPE010000022.1 GCA_903866825.1 uncultured Methylococcaceae bacterium
ATACATCGCCAAAACAATAGAAGCCGTTAGAGAGGGGCGGTCTGCGCCAAGACTTTTGAAAAATATTAAGAATGACATTCATTTTACAGCCTATAAAAGCGCTTTATAATTATAGTGTTGCACCTTAACTTACTGGCATTGAGGTCAGAGAGGGTTATATTTAAGTTTATTCTGCCTGCACTAATTTGATTTCTTATAATACAAGTCGGTTTTTTTGACTGGAATACTGACACCCGCTATATTTAGTATTTAGCCCATTGCTTTGGGAATGGCGAACCATTTAAATTACTGGGGATTTGAAACATGCTAAACGTTAGTCACTTTGTAAGTAAATCCAGAATTCAATCTTATTTTCTGTCGGCCCTGCTTTTTGCGGCCCCTATTGTAAATGCAACCATCTACAGTTTAGGCGATAGCCTTTCTGACACTGGAGCACTTGGGTTTACATATACCAACCCGGTTCAATTATCGCCATTGGTTGAAGGCAATGTCTGGGTGCAATATATTACTAACAGTGTCCCCGCCTTTTGTAACGATCCCAAGCACTGTAAATTTGATGATGAAACATTCTATTATTCCTCTAATGGAAACAACTATGCCGTCGGTGGAGCAGGCATCACTTTTGATTCAACGGATGCCACTTTGGCAGTCAGTTACACCAGTCTGCATTATCAGATTGAAGCCTTGGTTCATAATCATAAATTAAGTAGTGAAGATGTTGTCACCGTATGGATAGGAGCCAATGATATTTTTGCAGCGGTCGTAAACAATCCTTTAACCAGCCCGGTCGTTGTGCAGCAAGTGGCACAGGTATTTACGAATGAAATTGCTGCATTAGCGAAAACAGGTGCGAAGATTTATATACTTACGATTCCAGATTTAGGTTTGATTCCGTTAGGGCTTAGTACTTCTGATGGGGGTGTGTTGCTCAGTAAGTTAACCACTATTTTCAATATAGGTATTGCTGGGGTAGCTAAGTTCAAGAATATCTCGCTGATCGAAAGTAATGCTTTAATGACGCAATTATTGTCAGCTAACCCCTTTGATAAGACTGAAATTTATTGCCCGGCGATTATTGATCCTACCCATATCTGTGGTGATCCTCTCACTAACCCTGAACTGGTTAATTCAACTCCAGTGCCTTACTTTTTTGCTGATCCTATTCATCCCAGTTATGCAGCGCATAAAGTGATAGGTCAGGCGATTCAGAAGTTAATCCATAAAAAGACTCAGTAGATTTAAATTATGTCACTGACTGTTTTGACGCATAAACTTAAAGAGGATTATACTCATGGCATTCAATGTGAAACGTTATGTACGCCTTATCGTTGATACCATTGTTGTAAGAATTCAGTTCTATAATTAACACGCTAAAATTTTCGAGAGAATGTAATTATGAATAAGAGAGTAATAACACTACTAAGCACCTTGGTGGTCTCAGGCTGTGCAACCTATGGCGGTTATACGCCAACCGTTGATGATAGTATCTATGGTCAACCGCAACAGCCTTATCAAAATCAACAATCCTATCAAACGCCGCCTCCACCGCCACCGCCTCAACAACTTTATCAGCAGCAGCAAGTGCTTGATAAAAAAGGCCGACCCGTTAAAGATCAATATGGTAACCCAGTGTACAAACAAGTCCCGGTCGTTGATCAAAATGGACAACCGGTTTATCAACAAACGCCACCACCGCCGCCACCGCAAACTTATCAGCCTCAACAACAGGGGCCTCGTAATTCTGCGAATCAGGACGGAGCCGAATGTCAGCAAATCGCAAGAAATGCTTCAAATACAGCGACAGAAGCTGTAGAGGGTGGTTTAGTGGGTGGACTGGTCGGAGCGGCAGGTGGAGCAGCACTCGGTGCGATTCTGGGTAATGCTGGAACGGGTGCGGCTATTGGTGCAGCAACCGGAGGTATCGGTGGAGGCGCCTATACAGGTCTATCTGCCGATCAAAAGTTTAAGCAAGCCTTTAACAACTGCATGAGAAACCGTGGTCATAACGTACTTAATTAATAAAATCTAGCGTATGAGTAAACAGAAGTTATCGTTACAGGAACAATTATTAAAGTCCGGTTTGGTTAGTACGGCAAAGGCTAAAAGTGCTAAAACGGATAAACGTAAGCAAGAGCAACAGCAACGTAATAATAATGTAGTTATTGTCGATGAGGCTAAAGAGTTAGCAAAGAAAGTCCATGCAGAGCAGGTAGAAAGAGATAGGGCGCTTAATCAATTAAAGCAGCAACAGGAAGAACATAAACAGGTGGTTGCTCAGATCAAGCAATTAATCGAGCTTAATAAACAGTCTAAAGATCCGGATGGCGTAGCGTATCGTTTTGATGATGCTCATAAAGTTAAGACTATTTATGTTTCTGAAAGCATGCGTAAACAGATTATTCGTGGCCGTTTGGCGGTTGTAAAGTTGGGTGAGAGCTATGAGGTTGTTTCTGCTGAGGTCGCAAACAAAATAAGCTTACGTGATCCAGCTTATGTCATGGTAGATAATGCAAAGCCTGTTGAGGAGGTCGATAAGAAAGATGATCTTTATGCGGACTTTCAAATACCGGATGATTTAATGTGGTAAATGATAGCTGAATTGAAAGGGAGGCATTGAATGCCTCCCTTTTTTTTGTCTATTTTTTAGCGCTTTCTTGCGCAATCAGTTTATTCAGTACGACTATCATGTTTTCATGAGAGCCCGCTAATGTGCCGTTGATTCTATATTTACCATTAACAATTAGGGCTGGAACGCCCGTAATGCCGTATTTGGCTGCCATCACTGGTGCTTGACGCATTTTAGTATCGACGATAAATGAACTATAAGCTTCATGGAACTGTGTTTCATTAACGCCATGTTCGGCAAAGAATTTGGCTAAGGAGGCTTCAGTATCCAGATCCTGTTTTTTGTTTTGGATAGCATCAAAGAAGTCAGCATGTACTTTTTCAACGACACCTAATGCTTCAGCAGTAAAATAGGCTTTAGCATGTTTGGCCCAGGTTTCATTGAAAGCGGCGGGTTGGCGGATAAATTCAACATTCTTAGGCAGATTATGTGCCCATTTTTCTAATAAGGGTTCAAAAGCATAGCAATGTGGGCAGCCGTACCAAAAAAATTCAATGACCTCAACCTTATCTGGATGTTGAGTGGGTTGAGCGGGAGAGATTGTTTCATAGCCTTGCTCATTGGCATTAGATGCCAAAGAAAAGAACGATAAGAATAGGATTAGGGTGAAGTGGTAAATGTTTTTAAACATAGTTTGGTTCTCAACGAGAGTGTGTTGTATAAAAACAGCAGATAAAACCCCAGTAGGGTATTATCTGCTTAAGGTAGTTAAAGTGGGTCAGTTGAACCTGGTAAATTATTTCATCATTGATATGCGGTAAGAAACGGCTTTTATTTCTTCAATAGTCATTTTCTTGGCAATCATGTGCATCATGTTTTCTGGATTATTGCTACGGGTATCGTTTTTAAAATCAGTTAAAGTTTGTATTAAGTAATCCGCATGTTGTGAGCGGAGCGCTGGAAATGCAGCGGGTTTGCTGCCTTCACCAAATGGACCGTGACAGGCTATACAGGCAGAAACTTCTCGTGGAAGGTCGCCATTACGATATAAGTCACTGCCTAGGGCAATGAGATCTTCAATTGTTTGTTTTTTGCCTGCAGGTTTTTCATCCTCATCATCGTCATTTAAAACCGGCAATGGATTGGCTGAGATTTCTTGTACAGCATAGTAAGCAGCGATGTCAGTCATGTCGTCATAGCTTAAACCGGCAGCGATAGCGTTCATCATTGGGTTTTTACGCGTGCTGTTTTTGAAGGCTTCTAATTGCTTTATGATGTATGACGGGTTCTGCCCTGCTAGCTTCGGGAAGGTGGAAACTAGGCTGTTGCCATGGTCTCCATGACAACTGACACATGAAGCGGCTTTTTCTTTTCCTGCGTTAATAGAGGCTTCTGCATGTAAAATACTTGAAGTACTGGTAAACGCCAAGGCTAGTGAAAGTGCTAGCAGTTTTTTTTTCATCGGGTTCCCCTTTGTATTAAATTAGTTATTGTGCGCTAGCCTTATATTGTATTTATGTGGGCTGCTGTGTGTGGCCAGATTTTACCCTAATTAGTAAGCTTAAGCGAGGCAACGATGAACCCAGTTTATCATCAGGCAAAATTTATTAACAGTTCACCTGATCTAAGAGATACACCACAAGATCAAGGCAGAGAAATAGCGTTCGCAGGACGCTCCAATGCCGGCAAGTCGAGTGCGATTAATACCCTGACCAGACAAAACGGGCTAGCGAGAATTAGTAAGACCCCGGGTAGAACCCAGATGCTTAATTTTTTTGAAATTAATGATCAGCAACGTTTTGTAGATTTGCCTGGCTATGGTTATGCCAAAGTGCCTGTCGCGGTGAAAAAGAAATGGCATGAGTTGATGGAAAAATATTTAACACAGCGAAAATCACTGTGTGCGATTATTTTAGTAATGGATGTGCGGCACCCATTAACAGAATTTGACTGGCAAATGGTGGAATGGTGCCAGCATACCGGCTTGGCATTACATATTTTATTAACTAAAGCCGATAAACTAACCTATGGTGCCGCAAAAAATACTTTATTGCAGGTTCAAAAAGAATTAAATGATATTAACTTTCCTTTGTCCATACAGACTTTTTCAGCGTTAAAAAAGACCGGCATTGATGATTTACATCAGGCTTTGGATAATTTGTTTAATCAGGATGATTTGCTGGAATCAGAGATAGAATAATGATGAGACAAAAAAATACCCCAAATAGACAGGCTAGCTTGGGGTATTAAAAGAAATAAGCCGATAAGGACAAGCAGGAGAGCGGCTAATTTAATGCTTAAAGCATTTTCTCTTCTAAAGACATATCAATGTGGGAAAAGTTTCAGAAGATGTGTTTTCTAATGAGCTTCATCCCAATTATTACCTATGCCAATATCAACCAGTAATGGAACGTTGAGTTCAGCCGCTGAGCACATTAGATTTCTAATGTGTTTACAGCAAGAGTCAAGGTGATCCTCGGCCACTTCAAACACGAGCTCATCGTGAACCTGCATTATTATTTTGGCATCAGGGTTTTCTTCTCGTAGCCATTGATCAGTACTAATCATCGCAAGTTTAATGATGTCAGCTGCAGTGCCTTGCATTGGGGCATTAATCGCGGTACGTTCTGCGTATTGACGACGGGCGGCATTTTTAGATTTTATCTCCGGTAAGTACAGACGGCGACCAAACAAGGTCTCAACATAACCTTGCTCCCGAGCCTGTTCCTTAATGGTATCCATATAGTTTTTGACGCCAGGGTAACGTGCGAAATAGAGATCAATATAGGATTGAGCTTGTCCACGCGTTAAGCCTAACTGGTTTGCCAGCCCGAAAGACGACATGCCGTAAATGAGACCAAAGTTAATGGCTTTCGCTGAGCGGCGTAAGTCAGTGGTGACCTGATCAAGAGCAACGCCAAACACTTCTGCGGCTGTTGCTTTGTGAATATCTTCGCCTGCGCTAAAGGCTTTAAGTAATCCTGCATCAGCGGATAAATGCGCCATGATGCGTAATTCAATCTGTGAATAGTCGGCAGCGACAATTTTATAACCAGGAGGTGCTATAAATGCCTGGCGGATCTTACGGCCTTCTTCGCTACGAATGGGTATGTTTTGTAAGTTGGGGTCAGAAGAAGACAGTCTTCCAGTCGCGGCAACCGCTTGATGATAGGAGGTGTGTATTCGACCTGTTTTATCATCCACTTGTTGAGGTAGTTTATCGGTATAGGTCGATTTAAGTTTACTTAAACTACGGTGTTCCAGGATCAGTTTAGGTAGTGGATATTCTAGTGCAAGTTCTTGTAAAACGGATTCTTCGGTAGAAGGCTGACCTTTAGGCGTTTTCTTTAAGATAGGCAGTTTTTGCTGGTCGTAGAGAATCGTTTGAATTTGTTTGGGTGAGCCGAGGTTAAAAACATGGCCTGCCAGGTCGTGCGCCTGTTGCTCAAGTGTGGCAATATAGCCGGCAAGTTCTAAGCTTTGCTGTGAGAGCATTGCATTATCAATGAGTACACCATTGCTTTCAATGCGGGTGAGCACTGTGAGCAGTGGGATTTCTATCTCTGAGTATAATTTAAGTAACGAAGGTTGCGCTTTCAGCTTGGTTATTAAGGTTTGATGCAGTTGCAGCGTAATATCAGCATCTTCAGCGGCATAGGGTCCGGCTTGTTCCAGTGACACTTCCTGAAATGGAATTTGTTTGACTCCTTTGCCAGTAATGTCTTGATACGTAATAGTGGTAACGCCTAAGTATTCTTTGGCGAGATCGTCCATATTATGTTTGGTGAGAGTGCTGTTTAATACGTAAGATTCCAGCATGGTGTCATGGGCAATACCTCTCAAAGTGATGCCGTGGTTTGCTAATATGTGAGCATCATATTTGAGATTTTGACCGAGTTTGGTTTTGGCCGGATTTTCAAGTAGTGGGCGGAGTTTATCGAGAATCTCTTCTCGGTTTAATTGTTGAGGTGCATCTGGATAAGTATGCCCAAACGGAACGTAAGCTGCACTGCCTGCAGTAACAGCAAAGGATACGCCTACAATTTGGGCTTTGCTGTAATCAAGACTGGTTGTTTCAGTATCAAAAGCAAATAGTTCTGCTGATTCCAGTCGTTTTAGCCATTCTTCAAATTTAGAATACGTCAATATCGTTTCATAACTGGATTCTACGAGAGCCGACTTTTCTTCCTGGATTACGGGTTCTGGGGTGTTATCAAGCATTTTTACCCAAGACATAAAACCCAGTTGGGTTAACAGCTCCTTGAGCTCATGGTTAACAACTGGTTGGCGTTTTAAATCACTAATACCATAGGGCAAATCAAGGTCACATTTGATGGTGGTTAATTGTTTAGCTAAGGGGAGTTGCTCTAAGCTGGCACGTAAGTTCTCGCCAATTTTGCCGGTAATCTTATCGGCATTAGCAATCAGGTTTTCTAAGGTGTGATATTGCTCTAGCCATTTGGCCGCTGTTTTCGGGCCGACTTTAGGTACGCCAGGAATATTGTCACTGGTATCACCCATTAAGGCCAGATAGTCAATAATCTGTTCTGGTTTGACACCAAATTTATCAAAAACACCTTGAATGTCCAGGCGTGTATTGGACATGGTGTTTTCCAGGATGATTTGCTCAGTGACTAATTGGGCCATGTCTTTATCGCCAGTGGAGATAATCACATTGAAACCTTGTTGAGCCGCATGTTGAGCCAAGGCGCCTAAAACATCATCGGCTTCGACGCCACTTTCCATAATTAACGGTAAGCCCATAGCGCGAATCAATCGATGCAAAGGCTCTATTTGTACCCGAAGATCATCTGGCATGGGGGGTCTGTGCGACTTATAGTCTGCATAGAGTTCATTACGAAATGTTTTGCCTGGCGCATCAAAAACAACCGTGAAGTAGTCCGTGGGATAATCGGCCATTAATTTGCGTAACATATTGGATACGCCATAAATTGCATTGGTGGGTTCGCCTTTGGAGTTACTTAACGGGGGAACCGCATGATAGGCACGAAATAAAAAAGAAGAACCATCAATGAGAACCAGACTTTTGGGATTGTGTTGTGACATAAGTTTTAGCTGCAAGTGTAAAGGCGATAGGGGTAACTTAGTCTTCTTGGCTCTGCCGTGTGTTGATTAAGTTTTACGTTTCACTTCTATTATATTGGGTGCACAGCTTATTTTATTAAGAATTTGACTTAATTGATTAGTATCCACAACCTGAATGGTTAAGTTTAAGGTCGCTGAAAAATCAGGGTGAGTATCAAGGGCCGCGTTATAGATATGAATTTTAGCCTGCGCAAGGATTTGAGATACATTGTTCAGTAAGTTTTCGGCACTAAAGGCTTGAACAATAATCGGTACAGCATGGCTGGCTTTTTTATCTCCCCAAGACACTGAGATGAGTTGGGGCTTTTTTTCTATAGGCAGTTGAGTGATATTTTTACAATCTAGCCGGTGGATAGTAATGCCGCTATGATGAGAAATATAGCCAATAATGTCATCGCCTACGACGGGAGAACAGCAGTGAGCCAACGTCGTATGGACGTTATCAATGCCTGCCACAGAAATCATCGATTTAAACGACGGTTCCTTCTGTCTAGCATTCGGTACATTCTCAAGTTCAGGAACCTTTAGATAGCCCGCAATCTGCCGGTTATTAATATCACTACGCCCAATGGCTTCAAGTAATGCGTCAGTAGTGGGTTGCTTAAAATGGCTTAGCATATCGACCCAGTTCAGGGTTTTTATGCCTAAGCGCTTACTTTCTTTCTCTAAAAGTAGTTTTCCCCTGGCAATGTTTTCAATTTGTTGTTGATTACGAAACCAGTTTTTTACTTTGGTAATGGCCCGCGATGTTTTTAAATAGCCAAGATTGGGGTCTATCCAGTTATGGTTAGGAGCGCTTTCTTTAGTCGTTAATATTTCTATTTGTTCACCTGATTTAAGCGAGTAGGTCAATGGGACAATTCTGCCATTCACTTTTGCGCCCCGACAGCGATGACCAATTTCTGTATGAACGGCGTAAGCAAAATCCAGCGGTGTTGAACCTTTGACTAAATCGATCAGTTTACCCGCTGGCGTTAAGACATAAACCCGATCGTTAAATAGTTCACTACGAAAGTTTTCGCTTAATACGTCGTCTATGTTTTTTTGGGCCAGTAATTTTCGTAAGCTGGCCACGCCTTTTTCAATAGCGGCAGATTGTCTGCCACCTTCTTTATAGGCCCAATGTGCGGCAACACCAAGTTCCGCATAATCGTGCATTTGTCGAGTACGAATTTGTACTTCGATACGATTGCCTTGAGGATCTAAGATGACAGTATGCAGTGATTGATAGCCATTTTCTTTGGGATTCGCTATATAGTCGTCAAATTCTTTAGGGATATACTGCCAAACGCTGTGCACAATTCCCAAGGCGGTATAGCATTGCGTTAAATTATCGACAATAACCCGCACCGCTAACAAGTCGTAGAGCTCGTTGAAGTCTAATTGCTTGTGCTGCATTTTTCGCCAGATGCTATAAATGTGCTTGGGGCGTCCATAGCAAGTGCCATTTATATTTTCACTGCTTAAGTGTTGCTGTAAAAGCTCAACAAAACTATTTATACAGTTTTCCCGTTGCACTCGATTGTTGGCTAGAGACTTTGCGATACCTCGATAAGCTTGAGGCTCTAAATACCGGAAAGCCATATCTTCAAGTTCCCATTTGAACTGATGAACACCCAGTCGATTGGCAATCGGGGCATAGATATCCAGTGTTTCTTGCGAGATGAAGTGTCTCAATTCATAGGTTTCTTTAGCTAAGTTCCGTAAGCGATGGAGGCGGTAAGCCAGTTTAATTAATACGGCCCTAACATCCTGAGTCATTGATAAAAGCATACGACGTAATGTCTCAGCTTCATTCGGCTTTTTCGTCATGTCCTTAGAATAAACCGTTAAATTGTTCAACCAGTTCACATCTTTAACAATGGCCGCGATAGTTTCACCAAATAAGGCTTTAATATCAGGCTGGGGGTTTAATTGGCCTAGACGAGGATCGCTTAAGATCGCAGCAATAAGGGTTTTGTTGTCAACCTTATAAGTTTTTAAAATGGCGGCAACCTCAGTGCCTTTAGGTCGATAATAATGCGGATCATCTGGAATGCGACCAATAATTTCTAAGGCAAGATCAAGTTCACTAGTTTCACTATCTGAAAAGTAGCTAGAAAGTGGTTGAGAGGGATCTGTGGTCTTATGCATTGAGGTGAGGGTGGAAGATGAGATAAACCGAATAATTATGGGTTAGATTAGCAGAAATCAACCCTTAATATCAGAGTAGACGCATTATAAAGTTCAGTCTAACTAAATCAATGTGTTAGGTGATAATCATTTGTCCGTATAAAAAATGCATAAGAATGGCGCAATCAATCATTACCCTACAGTTTTCGTAGTCTTGTCTGTCGTATTTAGATGTTTGGATGTAGCAAACATCTCCATGTTTACGTTAAACAGAACCTTGTTTGTTACATTCTTAATCTCTTTTAGAGTAAACATGATCTTGTTTGCTACAAACAAGTATTCTTTTGCTCTAAAAATGGTTCTGTTTACTCCGAAAGTCTTTCTTTTTAGCGCATTCAAGGTTCTGTTTGCGACAAAAGGAAGTCTGTTTAGAGTAAACATGATCTTGTTTGTAGCAAACAAGTATCCTTTTGCTCTAAAAGTGGTTCTGTTTACTCTGGAAGTCTTTCCTTTTAGAGCATTCTGGGTCTTGTTTAGAGCAAGCTAGTCCTTGTTTGTTAGGTTTAAGTATTGATCTACTACAACCCCGATCTTGTTTGCCGCACTCTTGATAACGCGTGTATTAATTTACAAGCATTTCGCTTTCAAGAATAATGTTAAAATCGCTTCAGCAATAACGATGTCACTGAAGAAATGGACTGTAAGTAGACTAACTAGCGTTAAATCTATTCGATACAGTTAATTCTTTATCAACAAATCGTTTCAAATTTTAAAACCTTTGCGAGGAATTATGACTACGCCGGCCGCTTTATATCAATCAACACTGACTTCTTTAAAACTAAGGGCGCGTGGAAAAGTAAGAGATATCTATGATATTGATGATAACACCATGTTGATAGTGGCAACCGATAGGCTTTCTGCGTTCGATGTTATTTTACCCGATCCAATTCCGGGTAAAGGCCGCGTATTAACACGCATATCAAACTTCTGGTTTAAGACCTTGGGTCACATCATGCCTAATCATTTGACCGATATCAGTTTACAAACTGTTTTACCTGATGAGTCTGAACGTAATCAGGTTGAAGGTCGCTCGGTGATTGTCAGAAAATTAAAACCCTTACCGGTTGAAGCTATCGTACGGGGTTATTTGATAGGTTCCGGCTGGAAAGATTATCTAAAATCAGGTGAGGTATGTGGTATTAAATTACCGTCTGGCTTGCAACAGGCGCAACAATTACCCGAAGCAATTTATACTCCCTCAACAAAAGCGGCGATGGATCAGCATGATGAAAATGTATCGTTTGAAGCCACGGTTGCTTTGATGGGAAAAGACCTGGCAGAGCAAGTGCGTGACGCCAGCTTAAAGATCTATCAGGAAGCCGCCGCCTATGCAAAGGAGCGCGGTATTATTATTGCCGATACGAAGTTTGAATTTGGAGTGGATGATGAAGGCACTTTATATCTGATTGATGAAGTGTTAACACCGGATTCCTCAAGGTTCTGGCCGGCTGATCAATATCAGGTTGGAGTCAGTCCGCCCAGCTTTGATAAACAGTATATTCGTGATTATCTGGAGACACTTAATTGGAATAAAACAGCACCCGGTCCGCTATTGCCTGCTGAAGTGACAGAGTTTTGTGCAAAAAAATATCACGAAGCAGAGGTCCGGTTAGTTGGAGAGGTATGATCTGATTTTTTGAACAGAAAATATTATGCTACTTGGGTATTTTAATACTCATACCATAATCTAAGTAAGGTATAATGCATTCGAATAATTCGATACGCTGTAATTAGATATAAATACAGGATTTGAATTTATTCTACCTTGATTTAATTTGCATCGATATATATAATCCCTGAGCTACTGCGTTTGGAGGGTTATGTGATCGGTAGAAATTTATCTACGGTCAGTAAGATTCTGAGTTATCAAGTCTTGATAATACTGATGATCACTGCGGGCTTTGGTTTTTTTGGTGGGCAATATCAAGGCTTATCTGGTTTTTTAGGAGGGATTGCGGCTTTTATGCCCAATCTTTTCTTTGCGTTAATGGTATACAAATCGTCTAGACAATCGGCAAGAAAGGTTGTCAATTCTTTTTATGTAGGAGAGTCAGGAAAGTTATTATTAACAGCTGTAATGTTCATAATAATTTTTAATGTTCCTGGTATAAAAATATTACCGCTGCTAGTGTGCTATATTGCAGCATTATCAGTTTTTTGGTTCGCACTATTGATGCGTTAACGTTATAATTTTTTAAAGAGAGGAACGATGGCTAGCGAAGTTCATGCCGCTGAAGGTGCTACCGGTTATATTATTCACCATTTAACACCGCTCCATGTTGGGGAAGGTTTCTGGACATTGCATCTTGATACCTTGTTTTTCTCAGCTGTGTTGGGGGGATTGTTCGTTTGGTTTTTTAAGACGGCAGCGGAAAAAGCAACTTCCGGAGTTCCTGGATTAGTGCAAAATTTTGCAGAGCTATTAATTGAGTTTGTTGATAATCAAGTTAAAGACAGTTTCCATGGTCATAGCAAGTTAATTGCACCGTTGGCTTTGACGATATTTTGCTGGGTGTTTCTATGGAATTTCATGGATTTATTCCCGGTTGATATTTTTCCATTAATTGGCTCTCTAATGGGTATTGAATATCTTCGAGTAGTTCCGAGTACGGATCTTAATGCTACTTTTGCGATGTCAATCTCAGTATTTTGTTTAATCATATTTTACAGCATCAAAATAAAAGGACCGTGGGGATTTGCTAAGGAATTAATGTTCCAGCCTTTTGGTCCTTGGTTATTGCCGTTCAATCTTCTGTTAAAACTGGTAGAAGAAATTGCAAAACCTATCTCACTGGCTCTTCGTTTATTCGGAAACCTATACGCAGGAGAGTTGATATTTATTTTGATTGCCTTGTTGCCTTGGTACATTCAACCTGTATTAAGTTTTCCTTGGGCGATATTTCACATTTTAATTATCACGCTTCAGGCATTTATATTTATGGTACTGACCGTTGTGTATCTAAGTATGGCGCATGAAGATCATTAATTATTGTTTATCCTTTTATTATTTAAATAACCGTTTGGAGGTTTCATGGAAATTGCAAAATTAATTGCTGACGTACAGGGCTTGACTGCTATTGCAGTGGGTTTAGTGCTTGGGCTAGGCGCTTTAGGAACTGCGATAGGCTTTGGTCTGTTAGGTGGCAAATTCCTGGAAGGTGCTGCTCGTCAACCAGAATTGGTGCCAATGTTGCAAGTTAAAATGTTTGTTGTTGCAGGTTTATTAGATGCAGTAACAATGATCGGCGTTGGTTTAGCATTGTTCTTTACTTTCGCAAACCCATTCCTGTCAGCTGTGCAAGCTGCAGCAGCTGGTTAATAATATCCCGTCGTTTTTATTTAATAGCAACAAGAGGAACGCATCGTGAGTATCAATGCTACTCTGATTGGGCAAATGATTACCTTTGCACTTCTGGTTTGGTTTACCATGAAGTACATCTGGCCGCCTTTATTTGACTCTTTAGAAGAACGTAAAAAGAAAATTGCCGATGGTTTGGCGGCTGCTGAAAAAGGGCAGGAAGATATTCTGTTAGCTGAAAAGAAAGCCAAGAGTGTATTGAAAGCAGCCAAAGAACAATCTTCAGAGATTGTTACCCTGGCTCAGAAACGTGCTAATGAAATTGTTGAAGAATCAAAAGACACTGCTAAACAAGAAGGTGAAAGATTGATTCTGGCGGCAAAAGCACAAATTGAACAAGAAATACAGCAGGCTAAAGAAGGTTTGCGTCAGCAAGTTGCTGAGTTGGCTTTGAGTGCGGCAGAACAAATTCTGGGTGCAGAAATTGATAAAGCCAAACATCAAGATATTATTAGTAAAGTTTCTAATCAACTGGGTTAAGCGTAATGAGCGAACTGGCAACATTAGCAAGGCCTTATGCAGCTGCAGTTTTTAAAAGAGCTAAA
This sequence comes from uncultured Methylococcaceae bacterium, assembly GCA_903866825.1. GTDB lineage: Bacteria > Pseudomonadota > Gammaproteobacteria > Methylococcales > Methylomonadaceae > Methylobacter_C. The sequence continues at coordinate 13,748 of CAIPPE010000022.1, forward strand.
GAAACTCATGCGACTGCAGAGTGGTCCAAGAGCTTGGCTTTTATGTCAGCTGTACTTAAAAATGAAGATATTTCTGTTGTAGTTGATAATCCAAAAGTTAATAAAGAAAGGTTATCGACGTTGATGCTGGATATTTGCCAAGAGCATATTAATGCAGAGAATGGTAATTTTCTAAAGTTGCTGGTGCATAACAACCGATTAGTTCTGTTGCCTCATATTGCTACATTATTTGAGGCGTATAAAGCTGAAGATGAAGGTTATGTCGAAGTTCAGGTCTTAACTGCTTACACTTTATCTAAAGAAGCTAAGCAGCGTTTTACAGCTACTTTGGAAAAAACTTTAGGCAAGAAAATTCATATGAATGTTGCCGTTGATAAATCATTAATTGGTGGCGTTTTAGTAAGGGCAGGCGACAGAGTCATTGACGGATCTATAAAAGGTCGGCTTCAACAAATGCAAAAAGCACTACAGTGAGAGTGAGAAATAGAACATGCAATTAAACCCATCTGAAATAAGTGATCTTATAAAAAAGAAGATCGAAAACTTCGACTTAAGTGCCGAAGCGCATACAGAAGGTACCGTAGTCAGCGTCACTGACGGTATTGTTAGAGTACATGGTCTTTCAGAAGCGATGCAAGGTGAGATGCTTGAGTTCCCGGGTAATACCTATGGGATGGCGCTTAACCTTGAAAGAGATTCAGTTGGTGTGGTGGTATTAGGTAACTATCAGCACATTACTGAAGGCGATACTGTTAAATGTACTGGAAAAATTTTAGAAGTCCCTGTTGGTGAAGCATTACTTGGTCGCGTTGTTGATGCGCTGGGTAATCCAATTGACGGTAAAGGTGCTATAGATACGACTGAAACGGCCCCGATTGAAAAAATTGCGCCCGGCGTTATTGCACGTCAATCCGTTGATCAGCCCGTGCAAATAGGTCTGAAATCAATTGATGCGATGATTCCAGTCGGTCGTGGTCAACGCGAATTGATTATTGGCGATAGACAGACAGGTAAAACTGCGATTGCTATTGATGCCATTATTAATCAAAAAGGCACTGGCATTAAATGTATTTATGTAGCGATTGGTCAAAAACGTTCATCGATTGCTAACGTAGTACGTAAGCTTGAAGAACACGGAGCCTTGGCACATACCATTATTGTTGCAGCTTCTGCTTCTGAATCAGCAGCGTTACAATTTATTGCTCCGTATACCGGTTGTTCAATGGGTGAGTTCTTCAGAGATCGAGGTGAAGATGCCCTCATTATTTATGATGATTTGACTAAACAGGCTTGGGCTTATCGTCAAGTATCATTGTTATTACGTAGACCACCAGGTCGTGAAGCGTATCCAGGTGACGTGTTTTACTTACATTCGCGTTTATTGGAAAGAGCGTCAAGAATTAATGCAGCCGAAGTTGAAAAATTGACTGGCGGTAAAGTAAAAGGCAAAACAGGTTCTTTAACTGCATTACCGATTATTGAAACTCAAGGTGGTGACGTATCTGCCTTCGTACCAACCAACGTAATTTCTATTACGGATGGTCAGATTTTCTTGGAAAGTAACTTATTTAACTCAGGTATTCGTCCAGCGGTCAACGCGGGTCTGTCAGTATCGCGAGTAGGTGGTGCTGCACAAACCAAGATTATTAAAAAGCTCGGGGGTGGTACACGTCTTGATTTGGCTCAATACCGTGAATTAGCGGCTTTTGCTCAGTTTGCTTCAGATTTGGATGAAAGCACGCGCAAGCAAATTGAACGTGGTCAACGCGTCACTGAGTTGATGAAGCAAAATCAGTATTCGCCGATGTCAGTTGCACAAATGGCAGTCTCATTGTTTGCTGCGAATGAAGGTTTTCTTGATGGTATAGAAGTCAATAAGGTGCTAAGTTTTGAATCTGCATTGCATCTATATGTGAAATCGGAACATGCTGAGTTACTTGATAACATTAATGCGACTGGCGATTTTAATAATGAAATAAGCAGCCGCTTACGCACTGCAATAGAAACTTTCATTAAAACTCATAGTTGGTAAAAGGGTCTTCAAATGGCTGTTGGTAAAGAAATACGCACAAAGATCGCGAGTATCAAGAATACTCAAAAGATCACTCGGGCAATGGAGATGGTTGCTGCGAGTAAAATGCGTAAAACAAAAGACAGAATGCAGGCAACAAGGCCCTATTCTAAAAAGATAGGCCAAATTATTAAGCACTTGGCACAAGCCAATCCAGAATACAAGCACCCGTATTTAATAACACGTGATGTTAAACGTGTCGGTGTTATTTTGATAAGTTCTGATAGAGGTTTGTGCGGTGGTCTAAATTCAAATCTGTTTAGAAAAACGCTTGCTGAATTATCTCAATGGAATAAAGCAAATATTGAAGTTGATATTTGTACTATAGGTACTAAAGCCTATGGTTTTTTCGGTAATTTAAAGTTGAATTTAGTCGGTCAGGTATCCAAATTAGGTGACGCTCCTCACCTACACGATATAATCGGCGTTATTAAAATAATGTTGGATGCTTACGAAGCAGGTAAGATTGATCAGTTATATGTCGTCAGTAACGAGTTTGTCAATACGATGACTCAACGACCAACTGTTGAAAAGCTTTTACCGGTTACCGCCTGCGATCTTGATGAAAATTTGGGTGGCCATTGGGATTATATTTATGAACCTGATGCTAAAGAAGTTTTGGATCATTTATTGACTCGTTTTATAGAGTCAAAAGTATACCAGGGGCTGGTTGAAAATAATGCCTGTGAACAGGCTGCCAGAATGGTTGCTATGAAAAGCGCTTCAGATAACGCAGGAAATCTTATCGGTGAGTTGCAATTAATTTACAACAAAGCCAGGCAAGCTGCTATTACTCAAGAAATTTCGGAAATTGTTGCCGGTGCCGCCGCTGTTTAAGGCTCTCCTGAGCTAGTCGAAGGACCCAAGCAAATGACATCACACTTAGAGGACAACTCAATGAGTTCGGGTAAAATCGTTCAAATTATCGGCGCGGTCGTTGACGTGGAGTTTTCACGTACAGACCTGCCAAAAGTATATGATGCCTTATATGTAGAAGGCAAAGATTTAGTATTGGAAGTGCAGCAGCAATTAGGTGACGGCGTTGTCAGAACTATTGCTATGGGTAGTACTGATGGCTTAAGCAGAGGTTTATCAGTCACAAATACAAATGCACCGATTTCTGTACCCGTTGGTAAAGAGACTTTAGGCCGTATTATGAACGTCCTGGGTCAACCAATCGATGAGAAAGGCCCAATAGGCGAGGCAGTAAAATGGGGTATTCATCGTGAAGCTCCCAGCTATGCTGAACAAGCCGCAGCTAATGAATTATTAGAAACCGGTATCAAGGTTATCGACTTGGTTTGTCCTTTTACAAAAGGGGGTAAAGTCGGTTTATTCGGTGGTGCTGGCGTAGGTAAAACCGTTAATATGATGGAATTAATTCGTAACATCGCGATTGAGCACAGTGGTTATTCAGTGTTTGCGGGTGTGGGCGAACGGACTCGTGAAGGAAACGATTTCTATCACGAAATGACCGATTCAAACGTAATCGACAAAGTATCCTTGGTTTACGGTCAGATGAATGAGCCTCCAGGAAACAGGTTGCGCGTTGCGCTAACGGGTTTGACGATGGCTGAATACTTCCGTGATGAAGGTCGTGACGTTTTATTCTTCGTTGATAACATCTATCGATATACCCTGGCGGGTACAGAAGTATCGGCATTATTAGGTCGTATGCCTTCTGCGGTAGGTTACCAGCCAACATTAGCTGAGGAAATGGGTGTTTTGCAAGAACGTATTACCTCAACTAAAACCGGCTCTATTACGTCTATTCAGGCGGTTTATGTACCAGCGGACGATTTAACAGATCCATCACCTGCTACAACCTTCGCGCATTTAGATGCGACAGTGGTATTGTCACGTCAGATTGCAGAGCTAGGTATTTATCCTGCGATTGATCCATTAGATTCAACCAGTCGTCAGCTTGATCCTTTAGTTATTGGTCAAGAACATTATGAAGTTGCTCGTAGCGTGCAAGGTATCTTGCAACGTTATAAAGAATTGCGCGACATTATTGCCATCTTAGGTATGGATGAGTTGTCTGAAGAAGACAAATTAACGGTATCAAGAGCGCGTAAAATGCAACGTTTCTTGTCTCAGCCTTTCTTTGTGGCTGAAGTATTTACAGGTTCGCCAGGTAAGTATGTGTCATTAAAAGACACGATTGCCGGCTTCAAAGGCATTATTGCCGGTGAGTACGATGCTATTCCTGAGCAGGCTTTTTACATGGTAGGAACCATAGACGAAGTGCTTGAGAAAGCTAAGACATTAAAGAGCTAATGAATACCCTCTCCATCCTTGGATGGAGAGGGTTTATGATAAGGTGAAGAAATGACTATGACAGTACATGTAGATATTGTAAGTGCAGAAAAGGAGATATTTTCCGGAAGCGTGGAAATGGTTTTTGCACCGGGTGAGCTGGGAGAATTGGGCATTTCACCCCGTCATGCACCCTTGATTACAAAGCTGAATCCTGGCGAAGTTCGGGTAAAGATAAGTGACACTGAAAGTTATCCATTTTTTATATCAGGTGGGCTTTTAGAGGTGCAGCCTCATCTGGTGACAATTCTGGCTGATACAGCAGTAAGAGCAAAAGATATTGATGAAGTAGCGGCTTTGGAAGCTAAAGCAAGAGCTGAAGAAGCATTGGCAGATAAATCTGGAAAGATTGATTATGCAACAGCTCAATCACAACTACAGCAAGCTGTTATGCAATTAAGAACACTAGATAGGCATAGAAGACGTGGTGGCTAGTTAATAGCCATATTTGACGTTGGTACGATTACAGACAATACTTCAATTTTAAAAAAGCCCGATAGCGCCATATTCGTTATCGGGCTTTTTTGTTTAACAGGATTTTTCATGAAAATAACAACAATTATTCTGGCCGCAGGTAAAGGGACGCGAATGCGCTCTGAGTTACCTAAAATATTACATAAAGTTGCAAACAGACCCTTATTGCAACATGTCTATGATATGAGCAAACAGTTAAACAATAATGAAATTACCATTGTATATGGACATGGGGCAGATTTAGTAAGAAGCACTTTAAAAGATTTATCAGCAAACTGGGTAGAACAAAAGCAGCAGTTAGGTACAGGGCACGCAGTACAGCAGTGTAAGGATCAAATCAGTGACGATGACACGGTATTAATTCTATATGGTGATGTGCCATTATTAAAGTTAGGAACAGTCAGTCAATTAATAGCCAATGTGACCCCTAAATCACTAGCTTTACTAACGGTTAAACTTGATAACCCGACGGGTTATGGACGGATTGTTAGAGATACGTCAGGAAAGATATTAAAAATTGTTGAAGAAAAGGATGCCTCCCCGGATGAAAAGCTAATTAATGAAGGAAATACCGGAATTATGGCCGTGCAAGGGGGGCTGTTAAAAAAGTGGTTAGCACAGTTAGGAAATAATAATGCTCAAGGTGAATATTATTTAACCGATATCATTGAAATGGCAGTTGCTGATAATGTAGAGGTAATTACCAGTCAGCCAGATACGGTGGATGAAGTATTGGGTGTGAATAATCGGGTGCAATTAAGTCATTTAGAGCGCGTTTATCAGAATGAACAAGCGCAATGGTTAATGGAACAAGGCGTTACGTTAATGGATCCAGCCCGTTTTGATATCAGAGGTTCAATAGAAAAATTAGGGATTGATATAATTATTGATGTTAATGTGATTATTGAAGGGAAAAACAGCATAGGTAATAACGTAAAAATCGGTGCTAATACATTAATTTATAATTCAATTATAGGGGATAATGTCGAAATACTGGCTAACAGTGTGATTGAAAATGCGGTTATAGGTACGGGCAGTAAAGTCGGGCCTTTTGCACGATTACGTCCAGGCACAGTATTGGAAGATAATGTACATATTGGTAATTTTGTTGAGATAAAAAACTCATCGGTAGCGGTATCCAGTAAAATTAATCATTTAAGTTATATTGGTGATGCGACAGTAGGAAGCGGTGTTAACATAGGCGCAGGAACAATAACCTGCAATTATGATGGTGCTAATAAATTTAGAACAGTGATTGAGGATGGTGCATTTATAGGCTCGGATACACAATTAGTTGCTCCAGTAACTATTGGAAAAAATGCTACGATTGGGGCTGGTTCAACGATTACAAAAGATAGCCCAGAAAATCAATTGACTTTAAGTAGGGTTAAGCAAACATCAATTCACGGTTGGAAACGACCAACTAAATAGGAAAATAATATGTGCGGAATTGTCGGTGGAATCGCTCAACGAAATATAGTCCCTATATTAATTGAGGGTCTCAAGCGTTTGGAGTATCGAGGCTACGATTCAGCAGGCATTGCCGTCATTAATAACCAAAGTATTTGTCGTAAAAGGGAGTTAGGAAAGGTTAAAGGCCTTGAAGATTTAATAAAGCATGAGCCTATTACTGGAACAATTGGTATTGCCCATACTCGATGGGCAACACATGGGAAGCCAAGTACAGATAATGCTCACCCCCATGTTAGTAGAGATAAAATAGCTGTAGTTCATAATGGTATTATTGAAAATCATGAGAACTTACGCAGTTCGTTAAAAATTAGTGGCTTTGAGTTTACTTCCGAAACTGACAGTGAAGTAATTGTGCATCAGATATCGTCAGCTTTGGAAGATACTGGCGATTTTTTGAAAGCTGTCAAGCAGACTGTAAAAAAACTGGAAGGCGCTTACTCATTAGGAATTGTAAGTACAGAGCATCCAGATACGCTAATTGCCTGTAGAAAAGGGAGTCCATTGGTTATAGGTGTGGGCATTGGAGAATATTTCATCGCATCTGATGTGGCTGCATTATTACCAGTAACACAACGATTCATTTTTCTGGAAGATGGTGATATTGCCGACATTAAAGTCGATGAATTAATGATTTATGACGAAAATGATCAGCTCATAAGCCGACCCGTTATAGAAAGTAATTTAACATCAGATTCAGTCAGTAAAGGTCAGTACCGTCATTACATGCTAAAAGAGATTTATGAGCAGCCTTTTGCGATTTCTCAAACATTAGAAGGTCGGTTTATAAATAATAGACTGAGCGACAGCGCGTTCGGTTTTAACGCAAATGAAGTATTTGATAATATTAAATCAGTACAAATTCTGGCCTGTGGAACTAGTTATCATGCGGGTTTGGTGGCGCGATATTGGTTTGAAAGGCTTGCAAGGGTACCTTGTAATATTGAAGTTGCAAGTGAGTTTCGCTACAGAGAGCCGGTATTGGCAGCAGACTCTTTAATTGTCACAATTTCTCAATCAGGTGAAACGGCTGATACATTAGCAGCATTACAAGAAGCAAAGAAGTTAGGTGCAAAGTATTCGTTAGCAATATGTAATGGACCGGAAAGCTCATTAGTCAGAGAATCTGATTTGGTCTTGATGACACGTGCAGGCCCTGAAATTGGTGTAGCCTCAACCAAAGCATTTACGACCCAATTGACTGCGTTGATGTTATTGGTAATAGCCATAGGACGACGCTTTCAGTTAACTGAGGTAATGGAAGCTAAAATAACATCTGCATTATTTCGATTACCTAGAAAAATTGAAGCCGTATTAAAATTAGATAAGGAAATTGAAACACTAGCGGAACAATTTGCAGAGAAACAACATGCGTTATTTTTGGGGAGGGGGAGCCATTACCCAATTGCTATGGAAGGCGCACTCAAGTTAAAAGAGATTTCTTATATTCATGCAGAAGCTTATCCAGCGGGTGAGTTAAAGCATGGGCCGTTAGCCTTAATCGATTCCGACATGCCTGTCGTTACCGTAGCGCCCAATAATAAGTTATTAGAAAAATTAAAATCAAATATACAGGAAGTAAGTGCAAGAGGGGGACAGCTTATTGTATTTATGGATGAAACTCTAGTTAATTCAGCTGATGATAATGTAACCATTATTAAAATACCTGAAGTTGAGAATGAAGTATCTCCTATCGTTTATACCATTCCATTACAATTACTCTCTTACTATGTTGCGATTTTAAAAGGTACAGATGTAGATCAGCCAAGAAATCTCGCAAAATCGGTCACGGTAGAATGATAAGTTAGCTTGAAGAATATAAAAGGGATGACTTTGGAGGTTAAATGCGGCTTTTATTAGTTGAAGATGATGAGATACTAGGTGATGGCTTAGTGGCCGGCTTAAGAATGGAAGGATATGCTGTTGATTGGCTAACCAATGGTAAGTTAGCTGATGAAGCATTGAAGCTCAATAGCTATGAGTTGATCGTATTGGATTTAAACCTCCCTGATATGGATGGCATGGCTATTTTACGGGCCTTAAGAGGTCGTAAAGATGAAACTCCTGTTATGGTTTTGACAGCTAAAGATACAATTTCTGATCGTGTGTCGGGCTTGGATAGTGGTGCGGATGATTTTGTAATTAAGCCATTTGAGCTGGACGAGGTGTGTGCCCGGTTAAGAGCCTTGGCTAGACGCAGTGAAGGACGAAGTGCGCCAACTATTGAATACAAAGGAATTGTGCTTGATCCTGCTTCACATCAAGTGACTTTTAATAATGAAAAAGTAGATTTATCTCAAAAAGAATTTGAGATATTAAGCTTTTTAATGAGTAATATCGGTAAGGTGGTCTCTCGTTCAAGACTGGAAGAAAGTCTTTATTCTTGGGATTCTGATGTAGAGAGTAATACGGTTGAAGTTCATATTCATTACTTAAGAAAAAAGCTCGGCTCTTCACTTATCAGAACGGTACGTGGTGTAGGTTATATTATTGATAATGCAGAGGAGATATGAATTATTCTCTTAGGCAATTACTGTTGGTGAGTTTGCTTTCAGCTTCAATGCTGATTTGGGGGGTTGCGGCTTATTTAAATTATAAAGTAACACGTGACGAGGTAGCCAATCTGTTTGATGCAGAATTGGCTCAGTCGGCAAAAGTTCTAAATGCTTTTGTTGAAAGCTTATTCCGTGAAGGCTCTTTATCGGGTCATTGGAGTCAAGAACAAGAGAGAGAAAAATCAGATGAGATTTTCCGAGCTTATACATTAAAACGTAAGACTCAAAGTAATAGCGCTTTCCAGTTATGGTCTGAGGATGAGGATTTTTCATTGAGACCAGAAAACGCACCTAGTTTTTCTTTGCCTGGATTCAATCAAAGTAATATTGATGAGCAGTTATGGCCTATTTTTGATGATCTATTAAAAGCAAATGCTTTAGGACATAAATATGAAAGGAAGGTCGCCTTTCAGTTGTGGTCAAAAAAGGAAGGTTTGATTTTGAGATCAGATAGTGCGCCTAAGTTCGCTTTTTCATCGTCTGATCACGGATTTAGTGATACTAATATTGATGGTCATGAGTGGCATGTTTTTAGTATTGCGAATGCAACAGGCGAATATGTCATTCATGTCGGTCAAAAAGAGGAAATACGCGCTGAACTGACAGATGAAATATCTTCACAATTAGTCACTCAATTTCTTGTCGGTTTACCCATCTTGGGCTTGGTCATCTGGTTTATTGTGGGTTTATCGTTGAAACCCCTTAATCGATTAGAAAAGGCGCTTGCAAAACGTGAAGCAAGCTATCTTAAGCCGCTTTCTATCAAACGACTGCCCAATGAGATTGTTCCTGTTGTTAATGAAATTAATAATCTCTTTGTACAACTTGAGCGTGCTTTTGAACATGAGCGTCGATTTACTGCAGATGCCTCACATGAGTTGAGAACACCTTTGGCGGGTTTACTGACCCAAGCACATGTTGCCTTAAGAACAACAGATGAAGAGGTTAGAAAGCAGGCACTTTCACGCATTAAACAAGCTGTTAACCGAATGACTTATATGGTTCAGCAGTTATTGACATTTTCGAGAATTGAGTCAAATACTGAGTTTCTAACTAAACAAAATACTATGGTAAGCCGTGAAGTCGTTCATGTGATTACTGAGTTAGAGCCAGAAGCACATAAAAAGAAAATTGTTATTGAATTTATAGAAGATAATGCCGTTCCTGCTATAGTTAACGCCCCATTAGTAACTATTTTAATTAGAAATATTATTGATAACGCAATTAAATACACACCTGCTAAAGGCAATGTTTTAATCACTGTTGCAGGTCAAGAAAAATATTTACTATTGTGCGTAGAAGATTCCGGGCCTGGAATTTCACCTGACCAATACGAGAAATCTTTGGAGCGTTTTCATCGTTGTGTTGAGACGGCAAACACAGCTAAAGGCACGGGCTTAGGGTTTTCGATCGTACAGCGTATTGCTGCAATACATAATGCTGATCTGATTCTTGGTGTTTCCCAGTTTGGCGGTCTCAAGGTTTCTGTGTTGTTTCCTCTGCCAGTCAGGCCTGTAGACAAAACATGGCAAAAGAAACTCAGTTTCTTCCATCTAAGGAAAAGTGCTTAGTCCATTTTCTACTTATAACTAATTAGTCCTTCAGCTGTAGTGCAGCAATTAGTCAATTAATATAGAGCAGTAGGCTCGGGTTCATCAATCACAAAGTTGCTCAATTGTCCTATTCCTTCTATTTCAATTTTAACGGTTTGTCCTGATTTCAAATATCCACGGGGTTGCATTTTAAATCCAACTCCACTGGGTGTGCCAGTAGTAATTACATCGCCGGGTTCTAAGGTCATTGCTTGTGATAAATATGCGATCATTTCGTAGCAATTAAAAATCATTTGATTGGTATTGGCATTTTGTCTCAATTCATTATCAACCCACGTTTTAATTCCCAGGTTATGCGGGTCAATAATTTCATCAGATGTGACTAGCCAAGGTCCCAGTGGACCGCAAGTGTCGAAGGATTTGCCTATCATGAATGTAGGAGAATGCATTTGCCAATCACGGACAGAAACATCATTAGCAATAGTGAAGCCTGCAATGACTTGATGGGCTTTTTCAACGGGAACATGGCGGCAATGTTTTCCGATGACAAAGGCTAGTTCTCCTTCATAGTCTAGCTTATCGGAAACTTTGGGTTTATGGATGGCATCGCCGTACCCAATAATACAGCTACTTTGTTTAGTAAAAAAGCTTGGGTATTTGGGTTGCTCAAATCCGGTTTCATTAATATGGTCAGCGAAGTTAAGGCTAATACCTAAATATTTATGGGGTCTAGGGATAGGGGCGTTAAGTTTGATATCGTTGAGTTCAAGTCGTGACAATCCACTTTCGATTAGGGTTTTCATTGCATCAAGGCTGTTTATGCCCCCCTCAAGAAAAGCAATCATGGTCTGCGGTATTTTATTACTGCCTTGACTATCAACAACCATATCATTAATTACTGCACCAATGCGAGTTAGATTGTTATGAGTAAAGGTCACTAGTTTCATTGAATAGGTTTCCTGTTATGATGGTGTTTTCGTTGTTTATAGCAAGATCAACGGATAAAAAAAAGATATAATAAACAATTTTACACAGAGGAACAGAATATGAACGAAAATTGGATTGCTCCTTCCATTCTTTCAGCCAATTTCGCTAAATTAGGTGAAGAAGTTGATAACGTTTTAGCGGCAGGTGCAGATGTGGTGCATTTTGATGTGATGGATAATCATTTCGTGCCTAATCTGACAATTGGCCCTTTAGTTTGTGAAGCCTTAAGAAAACATGGTGTTACTGCACCGATTGACGTGCATTTGATGGTTGAGCCCGTTGACCGTCTTATTCCTGATTTTGCTAAAGCGGGTGCGAGTATCATCACCTTCCACCCTGAAGCCTCTGTGCATATTGATCGCACCTTACAATTGATTAAAGATAACGGCTGCCAAGCGGGTTTGGTATTTAATCCGGGTACACCCTTACATTATCTGGATTATGTTTTAGACAAACTGGATATTATTTTATTAATGTCAGTTAATCCGGGTTTTGGTGGTCAATCATTCATTCCTTCAGCTTTAGATAAATTAAGTCAAGTTAGAAAAATAATTGACGATAGCGGTTTAAACATCCGTCTGGAAATCGATGGCGGTGTAAAAACTGATAATATCCGATCTATTAAAGCAGCGGGTGCTGATACGTTTGTCGCTGGTTCAGCTATTTTCAATCAACCAGACTATAAGAAAGTTATTGATGATATGCGTGCGGAATTGGCATTGGCAGTCTAATTTCACAGAGTGAACATAATTACTTTTTTGATTGGTTGGTAATTGAAATAGCTCATTAAGCTGGGTTAGCGTTAGTTAATCCAGCATTTGCGGCTTCGATGTGTTGGGTTATCAACTTCTAGTCCAGCCTACGTACTAATTGATTAATTACGTTGAATAAAAAAACCACCATGACCCCAGAACAATTTAATTTCTATGCCCAGCAGGGCTATAACCGTATCCCGGTTGTTCGCGAAGTGTTGGCCGACTTGGATACGCCTTTAAGCGCTTATCTGAAGCTTGCTGATGGCGCATATTCTTATTTATTTGAATCTGTTCACGGTGGTGAGCAATGGGGACGTTATTCCATCATTGGTCTACCTTGTAAAACCGTTGTTAAAATATACGACAATCAAATTCGCTTAGAAGTTAATGGTCAGTTGCTTGAAACAGTGACGCATGAAAACCCGCTAGAGTGGATTGAATGTTTTAAAGCGAGTTATAAAGTACCAGATATAGCCGATTTGCCCCGCTTCAATGGAGGCTTAGTGGGTTATTTTGGTTACGAAACCATACATTATATCGAACCGCGTTTGCGTGGTTCAGATAAGCCAGATCCTTTGGGATGTCCAGACATTCTTTTAATGGTGTCTGAAGAAATATTAGTTTTTGATAATCTGTCAGGCAAAGTCTTGTTGCTAACTCATGCTGATCCAGGTGAAAGTGATGCCTATAATCGTGCCGTGGCGCGAGTGTCAGACTTGGCAAATAAGCTGCGTGAGTTCCACGCTAAGCCAGAGAAACATTCTAAACCTTGTAAGGTTGAAGAGTCCGATTTTGTCTCAGGATTTACACAGCAGGGTTTTGAGGCCGCTGTATTAAAAGCTAAAGAATATATTACCGATGGCGACATCATGCAGGTAGTGTTGTCTCAGCGTCTTTCGATTCCCTATACAGCCTCACCACTGAATTTATATCGCTCCTTGCGGTGTTTGAATCCATCGCCCTATATGTTTTATTTAAATCTGGGTGATTTTCATGTTGTGGGATCATCGCCAGAGATATTAGTCAGGCTGGAAGATAATACCGTCACTGTTCGTCCGATTGCTGGGACGCGTCGGCGAGGCGCTACACCAGAACAGGATATTGCGCTTGAACATGAATTATTAGCCGATCCAAAGGAACTGGCCGAACATTTAATGCTGATTGATTTGGGGCGTAATGACACAGGGCGTGTTGCTGTTTGTGGTTCAGTCCAATTGACTGACAAGATGATTGTTGAGCGCTATTCGCATGTTATGCACATTGTTTCAAATGTAACTGGAACCCTTCAGCCTGGTAAAAATGCCTTTGACGTATTGGCTGCAACCTTTCCCGCTGGAACGGTCAGTGGCGCGCCCAAAATTCGAGCGATGGAAATTATTGATGAATTAGAGCCTGTTAAGCGAGGGCTTTATTCGGGAGCGGTTGGTTACATTGCGTGGTCAGGTAATCTGGATACTGCAATTGCCATTAGAACAGCCGTCATTAAAGACAATCGTTTGTACATTCAAGCGGGGGCTGGGATTGTTTATGATTCGATTCCTACAAGTGAATGGGATGAAACCATGAATAAAGGGCGTGCTATATTCCGGGCGGTAAGTATGGCTGAAGCTGGGTTGGAAGGAGAGCAGGCATGAGTGCAGTAAAAGTGGTAATGGTCGATAATTATGATTCATTTACTTATAATCTGGTGCAGTATTTTGGAGAGCTAGGTGCAGAAGTCATTGTTGTACGTAATGATCAGGTAACGATTGCCGATATTGAAGCGCTGGCACCTGACAAGATCGTTATTTCTCCAGGTCCTTGTACACCTAAAGAAGCTGGTGTTTCAGTTGAGGCAATTTTAAAATTTGCAGGCAAATATCCTATTTTAGGCGTTTGTCTTGGGCATCAAAGTATAGGATATGCTTTTGGAGGTCATGTTATTCATGCCAAAAGTATTATGCATGGAAAAACATCACAAATTCATCATCATGATGGTGGAGTATTTAAAGGGCTGAGCAACCCATTTACAGCTACTCGCTACCATTCTTTAGTTATCGAACAAGCTACCTTACCTGATTGTTTAGAAATTACCGCTTGGACGCAAGATGAAGACGGACAACTCGATGAAATCATGGGTGTTCGTCATAAAACGTTAGATATTGAAGGCGTGCAATTTCACCCAGAATCAATTCTAACCGAACATGGGCATGACTTATTAAGAAACTTTTTAGAGCGATAAACATAAGGTCGGTTTGCCGGGTTTTTGCTACTACTCAATTATGAATATACAACACGTTTTACAACAGTTGCTGGATAAGCAAGCGCTGACGTTTGAAGAAATGCGTGACGTGATGCATTTTATTATGTCAGGTTCGGCAACCGATGCTCAGATTGGTGGGTTCTTAATTGCGTTACGCTGTAAAGGTGAAACCATCGATGAAATCGCCGCCGCCGTTGAAGTGATGCGAGAACTGGCTAATAAAGTGACCGTTAATGGGGCGCATATTATTGATACCTGTGGTACCGGGGGTGATGGCGCCAGTACTTTTAATATTTCTACCACTTGTGCGTTTGTTGTTGCGGCGGCCGGTGGTCAGGTCGCAAAACATGGCAATCGTTCGGTTTCAAGTCGCTGTGGCAGTGCAGATTTATTAGAAGTCGCTGGGGTTAATTTAAACTTAAGCACCGAGCAAGTTGAGCAGTGTGTTAATGATCTAGGCGTCGGATTTTTATTTGCGCCCAAACATCATGGTGCGATGAAACATACGATTCATGTGCGTAAGGAAATGGGCGTCAGAACCTTATTCAATTTATTAGGCCCTTTATCCAATCCTGCAGGCGCCCCTAATCAATTAATTGGCGTTTTTGCCAAAGAATGGATCGAACCTTTGGCTCAGGTCCTTAAAAAAATGGGTAGCCAGCATGTTTTAGTGGTCAATGCTGAAGATGGCTTGGATGAAATTAGTATTGCATCCGCTACTTCAGTTGCAGAATTAAAAGCTGGGCAAGTGTCTACTTATACCATCAGCCCCGATCAATTTGGTTTTAATCGAGCCTCCTTAGCTGAGCTAGCGGTGGATAATGCTGAGACGAGTTTGGTCATGGTAAAATCGGTATTGGATAATAAAGACAGTGCGGCAAAAGACATCGTCTTATTAAATGCCGGGGCAGCGATTTATGCTGCAAATCTGACGGATACTTTGGCAGCAGGTATAGAAAAAGCACGTCAAGTTATCGCAAGCGGTGAAGCAAAGGCAAAGCTGAATGCTCTGATCGCTTATTCACAAAAATTTTAATTACTTTAAGAAAGCATGACTAATACGCCTGATATTTTGAAAACCATTTTAGCTAAAAAAGCCGAAGAAGTCGCAAGACGTAAAACAGGGATGCCTATCTCTAATTTAGAAGAAATTGCATCGGGAGTAGAGCGTCCGCGTGGTTTTTATAATATGTTGCAATCTAAAGCTTCAGCCAGGAAACCGGCTATTATTGCAGAAATAAAGAAAGCCTCTCCGAGTCAGGGTGTGATTAGGGAAAATTTTCAGCCGGTTACGATCGGTCAAGATTACGCTATGAACGGAGCGTCTTGTTTATCAGTCTTAACGGATAAAGAATTTTTTCAGGGCTCTGAAGCTTATCTACAAATGGTCAGAGAGCGTTGCCCTTTGCCTGTTTTAAGAAAAGATTTCATGATAGACGCCTATCAAATCTACGAAGCGCGTGCTTTAGGAGCGGATTGTATTTTGTTGATTGTCGCGGCCTTAGAAGATTCGCTCCTGCATGAACTCTCTGATGTTGCTACTAAATTAGGCATGGATGTGTTAGTGGAGGTGCATGATGCCGAAGAGTTACAAAGAGCCTTAACGTTAGATACTAAATTGATTGGTATTAATAACCGTAACTTACGCACATTTCAAACTTCATTGCAAACCACCCTGGATTTAAAACAGGAAATCCCAGATGATCGTTTGGTGATTACGGAAAGCGGTATTCATACGCAGGAAGATGTTCAATTAATGCTGGATAACGAGGTTTATGCATTTTTAGTCGGTGAAGCGTTTATGAGGGCTGAAAGCCCAGGAAGAAAAATGCGTGAGTTGTTTGCATTATAAGAATGACTTTACGCTGTTTATTCGTTTTTATTAATCATGAGCAACACTAAATTAAATGCCCTGCTTGCACAAATCAGGCAAGCGGAAATAGCGTATCACCGTGCCCCTTTGTCAGTGCAATTGTTGGCCGTCAGCAAAACCAAGACGGCTAATGATATTGCACAATTATATACTGCGGGACAGCGACATTTCGGAGAGAACTATTGTCAGGAAGCCCTAAAGAAACAGCAGGAGCTAGGGGCTTATGATATTACCTGGCATTTTATTGGGCCGATTCAGTCTAATAAAACCAAGGTAATTGCGACACATTTTTCTTGGGTACATAGTGTTGATAGTTTAAAAGTAGCCCGGCGCCTTAGTGAGCAACGTCCAGCCTATTTACCTCCTTTAAATATTTGTCTTCAAGTTAATATCAGTGGTGAAGTAAGTAAATCGGGTATTACCCTGGATGAGTTACCAGAGCTTTGTGAGTTGGTAGTCGTTTTACCCAATATTAACTTACGGGGTGTTATGGCTATTCCTGAGCCAGAAGAGAGTTTTGAAAAGCAGCGTCAGCCCTTCAAAACACTTTATCAGGCAGTCGAAAAAATACACACTTCAATACCATTAGATACCTTTTCTTTTGGAATGAGTGGGGATTTAGAGGCGGCAATTGCTGAGGGTGCCACTATCGTCAGAATTGGCACCGCGTTATTTGGTGCCAGGGATTTAATGTGATTTATCTTAAGGTCTGAAATCTAGGAACTTAATTGATGCCAAGTTGATAGATTGCTCTCAGAATCTAATAAAACAAATCACTTCTAAGGAACTATGGTTTTTTATAGGTACCGACAGAACTCTCTACAGCATAAGCTATAGGATTAAACAACCGTTGCGGAAGACCGCAATCCCGTTACACCGATCTGATTGCCTTTTAGTTAAGCCAGTATAGACCCAATAGATTCACCCATTTTAATGACTTTATCTGCACTAAAGTCGTCATTCCATTTTGCCTTGTCTTGGCCAAACAAAACAATAATGGTCGAGCCCATATTAAAGCGGCCCATTTCTTCACCTATCGTCAACGTGGGTGCATTCTCTTGATACTGCCAGCTTCTGACTGAACGGATGGTGGGCGGGGTAACGACACCATGCCATACCGTTTCAATGCTGGATACAAAGATAGCACCGACCAACACTAAAGCCATTGGCCCTATCTCAGTATCAAAGATAGCCACAACACGTTCATTACGGGCAAATAAACCCGGGACAGAGCGCGTGGTAGCACTATTAACACTGAATAAGCGACCCGGCACATGCACCATTTCTCTTAGGGTGCCTGTCAACGGCATGTGAAGGCGATGATAATCTTTAGGAGAAAGATAAATAGTCGTAAACACGCCATGATTAAACGGGGCTGCCCGTTCTGCACTACCCCCCAATAAATCCGTTACCGTAAAGCTTTTACCTTTAGCCTGAAAAATAGAACCTTCCGTAATAGCACCGGCTTGGCTCACTGCTCCATCCGCAGGACTGGCGATAGCTTGGGGTTCGGTTGTTAAAGGCCGGACTCCTGCTCTGAGTTCACGGGTGAAAAAGTGATTAAAGCTGGTAAAGGCATTGATATCTTGCTCAAGCGCTTCAGACATGTTGACCCCATAATGAGCAATAATCTGTTTGATAAACAGATTCTTCCAGGTCTTATTTTCGCAATGAGTCAGTTTACTCATCAACGTCGATAAGGCATGATGAGGCAAAAGGTATTGAGGTAATGTTGTTAATGCGTCTTTAATTGTCATGGGGCTAGGTCTTTACAAAAAGCTTAAGGTAAAGTCACTAATTCAGGTGCTTGCCAAGCACTATTTCTATGTTCTACGACAACCGTCGTATAGATACCACCACGAACATTAAATTCTGCACGGATACGCATAAAATTAGGTTGTATGGCTTTAACAATATCATTAAGCATTTCATTGGTCACTGCTTCATGAAACGCACCTTGATCACGGAATGACCACATATATAATTTGAGGCCTTTTAATTCCACACACAGTTCGTTCGGCACGTATTCTATTTGAATGGTTGCAAAGTCGGGTTGTCCGGTTTTGGGGCACAAACAGGTAAACTCTGGAATATCGATACGTATGGTGTAATCACGTTCGGGTTGTGGGTTAGGAAACGTTTCGAGGTCTTTAGTGGGTTGTGTGGTCATTGTTATACTTAATCGTGTTTATTGAATGATGCGTCATTTTACCAGCAACATACTATTTCATGGCTTTTTCTTATTGCTTCCGTTACGTAAGCAATAGTGATCGTTACGTTTCTAACTGCTTACGTTACGTAATCAATTGTGATCGTTACGTTTCTAACTGCTTACGTTACGTAAATAATTGTGATCGTTACGTTTCTAATTACTTACGTTACGTAAATAATTGTGATCGTTACGTTTCTAATTACTTACGTTACGTAATCAATTGTGATCGTTACGTTTCTA
>CAIPPE010000023.1 GCA_903866825.1 uncultured Methylococcaceae bacterium
ATCATCGAGGACAGTGCTATGGCTGATGCAATTCTACGGCAATGGAAAATCTTACTCACCATTCCACGCTATCCTCGTGGCATTAAGATTCAACAAATCATTGCTCAACTCAACAGGCAGCAAATTGAACTGCCCACTTACCGGACCATTCAGCGAGATCTGGATGCCTTAGCCAGTGTATTTCCTCAGTTGCTCAATGAAAAACGGGAAGGGGCTTCCTATTGGTATCTGGATACAAAAGACGCTGTTCTGGAAATCCCTGATATGGAATCAGCCACGGCTTTGGTCTTTTATTTAGCGCAACAACACTTAAAGAATCAACTACCACCCAGTGCTTTGCAGCCCTTGCAGGCGTATTTCAACACAGCAACAAGTCTCTTGGATCGACATGATACGCTGTATTCAAATTGGCGCAACAAGATTAGGGTTTTACCACAAACCCAAGCCTTGATCCCTTCTGATATAGATACTCAGGTCTTAAGTAGCATCTATACTGCACTCTTGGAAAGCCGACGTTTTAATGGTAAATACTTTGGCCGGAATGATGACCAGTATAAACATTTTTTGGTTAATCCCCTGGCCTTAGTCTTTCGTGGCACAGTGACTTATTTAGTGTGTACCTTACGCGATTACACTGATATTCGTTTACTAGGACTGCATCGATTTGTAGAAGCCGAGTTAACAGATACGCCACGTTGGGTACCCCCTGCTTTTAATTTAGATCAGTATATCGAGACAGGCCATGTGGATTTTTTAATTGGTGACAGTTTTGAGTTGGAGTTACTGATTGAAGAAAGCGTGGCTATCCATCTTCGCGAATCAAAACTGACTCACGACCAACAACTGATTCCTTTAGAAAACGGTCAAAGTATTTTTAAAGCCGCTGTCTGTGACACCGGACAATTGCGTTGGTGGCTATTGGGTTTTGCTGATCAAATCGAAGTGATCAAGCCTGAAAAGTTGCGTGAAGAGTTCAGACAAAAAGCCACTCTAATGGCGTTAAGGTATCAGGATTAACAGGCTCTTAAAAACATAGTGAATAAAAAGTCATATTTTTAACTGTGTAAGCCCGAAACTAGCTATTTTGGATAACAACCAGAACTCAGTACTTGTTTTTTAAGTTTCTGTTTACTCATGATCGCAGTTCGTAACGCATTCATACATAGTGCTTTGGTTGAAAACTCTTGTACAATTTTGCTATCAATTTGACCATTTGAGGTGGCAAAGATAACGATTAGGACAAATGTACTCATATTCTAAAAACTATTGGTTAACGAGCTTGGAAAATTTATCTAGCAACTTGTTATAAAAGTTGTTCAGTCAGTACTTATGCCGATTAAAACATTTATATAACTCAATTACCAAACTTTTATGCTTGGCAGATGGCGGAAATTGTCAATGTAGTTGTCCGGCTTTATGTCGGTTTTTTTGAACGTTTCTAATTAAATAGGCTAAGCGTTATTGCCTGCATCAAGTGATGCCAAGGTTATATCACTATTGATTCCCGTCGCTGTTTTGCATTGCTTTTGGTTTGAATGACGTTCAATGTTATCGTTGATCAAGCTCTGGATCGGTTCTTGTATCTTCATTTTTATCTGTTTATTGGTGCCTGCTTGACGCGGTCTACCGAGTTTATTAGACCGTTTTTTAGGAAAATGTCCCCTACGAAAAAGTCTAACCCTACCGTTATATTTGGGTCTGATTAATTGATCGGGCTTACAGAGGTAGCGGATAACATTTTCTTTAAGGTGATCTCGTAACTTTGTTTCTTCATGTTTGATCACACCAATCCCCAGACGATCCAGGTTCTTATAGTGCTCTGCGTTATTGTTGACGTTCCAATAGGTACCGTGACCTTGAGTGATGAGCGTTTTCCAATATTCACCGATATGTTGTGCAAAATAGATAGGATTATTTTTCTTTTTTGATCCGTCAAAAAATAGAAGCATATGGCAATGGATGTGTTTATCAATACCAAACTCTATTTTTGAGATGTAACCTTTCAGGTAGTTAAAGAGGGGATTATGTCGTTTGTTTTCAAGCAAATGATCTAAATCCCTATTCATATCAAAAAGTGACTTGCGACTAGCAAATTGCTTGTCATAGGACAGGTCAATTCTTAAGACTAACAACTTTGCACATTGGTCGAAAAGAGCATCTGCATAGTTGGTATAATTTGCATAACGTTTATTTGCTGCTTTTTGTCGTTCATTCACACGCAATTGGCGATTATTTAAGTTCCAGTCATGACGGATTCGTAAGACCAAGCTATTGAACAGTTCAGCTATCGATTGGCCATTTAGAATCTCAGGTCTGTGTTTTGGATCATCCCAGTGTTTTGGACTATGAAGAGGTTCATCCAGTAGTTTAATTAAGTGCATTGCCAGAGAACATCTTATAAAACAATTGATCTGCTCAGTGTATTCATATCGCGACGATAATATTGAAATAATTGCAATAAAGTTCAATAGCTTTGGGAGGTAACAACTGGCTAATTCATTTGCGTGATAATCTTTTCGATGATCAAAACTTAGAGCAGGCACAAAGGGTACCTCATTGTTGGTGAGCACGGTTTTAACAAAACATTCAAGATCTTTTAAACGGTCTGAATGAGATTTACCGTGTGAATTTAAATACTTGCCTAGGGTAGATTGGGGTGATTCAATTTCGAATATTGAGCTGTCTATTGAGTAAGATACCGTTGTGTATTTCTCCTTGGTAGATTGTTCCCTTTCTTCAGGTGATAAGGTGTCATCAGTTAACGTGAATTCAGTAGCCATACCGAAAGAGGGTATGGCCGTTGATATTTTTTTCAATTTTAAAATGATATCACTGTCTAACTGACATCGAATATAAAATAAAATGGAATCGAGTGTTTGGCGATTATATCGGTCAGAATAGCTATCAGATGCACCATAGGTACTTCCGGAAATCTTTGTCGGCACATCCGCTATAAAGACATCGCCATTGTTTTGCGTGACGGTATGCCAATACTGACGATACTCCTTTAAAATTTGTAAAGAACTATAGTGAGTTATCGAGCCATCAAAGAAGAAAAACAGGGCGTAGCGATAGCCCAGTTCTGTTAAGCATTCCCGTTTCCACCACCAGCCAACAGGTGCCTGTAGATTGGGATCAGCCTGGCAGTTTTCTAAAAATTGTTGAAGATGATGGGTTGAGGCTTCTAAGGTAACGGCTTCTTGGTTATTAGCATAAGGGTATCCAAGAACTAACGGGATTGCATACAAGGCAGGCATCTTAGTTTGTAGTCCCTTAATGTAGTCTTCAGTTTGCCTGAAAGCCTCTTCTGATGCTTTTTTTCTTCTTGTCAAAGACGATTTGAAATCGGGGCTTTTACAAGCTTCGCGTACTCGAATGATAAAACTATTGATGAGCTGACCTTCATTTAGACCCTTTGCTATTTCGTGCATCGGATTGCCAGTAAACTCGGCCTTGCCTAATCGTAAATCGCAGACTATGCGGTCAACGTGTTTTAAATATTCACTTTTTACATATTGACACCAATCCGGCAACTGTGTGAGACGAGGCGTAAGGTGAGTCTCAGATGACATTGGAAATTTCAAATAGTGCTTTTGCCCATAAGGCCGATGAACTGTTACAGTGGCTGGAATTAACAACTCATAAAACAGTTGACCTAACGGGTTAGTCTTCTTTAGATGACATCCAGAGGGTGTTTCACCGAAAATAAAAGCCATTTCGTTTGACTGGCTAACCTGCTTAACAAAGGCCTCTTGTTGTTCTAAATTCCGAAGTGTCTCTTGGTTTTGAATATCTTGGCTACATAACCAATCAGTTGAACCATCCAGAGTATAGTTAGGGTATTGATAATACTGCCAGATGGCTGTGAACACATCATGACGAGTCGGTCTTTTAATTGATTTCATTGTCTTGGTTCTTTATTATGAAAATAGGAGAATGACACTAAGCAATAAGCTTGTGCACACGGTAAGGACACATAAGTTTAGCTTAGGTTGTTTTTAATAAAAATTAACCAGGTTTAACGGCTCAATAAGGTGAGGAGCAAGTGCTTGATCGCTCCTAATTTAGTCGAAGAGAGATAACTACTCTCTAACGTAACAAGGTAATATAATCAAATTGTTATAGGTGGCTAAGTCTGTACATAATATTAGCCAGATATTTTTATTTAACTGATTGATTAAATTAAGTATTAGTGCAGCCTAGAGTGGGTATTGATATGAAGGCTAACTATCGATTTAATTCTGGTAATTATGTTATTAATAAAGATATCATTTATTTAAGTATTTATAATCATTAAGGATATTAATAATTAATCATATAATCCAAGTATTATTTGTTAAATTATTAATAGCATAGGTAATCTTAATTAATGGATTTATTAAGATCCATACATCCTTACTTGTTTAATAGCTCTTAGGAATAATTCAGTTATTAACTTAAAATCAATCCACTAACAGTTATTTATAGATTATCGTTATAGATCTCATTAATTATTAATGACTTAATTAAAACTCAATAATAATCAAGATCAAATCTAATTAGAATTAAACACTAGTTACATAGATATCAGGATGTTTTAGTGATTCAGCTTATAGTCCTTTAACGACTATGATTATTGAATTACTCATTAACAATTAAATCAATCATTAAGTACCTCTTGTTGCTTAGTTCATTGAATAGACAGCTTTACTTAGAGTGGCTTATTGAGATCTATAGGGGTAGGACAGTTAATCCTTATTAACAAACAGATTAGTACATCCATACTCAATGAATCCATAACCAATGCTAAATCCTTTCTTTCAGGTGTCAGGTAAGAATGATTAGTTATTTAGAGTTAGTCGTTAATTGAGTACTATGTTGTTTGTTATTAAATTGTTATTCAATGATTAGTCATTACTTCTTAAACCTGTTATAGGCTTTGTCTATTTAGGTTTTACAGTGAGAATACTTTTAACTGTTCTTACCTCAATCTGATTGGTATTTTGTAGTCTGTTAATTCATTGTTATTAATTATTATCATTACAGAATGGATTTGGTATTAGTAATTGTCTTGAATAGACAGGGTATGAATATTGAATAGAAATAGGAGATGGTACTGTTTCTTTTATAACGGTATTTTATGAATGAGAAAAAAATGGTACAGGTCATTTTAAAAATGTTAGATGGGGTTATTTTATAGCTAAAAATAGTGTTAAAAGCCTTTAATTGCATGGGTCTGGATTAGTGGGATTTGAATGAGTATTTGTATCGATTGAATTATCAGTTTATCTCCATGGTATTATTTTAACGATTGATTGAGTATTGATAGTCTGATGGTATTATTTTTAATAAACATTTCAATATTAAATCAATTGTTTATAGTTATTTTAATCATTACAGGTAATATATTCATTCAGTTAGGCTAATATAGGAGCTGTAAGTGCTCTTAAAGGCAAGATAATACAAAATCAATACAAATGGTCTAATGTTTTAAATAATCAGCTTAAATTGCATTAAAATCAGGTTTTTATAAATTATCATTATTAGTGTGTGTAGTTACTAGTATTTAATTCGATATTTATAATAAATTGAAATAAGTATTAGTATGAGTCAGCGCCCCCTGAGTCAGAATAGTTGTCACCTCAAATTTTAAG
>CAIPPE010000024.1 GCA_903866825.1 uncultured Methylococcaceae bacterium
GATTAGATAAAAAGGCCTGATATTCATATATGTTTTCTTATCAAATAAGCTGTAATTTTAACGAGATGCTTTTGCTTTTTCAGATTTAACTTTTGATATTGATGTTTCAGAATTCAGATCAGTGGTTAACATAGGACTTGGATACTGGACTCCCAAAACTGATGCTAACGCTTTTTTGGATTTTGCTATATCTAATCCTGCAGGATTTCCAGGCCCATAAAGGTCATCTAACCCATTTAAATACTCATTTTTTACTTCATCACTCAGGCTCTGATCGATGCTGGTCTTAATGAAAACGAAAGGAATTTCTTTTCCTGTGGCGGGATCGTAAGTTTTGGGATAGGTAATATTTTGCTGCTTTTTGCATTTCACCATATTGTTTTCGATTATTATACGTAAAGATTCGGCAACGCTAGCGCTTCGTGCTTTGTAGGGTGCGGTATTACCAAAGACATTTAATACATTCGGTTGATAAGTCTCCCTAAGCTCTACCTCAACAACGCGACTTATGCCGCCAGGGACACTGGGATCATTTTCAAAACTAACTGTAGTATGAAGGCTAAGGTTACCAATTCCTGATTGTGCTTTGAGTAAAGCGGAGTTTGATTCGATGGGCACTCCAACTTGCAACTTGCTAGAGAGTTCCGGTGTATTATTATAATCATAATCTTTAATTTCATTGCAGAGTCTTGTTGTTTTTCCGTTCTTAAGCTTCACCGGATTGTACATTCTATTACCACCATCAGTGAAGTCACTTGTCGTAAATCCTTGGCCTTTTCTTAAAACAAAACCGGTATTTTTAAATGCCTCTGCCAAGTCGCTATCAGTAGCGATCGGAACTTCTCGTCCATTTATGCAAGCACTTTCAATATTAAGCTGGCAATCATCCGAGCTTTGAATACCGTTGGCACATTGAGCAATGAATTGATTGAGGGTTCGATTTAATTTCAATTCAGCATCAGTAACACCTTTGCAACGCAGAAATGCATCAGCTCGCATTGCGTTCCTACGTAAATCAGCAGAGGTAACGCCTTCTTCTCTTTTATACTCTTCCAATGCTGCTTTTTCTGAGGATAAATCCTCTGCACCGCAGGCGTTACCCATTAAGTAGTAATTGAACCCTATTACCAATAAACCACCCAATAATATTTTTTTTAAGTATTTCATCGAGTAAACCTACCTCTTCATAATTGAAGAGCAACTGTGTAAAAATCAAGCTAATTTTCCATGGTTAGGGTTCCATTCCGTATTATTTCTGAGCATGGAATTAGCTACTGTTAATAGATTATATAAATCTAAGCAGAATTCTACAACGCAAATGCCTTACATAGGCCAACCGTAAGGATTGCTTCGTAAATGAGTAAAGTCGTCCTGTAATCCTTGGTATATCTAGCTTTTAATGTCAACCACAAGAAAACTCATTGCGAAAATCAAAACAATAATAACCGAGGTCGTAGTAAACTTAAATATAACTTTATCCGTCTCCAATTACCCGTTATTTCGACCGAGAGATCTTTGATGTTCGATGAAATATTATTTAGGTTGGCTTTGCTCGCGCTCAGCACATCTTATGGTTCTAATTCAGTCAGGTTGGCAAACTTGATAAGGTCAATAGCAAAAGTAGGTGTTTCAACAGGTAGGCGGATAAAGCCATGATGTAAATAAAAGTCTTCTGCCTCTGCCGATATGGAATGAACAATCAAGAGGCGAGCGGATACTTCCCGAGAAGCACGGATAAATCTTTGAACGGCATCGAGTAGTAACGCTTTACCCAGACCTTTACCCTGCCATTTTTTATAAGTTCGGGTTGCATCGGTTTTCATATTATCAATGGCACGATCCTGTAGCCAGTTATCGAATAACTGAGGTCGAAGTAACGTTAAATATATGTTTACACTGATCCTGTTATTACTTTACTGTTATTATCTGGAGGCGTTAGCTTCATCAAGAAATTTTCGATAGTTA
>CAIPPE010000025.1 GCA_903866825.1 uncultured Methylococcaceae bacterium
AAAATGGCGTTGTTTATATTGTTTCAATGACTTTTCTTTTTATACGGATAATCAGAGAAGAAAAGCATTTGGCACTTGATCCTCTTTATCGCGAATATCAGCTTAAAGTACGTTATCGATTGATCCCTTTTGTTATTTAATTTGCTCGATGTAAGATAAGTTCTAATACCAGTTTGCTGCCAAAGTAAGCCAATAACAGTAATACAAATCCAATCAGAGTCCATTTTACGGCGGTTTGTCCACGCCAGCCATAAAGTCTCCGGCCTGTTAAAAGCCCGGTAAAGATAATCCACGCTAAGATTGATAATACTGTTTTGTGGACGAGGTGTTGGGCAAATAAATCTTCAATAAACAGAAAGCCGCTGGCTAACGAAATAGTCAGGAACAGGATGCCTGTGCCGAGCATTTGAAAGAGTAATGACTCCATTGTTTGTAAAGGCGGTAAGGATTGAATAAAGCGCTTGGGCGGGTGTCTTTTTAACTGTTGTTCCTGCAGTGCCAATAAAATGGCTTGGAGTGCGGCGATATTCAACAGGCTAAAAGCAACAATCGAACTTAAGATATGGACGCTCATCTCCCAGTTATAGTGCGAAAGGGATTGAATCTGATTAGAGAAGTTAAGCTCTAAAGCTAACATGCCTGCCGCAATTGGAAAGATGGCGGCGCCCAAGGTTTCTACCGGTTTATTGAGGCTGGCTATTAATAAAAGCCAGGCAACAATCATGGCGATGAGTGAACCTGTGCTAAAGAAACTAAAGTTAAAGCCGTTATTCTGCTGAAAGAGTAGCCCTGTGTATAAAAGATGTGTTGATGCGGCAGTCCATCCGAGGTAAATGGCGCTGCGTTGCAATCGGCGCTGATCAAAATCCTTGATAATGAGCAAGGTACTGATCAGGTAAGCACAAATAGATAGAGTGGCTATTGCAGTGGCGTTCATTGGCTTATCATTAATATATCAATATATCGTAAAAAACGGGGTTTGCTAAGTTAACACAGTCTACAACGTTTAAAGGGTTCTCGTATTGCAACGGGTGCAAAGCGCTTATTGGATATGGTAATATATTGGATTAAATAGTCCTAGCGCATTTGTACCAGCGGGTAGTTTCCTTAGTTTAAACCACAAAGACCTCGATATGTTTGATAATTTAACCGATAGATTAAGTAGTACGCTTAAAAAACTTAAGGGTCAGGGGCGACTGACTGAAGATAACATTAAGGATGCCTTGCGTGAAGTGCGTATGGCTTTACTTGAGGCTGATGTATCTTTGTCAGTTGTAACTGATTTTATTGAGCGTGTTAAGGAAGGTGCTTTAGGTCAGGAAGTACAGGCTAGTCTGACCCCTGGTCAGGCAATGATCAAACTGGTTCAGTCAGAACTGGTTAAGGTCATGGGTGCTGCAAATGAGGGTCTTAATTTAAATGCAGTGCCTCCAGCGGTCATCTTAATGGCGGGTTTGCAAGGAGCGGGTAAAACCACTACGGTAGCCAAACTAGGTCGTTGGTTGAAAGAAAACCAAAAGAAGAAAGTGGGTGTGGTCAGTGCTGACGTTTATCGACCCGCTGCGATTAAACAGTTGCAGATGCTGGCCAACGAGCTAGATCTGGATTTTTTTGAAAGTGATCTTACTCAAAATCCGGTTGATATTGCCAGAAAT
The DNA here is from genome assembly GCA_903866825.1 of uncultured Methylococcaceae bacterium. GTDB lineage: Bacteria > Pseudomonadota > Gammaproteobacteria > Methylococcales > Methylomonadaceae > Methylobacter_C. The sequence continues at coordinate 1,656 of CAIPPE010000025.1, forward strand.
GCCATTGATGCCGCCAAGAAGAAATTCCTGGATGTCATTATTATCGATACGGCTGGTCGTTTGCATATTGATGATGAGATGATGGGTGAAATTAAAGCCCTGCATGCTGCTATTAATCCAGTTGAAACACTATTTGTTGTAGATAGTATGACGGGGCAAGATGCCGCGATTACTGCAAAAGCTTTTAATGATGCGTTACCGTTGACAGGTGTGATTTTAACCAAAGCCGATGGCGATGCACGTGGTGGGGCGGCGTTGTCCATACGTCATATTACGGGTAAACCCATCAAGTTTATCGGTGTTGGTGAAAAAACCAATGCTCTGGAACCGTTTTACCCTGACCGTCTTGCCTCCCGTATTTTAGGTATGGGGGATATGCTGAGTCTGATTGAAGAGATTGAGCAGAAAGTTGATAAAGAAAAGGCCGAAAAGCTTGCCCGTAAAATTCAGAAGGGTAAAACGTTTGATTTAGAAGATTTTCGTGAGCAATTGCAACAAATGCAGACCATGGGTGGCGTCAGTTCCATGCTGGATAAATTGCCGGGTATCAATAGTATCCCTCAGGAAATGAAAGATAAGGTGAATGATAAGGAATTGGCGCGTCAGATTGCGGTTATTAATTCTATGACCTATCAGGAAAGACGTTATCCTGATTTGATTAAAGGAAATAGAAAAAAGCGTATTGCCGCCGGTTGTGGTCAACAGTTGCAAGATGTTAATCGTATTTTAAAGCAGTACCTGATGATGCAAAAAATGATGAAGAAGTTCAAATCAGGGAACATTACGAATATGATTCGAGGCATAAAAAGCAATGTGCGTGGTATGAGAAAGTAGTTTTTTTAAAGAATTAACAGTTGGTTACGTGATATAAATTAACTAAGTGCTGAATATTTCTAATTTATTCTTCACATATATTAAAATTCGCGTAAAATGTGCAGATTAACCCATGATCAAATGTATTTCGAGGAAATTAGATGGTAACCATTCGTCTTTCAAGAGGCGGCGCTAAAAATCGCCCTTTTTATCACGTTGTAGTAACTGATAGCAGAAGTGGTCGTGATGGCCGTTATATTGAACGTGTTGGCTTTTTTAATCCACTGGCACGTGGTAATGAAGAAAAATTACGCTTGGACAGTGAGCGCGTAGAATATTGGAAATCCAATGGTGCGCAGCCTTCTGAACGTGTTGCTCAATTGATTAAAGCTGCAGTTAAAGCAGCGGCGTAAGCTGTTGACGAAAACGCAACAGATAAACGTCGGAAAGATTTCTGGGGTTTTCGGTGTTAAAGGATGGGTAAAAGTTTTTTCTTTTACCGACACCAAAGAGAATATCTTAAAATATTCTCCGTGGCTGTTAACAAAAGACGGTATAACCAAATCAGTTAAAGTGATTGATGGAAACCTTCAGGGCAAAGCGATTGTGGCTCAGCTTGAAGGTATTAATGATAGAGATCAAGCAGCCAGTTTAATGGGTTGGGATATTTTTATAATGCCTGATCAGTTACCTAAAGTTGCAAAAGATGAATATTATTGGTCTGACCTGATTGGTTTGCGTGTTGAAACAAATCTGGGTGTTCAGTTAGGCGTTGTCGAAAGTTTGTTGGAAACTGGTGCGAACGATGTTGTTGTTGTTAAAGGTGAGCGTGAACGGGCGATTCCGTTTTTGCAAGGACAGACAATAATCAATATTGATTTGGATTCAGGGATAATGGTTGTGGATTGGGATCCTGACTTTTAATTATTTTGATGCGTTTAGATGTAGTCACATTATTTCCCGATATGATAACAGCCGCTGCACGTTATGGTGTAACTGGCAGGGCAATTGAACGTGAAATAGTTAGCTTGTCGGTTTGGAATCCTAGAGATTATACCAGCGATAGGCATAAAACGGTCGATGATCGTCCTTATGGCGGTGGTCCCGGAATGGTTATGAAGTACCAGCCTTTGCATGATGCAGTGAGTAAGGCAAAGTTGGCAGGTAGCGAAGAGGCTAAGGTCGTTTACTTAAGTCCACAAGGTAAACCGATTACACAGCGTTTATTATCTGAAGCTTGTCAGAACTCCCAATTGATTCTGGTCGCGGGGCGCTATGAAGGTGTGGATGAGCGTTTTGTTAACAGGGATTGTGATGAGGAATGGTCGGTTGGCGATTATGTGATTAGCGGCGGTGAACTCGCTGCATTGGTAGTAATCGATGCAATAACTCGTTTGTTGCCTGGTGTTCTGGGTCATGAGGAGTCTGCACAGCAAGATTCTCATATGAATGGGCTGTTGGATTATCCGCATTTTACAAGGCCTGAAGCGCTTGAAGATTGCTCGGTACCTGAAGTGCTGTTGAGCGGTAATCATGCTGAAATCGATAGATGGCGTATGAAGCAGGCCTTAGGTAGAACTTGGCAAAGACGGCCGGATTTATTAAAGAATAAGAATTTAAGTGCAGAACAGAATTATCTGCTGCAACAATTTAAAAGTGAAGTTGAATAGGGTGTGGTGATGAGCAATATTATTGATGTATTGGAAAAAGAACAATTAAAACAGATTCCTGAATTTAATCCAGGTGATACTGTCGTTGTTCAAGTTAAAGTTAAAGAAGGAGAGCGTGAAAGAATTCAGGCTTTTGAAGGCATCGTGATTGCTAAGCGTAATCGTGGATTAAATTCTGCTTTCACCGTCAGAAAGATTTCACATGGTACAGGTGTTGAACGTGTTTTTCAGACTCACAGTCCTTTGATCAGTGAGATTACTGTAAAGCGTCGTGGTGATGTACGTCGTGCTAAATTGTATTACTTACGTGATCTAACCGGTAAAGCGGCTCGTATTAAAGAAAAGCTTTAAGCAGTTTTTTTCATACAGTCAAAAAAAGGCAGCTTATAGCTGCCTTTTTTTATGCTTGACGCTGTCCTTTTTAACTGAACATAAGTTATCAGTTAATGTATATAACCTTTTAATTTTATATATCCTTTAAACACAATGACTAAACAAGAAAAGTCTTTAACAATGACGGTCCTGATGACGCCTGATATGGCAAATTTTTCAGGGAATGTCCATGGTGGGTCTTTATTAAAATTATTGGATCAGGTGGCTTATGCCTGTGCGGCAAAATATTGTAAAAGTTATGTCGTGACTGCTGCATTAGATCAGGTTTTTTTTAAACAACAAGTCAATGTGGGGGAGTTGGTGACATTTTTTGCCCGTGTTAATCACGTGGGGAGATCGTCAATGGAAGTGGGTGTAAAAGTGGTTGCTGAACATTTAAGGACGCACGAGAAAAGACATACGACATCGTGTTTTTTTACCATGGTGGCTATTGATGAACAAGGTAAATCCTTTGAGGTGCCGCGTTTAATATTAGAAACCGAGGAAGATAAAAAGCATCATGCAGCCGCTGAAATGCGAAGAGCAATGCGCCAGGAAAGCCTGGAAAAAAGTCGTGCGCTTAATGTTGAGTTGTCTGAGGAAGAGTTTTAAGTGGTGTTACAGGATAATTTTGAACAACTGCCTTTAAAGGATTTTGCAGAGAAAGCGTATCTTGATTATTCCATGTACGTCATTCTTGATAGGGCCTTGCCGCATATAGCCGATGGTTTAAAACCTGTGCAGCGACGCATTGTGTATGCGATGTCGGAGCTGGGTTTAACGGCTACAGCAAAGTATAAAAAATCAGCTCGTACTGTGGGTGATGTGTTGGGTAAATATCATCCGCACGGTGATTCTGCCTGTTATGAAGCCATGGTACTCATGGCGCAAAACTTTTCCTACCGGTATCCCTTAGTAGATGGTCAGGGTAATTGGGGTTCTCCTGATGATCCAAAGTCTTTCGCTGCGATGCGGTATACGGAATCCCGATTAACAGCTTATGCTAATTCTTTATTAAGCGAGTTAGGGCAGGGTACTGTTGAATGGTCGGATAATTTTGATGCGACTTTAAAAGAGCCGGTATTACTGCCAGCAAGGCTGCCTAATATTCTGCTCAATGGCACGATGGGGATTGCAGTGGGCATGGCAACTGACATTCCGCCGCATAATTTGCGTGAAGTGGCGGCCGCTTGTATTCAATTATTGGATGAGCCTGATAGCAGTTTAGAGGTTCTGTTTAAACATATTAAGGGCCCTGATTACCCTACCGATGCTGAAATTATTACATCGGCTGAAGAGATACAAAAAATGTACCTGACGGGTGGTGGTTCGATAAAAATGCGAGCCATTTATGAGCAGGAAGATGGCACTATCGTAATAACCGCATTGCCACATCAAGTGTCTGGAGCAAAATTGATGGAGCAGATAGCGGCACAAATGCTGGCGAAAAAATTGCCGATGATCGAAGATCTAAGAGATGAGTCTGATCATGAAAATCCTACCCGTTTATTGATCATTCCTAAATCCAAGCGTATTGATGTCGATGCGGTTATGTCGCATTTATTTACGACAACGGATATGGAAAAAAGCTATCGTGTCAATATGAACATGATAGGTTTAGATGGTCGGCCTAAAGTGAAAGGTTTGAGAGATATACTGGTTGAATGGCTGAGTTTTAGAACTGAAACCGTACGCCGACGTCTGCAATATCGTTTGGACAAGGTTTTAGCAAGGCTACACATTCTGGATGGCTTATTAATAGCTTATCTGAATATTGATGAAGTGATTGCCATTATTCGAAATGAAGAACATCCAAAGCCCGTTTTAATGCAACGATTTGGATTAACTGATATTCAGGCCGAAGCAATATTAGAGCTAAAGCTGCGGCATCTTGCCAAGCTTGAGGAAATGAAGATTCGTGGTGAACAAGATGCCTTAGAAAAAGAACGGGCGGCATTGGAGAAGACTTTAGCCTCTAAGTTGCTATTAAATCGTTTAATTCGTAAAGAGATTGAGCGGGATGCAGAGCAATATGGTGATGAGCGTCGTTCGCCTATTGTTTCAAGAGAGGCGGCTGTGGCTTTAGAAACGACTGCATTAATTAGTAATGAGCCATTGACGATTATCCTATCTCAGAAAGGTTGGATAAGAGCAGCTAAAGGCCATGATATAGATGTAGAAAGTTTAAATTATCGGTCAGGTGACAGTTTTCTCGATGCAGTTAAAGGGCGCTCAACGCAGTCTATTTATTTATTGGATTCTACGGGACGTTCTTATAGTACTTCATCCCACGATTTACCTTCGGCACGTAGTCAAGGTGAGCCTTTAACAGGAAGGCTAAATCCACCTGCAGGTGCATTATTCACACATTTACTAACAGGTAATTCTGATGATTGGTATGTGTTGGCTAGTCATTATGGGTATGGTTTCAGGGTTCAATTAAAAGAGTTGGCCTGTAAGAATAAAGCGGGTAAATTATTAATCACTTTACCTGATGGGGCAAAAGCATTAAAGCCTGTGCCTGTTCAGAATGAGTCCGAGTTGTTGGCGGTTGTTACCCTGCAAGGTCGATTGCTGATTTTTCCTGTGGCGGATTTACCCGAATTGGCACGGGGTAAGGGTAATAAGTTGATACAAATCCCATCATCAGATCTACAGTCGGAAACAGATTATGTTGTTTCTCTGTTGTCAATTCCAGAAAATGGTACTTTAAAAGTGCTATCGGGTAAGCGTTTTTTACTTCTGAAAACAGTTGATATAGCTCATTACATGAGTAGTCGTGCAAAAAGAGGAATGGCATTGCCTAGAGGTTTTCAGCGTGTTGAAAGCTTAGAACTTGAGTCGTAACTACAGTTTAAATTTTGGCTAACTCTTTGTAACTGAATTTATTCAGCATGCAAAGAGTTAGCTAAAGCTGGGTGTTATACTGGATTTATTCGACAGTACGAATTTGAAGGGTATCGATAATTTTACCTTGGGCAAGTGCATTACTGATAACGATAAGTGTCTGACCATCTTTGACCCATTTTTGACGTTTTAAATAATCAATAGAGTTCTTAATAGTATCTTCTGGGTCTTTAGAGAATTCCATTTCAAACGGTTCTACGCCCCATAGAATCAAAAGATTCCTGAATAATTCAGGTATATCAGTGAATGCATAAATAGGCACCTTGGGGCGCAATGACGAAAGCATGCGAACTAAATAACCGCTTCTGGAAAAAACTACAATACCTGAATCTTGTAAATCATTCGCTAGAAACACAGCAGAGCGGAGCATTTTACCTTTTGGGGTCGGCAGGTAAAGGTCTTTGGTGGGTTCATCGTTATGTAGGCTTTCTATGCGTCGGGCAATTCTATTAAAGACTTTTACACATTCAACAGGGTATTTTCCTGTTGTTGTTTCACCTGATAACATAATAGCGTCACTTTTTTCCAGGACGGCATTTGCAACATCGGAAACTTCTGCACGAGTTGGAACTGGAGCTGAAATCATGGATTCTAGCATGTGGGTAGCAACTATGACGGGCCGACTCTTTTTGATACAGGATTTGATAATCTGATGTTGGATGATGGGTAATTCTTCATAAGGACATTCTATCCCTAAGTCACCTCGGGCAACCATGATCCCATCACTTGCATCAATTATTTCTTCAATATTACTGATTGCTTGTTGATCTTCTATTTTTGCAATAATCCTGGCTTTAGAGTTATGCTCTTTTAAAATAGCTCTAAGAGAATGGATAGCTTCGGCATCCCGAACAAATGATAGGGCAATAAAGTCGATGCCCTCGTCCAGTCCTACGGCAAGATCTCCTTGATCCTTTTCTGTTAAGGAAGGAAGTCCCACGCGAACACCGGGTAGGTTAATATGTCGACGGTTGCCTAATTGCCCAGGTATAACAACTTGGCACCGAATTCTGTCATCTAGCATGTCGATGACTCTCATACGTATTAATCCACTGTCTACGAGAACAGTATCTCCTATCGAAACGTCATTAATCAGGTTCGGGTAGTTGACATTGACACAGCGAATGTCGTCCAGGCTTGCATCTCCTGTGGGTACACTCATTAGAAAATCAAATAGTTGATCTCGTTCTAAATAGATTGGATCACCAATATCCCCAGTTCGGATTTCGGGACCTTTTATGTCCATCATAATTGCAATGTGGCGCTCTGCTTCGTTACACACACGTTTAATCTGTTGTATGATTCCTCTAGTCCATTCATGATTGGCATGTGCCATATTGATGCGACAGATATCGACTCGTTCCTTAATTAATTCTTTTAGAATTTCATCTATTGACGTCGCTGGACCAATAGTAAAAATAATTTTAGTTTGTCGATACCGCATCTCTAATTCTTTATTATTCATAATAACGTTTGAACTAGACAGGCTTGTCGCTTTTTTTGTCATCATCTTGGATACCTGGTTTGAGTTATATATTCAATGAGTTTAGCTGGGTCGCCTGACTAAGTTGCTGAAAATAGCGGCTGCTGCAAATAAGAGGGTTGAAAGAATAAATTCACCCGATATAAATCCCAAAATCCCGATAATAAATAATAAGCCAATGAAAATATCTTTACTTATACTCATAGTCATTCCCCAAAAATAGTCGTCAATTTAATTGTTGAGTTTAATTCTATTGTTTTATATATTTATGATGAGCATAAGTTACGCCAATGTTTTAATAATTGATTAATAAAAAATTTATTTTATAAAACATTCGGTTAAAGCATTTGTGGAGTGTGATTGATGTTAAGTTAATCAATCACGTATTGATTAGT
>CAIPPE010000026.1 GCA_903866825.1 uncultured Methylococcaceae bacterium
GCTAAAGGGTTTTATGACGAGCGACTTGATGTACTACTCCACAGTTTTGGGTTTGAAAATATCGAAGCTGAAAGTTTAGCCATGCAAGCCGTCATTACTAAATTGGGTCAAGCTGCGTTTTTACCAAAAAAGTAAAGCGAGCAAACCAACGATGATTGGCTTAAAGAATTTGACAGTCCTCCACAGGAGAAAAGAGTATGGAATTAAACAGAGAACATTTCCATATATCAAGATCGGCTGAATACTTCGACGCTAAAGAGCTGCAAGCGCAAACCGGACAACCCGCGTCTAAATTTGGTGAAGTCGTTTTGAAAGAGTTAATCGACAATGCCTTGGACGCTTGCGAAAGTACCGGTATTAATCCTGTGATTTATATCGGCATGGCATCCACAGAAAACAGGTTGAGAATTTGTGTTAGCGACAATGGCAATGGAATCAACGAAGCGGTTATTAAAAACATTCTGAACTTTAATACTAGAACCTCAGATAAAGCCGCTTACAAAGCACCCACACGCGGCGCACAGGGTAATGCATTTAAGACTATTATCGGCATACCACATGCACTAGGGGGCGGTTTAGTTACCATTGAGTCGTTAGGTTTACGCCACACCATAAAAGCAAAGGCGACTCCAGCCGGTACCATTGATCTTGACCACAAAATAACTCCGATTGATGCTACAACAGGAACGGTGGTCTATGTTGATATGCCACTCTGTAAAGTTAGGCCGTACTGGTACGCAAGAGCAACAGCCATCTTTAATCCTCACGCCATTGTAAAAATACGCGTATTTGATGATATTCAATTTACCATGCTAACTTTTGATGATGAATTGAAAAAAAGTGCTGTTTTTTACAACAGACTTTCAGAATGTCAGAAAATTAAACCCAACGAACCCACGTCTGCTCATTGGTATGACAGGAGCGACTTTAACAAACTGGTTTATCTTCAATGCGCACAAAATGACATAGAGCTAGGAAAGTTTGTCAGGCAGTTTAGAGGGCTATCTTCGACGGGTAAGGCTAAAGCAATCACCGGTAAGCTTAAAGGTTGTCTTTTAGTGTCGGATATTTACAAGAATCCGATTGCAATTGCATCAATGTTGCTGGACATGCAAGACGAATCCAAGCCGGTACAACCCAAAGCACTGGGGGCAATCGGTGAGAATAACTTATTATCGCGGCTTGATGTTGATCGGCATTGGTACAGGCAAGTATTAGGCATGATTAATAATGTCCCTTATGTATTTGAAATTCTGATTGCTGAATCTGAGGGTGCAAAAGGGTTTTATTTTGGGGTTAATCATTCTGTTACTTTTGGCGACTTCCTCAGACAGTGCAAAATTAAAGCCGGTGAACTGAATGGAACAGGCATTGAAGGCGCTTTATCTCTTATTGTCGATACCGACGAGCATCTTGTTATCGCGCACTTAATCGGTATAGGTTTACCGTTTCTTGATCGTGGCAAAAGTAACTTATCACTTCCCCCTGAAATGATTGAGAGTATTTCCAATGCAGTTTGGGGCGCTGCGAAATGTTTGTACAAGAAAAATAAGGCAAGGGAAAGGGATCAAGCAAAATGGTTTAGAGAGTATGACGCCAGTCAGAAAGAGAACAGCAACAGCATTATAGCTTGTGTCTTTCAGGTGCTACCGGCTGCCATTCAAGCCGCTACGGATAATGGGCGCTTACCTGCGAATGTCAGGGCGCTTTATTACAAAGTCCGTGATGCTATCCAAGCCTATACACCTAAAGAATTAGATTATGGGTATTTTAGTCAGAATGTACTTATTCGATACTGGCAGGAAAACGAACGCAACCCATTAATCTACAATGACCCACGCGGCGTACTTTATGCTCCACATAGCGAGAGTATTATCCAGCTAGGTACTTTTGAAGTGGATCAATATAGTTTTCCTGCTCACGAATACAACAAGATTTTATATATTGAGAAAAAAGGTTTGTGGCATACCGTCAAGGCGGCGAATTTGCACAAGAAATACGATATGGCGGTTATTGCTGGTGAGGGATACTCTAGCGAGGCAATCAGGATATTACTTGATAAGGCGCAAACTGGGCAGAATTACACTATCTTTGTTTTGCATGATGCAGACCCCGACGGGTATAACATTTTACGTACTATTCAAGATTCGACCAAGCGGATGCCAGGCCATAATATTGAGGTAATCGACTTAGGTCTACGGGTACAAGATGCCATTGATTTAAAAATTAACAGTGAAACATTTACCCGAAAAAAAGAGCTTGCACAAGATTTAGAACTTAATGAAATTGAGCGTGGCTATTTTGGCGGCGAACTAAAAATGATCGGCACTAAGAAAAATTGGTTATGTCAGCGTATCGAGTTGAACGCCATGAGTGCCAGACAATTAGTTGACTATATCGACAAGGGCATAAGCCAAGCCCTAGAGCAAAGGCAGCTAGATAAAAAAGTGATACCTCCAGAACTTACGCTTAACGATACGGCTCAAAAATTATTCAAGTATGACCTTGATGCCAAACTTGACGCTTACATCAATCAACTTTTAAAGGTCGATGAAGTGAAGGCAAAATTATTGCAACGTATCGGTGGTGAGTCTGGGCTATTTGCAAGCCATGAATTTAATCAAGGTGTCGTTGACTATCTGGCAGACAATGAACTGAAAACGTGGGGCGCTTCGATTCAAGCTATTGTTGATGAAAAGCTGGATAGTCATAAAGTGGATATTGATAACCACATTAGAGAATTGCTAGAAAATGCGATTAAAACGGCTTAACAGCATGGTGTTAGGTAACACCGGTACCGGTAACACGGCAAATAATAATAATGAAGTGAAAATCACGGTTCTTTGCTACAGTCCGAGCGGTTTATGTTATGAGATTCAAGCAAGTAGTCCTGGACATGCTGAATGGTTGCAAAAAATGAACCCTAAATTAAATAAAGCAAATGATTGATGTTAATTTCCCTGAACTACCTGATAACCCAACAGAAGAAGAAATGACACGCTGGAAGGTTTTAATAAAAATCAAACTTGATGAAATGATTACACACTCAAAACAGCTTGAGGCCAAACAGGTGCTTAAACAAAAACTTACAAAACCAAACAAAAAAGGCTAACAATATGAAAGCGTTAAACCCTAAACAAATACAAACCGCCCAATTATTAGCAAGTGGGGCAACCATTACAGCAGCGGCGGAGCAGTTAGAGATTACCCGCACCACTATCCATGATTGGCTAAAGGTAACTACTCTCCCCCAGACAAGTCTAATTCGCCAGCCAATGCTATTTGAATCGCTATTAGTGGGTTGTATCCTTTGTTCGCCATCGTTTGTAGATAGCTCGATATTCGACAATAAGCCAGCGCATAAGATTCTGTTCTGA
>CAIPPE010000027.1 GCA_903866825.1 uncultured Methylococcaceae bacterium
CAATAATGCTGTTGCATAAACCAATGGCCTCGCTGCTTCAACATTCGGGCTTTGAAAACCAACATCATATATATGAAAACCTAAATGCATAAATTTCCTGTCTAAATGCAAAAATGGGAAATTTCCATCTAATGGTAAAGTGGGGGCCAACTTAACAACACCCACCAACATTAACGGTGCTACTTCCCCAGCTGCTCTTGCCACCGCAAGAATTAAACCAGTCATCATCGCAGGACTTGCCATTGGTAATACGGTCAGCCAGAGGGTTTCAAGCTTGGTAGCGCCCAACGCTAAACTGCCTTCCCTGATTGAACTAGGAATACGTGCCAAACCTTCTTCAGTAGAAACAATAACAACGGGTAATGTTAACAATGCTAACGTAATTGAAGCCCACAACAAACCGGGCGTCCCAAAAACAGGTGCCGGCAGGGATTCTGGGAAAAACAGTTGGTCAATATTTCCACCTAAAATATAGACAAAAAAACCTAAACCAAACACCCCATAAACCACCGAGGGAACTCCAGCAAGATTATTTACAGCGATTCTAATTAATCGGGTTACGAAACCCTGCTTAGCATACTCACGTAAATAGACCGCCGCAATAACCCCAAAAGGTGTCACTATGACCGACATCATCAGAACCATCATGATGGTACCAAAAATAGCTGGAAAAATACCGCCTTCAGTATTGGCTTCACGAGGGTCTTCAGTTAAAAACTCAACAACCTTAACGCCGTAGTGAACTATTTTATCAGCCACTGACATGGCATTAGGTTGAAATACTCTAACAACTTTATTTAAGGTAATTTTTACTTGCGCACCACTTTCTGTCTCAGCAACTAAAGTAAAACGTCTTATTTGCTGGTATAAACTGGCTAATTGCGCTTGATATTCTTTGTATTTAACATCATAAGCAGCAGTTTCTGCGGCTATTTGTTGTTTAGCGGCCTCATCCCATTTGTTATCTAGCTCCAATCTTCTCTGCTTGAGTCTTAAATGTTCGAGAGCATAGTTAATAGCTCCAATTTCTTTTTTCTCTAAATGGGCTATTTGCTTATAGATGGTTAATGTCTCAGTTAACTTTTCATTTAACACAGGCCAAGCATCTGCACCTGAGGCGAGAGTATTTCCTGCTTCTTTAACTTCAAGCAGGCGTCCGTAAAAATTGCCCCACTCCCTACGTTCAACAACCATCAAATCAAGTGGCTCACTTTGTTCTTTTATTTTTCGCTCTTCTATCCAACGAAAATCAGTGCCTGTGACATCACGATTACCCACTTTAATCAAATACTGAATTAAAGTCTCTTCATCATCTGCCATTTTATGACCTGCTGATTTAGCCATTAAGGCGGGCATGACACTTGAATCGACTTTCTCCCCAATAATTTTCTGTGGTTGCTTGCCTTCTTCCTGGTAACTAAATTGAACCACTTGAGACGGCCAAAAGTGACCGACTCCTCGTACAATGACCAAACCTAATACACCAACAACCATTAACATACAGATACTGACTGCAGCTGCATTAAGCCATATCCAGGGCGATCCGCTTTTAAACCATAATTTAATCATAATAGGCTATTCTTTATAAGTTATATCTTTCGCGTAAACACTGACTGATGAGTTGTCCAACGCAGTTAAAACCAGGCTATGATTCGACATTCAAAATTCTTTAAAATAAATCATAATGAACTATATTTTTCGCGTAAGCGTTGACGAATAATTTCAGCTAGGGTATTAAAAACAAAGGTAAACATAAATAACACAAGAGCAGCTAAAAATAACACTCGGTAATGTGTACTATCTACAGCTGATTCAGGCATTTCTACGGCGATATTAGCCGCTAAAGTACGTAAACCCTGAAAAACACTCAAATCCATAACGGGTGTGTTTCCTGTTGCCATTAACACAATCATCGTTTCACCTACAGCACGACCGAGACCAATCATGACTGCCGAAAATATGCCTGGACTCGCTGTCAGTAAAACAACCTTTGTCATTGTCTGCCAAGTAGTAGCACCCAAGGCTAAAGAACCCACTGTTAAATGTTTAGGTACACTAAAAATAGCATCTTCAGCAATTGAATATATTGTCGGGATTACTGCAAAGCCCATTGCAATACCAACTACTAATGCATTTCGCTGGTCATAACCAATGCCCAATTCTGTTTTAAACCAGTCACGCAGTGTACCGTTAAATAGGAATGCCTCCAAAGGCACGCTCACGGTAAAGGCAAACCAGGCACTCAATATAATAACGGGGATTAAAATAGCCGATTCCCATCCCTCTGGTATCTTTTGCAAGATTGATTTTGGTAAAAACTGCCATGCAAAAGAAAATGCTATTACCCCTAGAGGAACTAAAATGAAGAGCGCAAACAATCCGGCTAGATATTCTTCAATGATAGGAGCTAACCACAATCCGGCAAGAAACCCTAAAATTACAGTCGGTAATGCACCCATTAGTTCGATCGTGGGCTTAACGTATTGACGCATTTTTGGCGTCATAAAGTAAGCGGTGTAGATTGCTCCCATTAGCGCTAACGGCATCGCCACTAACATCGCGTAAAAAGCAGCTTTCAGCGTACCAAAAACTAAAGGGGTTAAGCTGTATTTAGGTTCAAAATCACTATTGGCCGAAGAAGATTGCCAAATATAATCTGGCTTAGGATAACTTTCGTACCAAACTTCTTGCCATAAAGAACGTATTGAAACCTCTGGATGCTTATTATCCAATGTCCAAAAGCTGATGTTACCATTCTCGGCTTCTACTAAAAAAGCATTGGCTCTTGGTGAAATTGCAGCAGCAACCGGCGTTGAATCAAATAAATGCTCTTTAATCATTTCTCTTTCGGAAGTAGTATGATAAACACCTACATTCCCCGCTGCATCAACGGTCATAAAGCCTTTTCTACGTTGCTCTGGATTTATTGTAACAACTGCTTTATCTGAAACCTTGAAGACCCTGATTTTTTGCATTGCAAAGTGATTAAGTTTATCTCTTACTTTACTCCATTGAGCAACTAAACCACTGGAATCACCAATCAATAATGACAAATCACCATTTAAAAACGCACTACTTGTAACAGTTTGACCTGCTTCAATTACATTTTGCTCGTATACTAAGGTTGGACTGCTTTTATCGGCAATATCGAATAAACCTAATTGACCACTTTTGTTTAACAAGTATAGGTTACGACCTTCCTTGTCGATTAATATATCCGCAACCTCAACAGCAGAATAATCTAAAACAGTGTCGGTACGTATTACTTTTGCTTCATCAGCAAATAACGATTTTTCTTTTTCAAAAGAACTTATGTGAATTTTATCTGCTGTTTTAGCAACGATTGCACTTGTCTTATCACCAATGATAACTGCAATTTTATCAAGAGCAGCACCCGACTCGTTGACAACTATTGGCTCTTCTCCCATTGGATAATCAATAGAAGGGGTAATTAATCTGACATTATCTGGATAGGTAATTTTATATTGATGCTTAACAACGACAGCTTTACCGTTTGATAAGCCATATACCACCGCACCCTCACTCACTGGGCTTCCCTGTGAAAAACTGACAATCTTAACGCCTTCTGGAATATTAACCGATTGATTCAGGATAGTTTTACCGGTTTGAACTGAAAAGAATATAACTTCTCCACTGCCGGTAAAACGAACACCGACTTCATTTTGCTCTTCAATACCCAAATATAGCGTTTTACCCTTTGAAGAATCCGGCAGACTATATTGATTAACCGCTTGCGCTGTTGCCGAAATGAATAATGGATAGACCACATACAATAAGTAAACGAATATCACTGCAATAGCAAAGATAACTCCAAGCCCCCCCGCTACAATACCATATCGGCCTACTGAATCTTTTATCAGCCGCCAGCGTTCGTGCACCCCTCCTGAAGAATTACTCAGGGCTAAAGAAGAGTTTGTTTGTATGTTATTTTTAGACATGAAGCGATTCTAAAGTTGAATTGTAGCAATGATATTAAGCTCACAAAAAAAGTGGCCAAGACCTATGAATCTAAATCTTGACCACTCCTGTCCATATTAACGTTGACTTATGTGAAAAATTAAATGTTAATACAGAATAATTTACTTACCAATACATCCATGTTCAAAATATATTCCATTTATAACGAACTACTTTAAAGTAGCCAGAACCTTCTCAACCACCTTAGCGGGTAATGGGATATAACCATCTTTTATAACAACTTGTTGACCTGATTTGGATAAAACCAATTTTAAGAATTCATTTTCCAAAGGTGCTAAAGGTTGATTTGGTTTTTTATTAACGTAAACATACAAATATCTGGTTAACGGATAAGTTCCATTTAAAGCATTCTCAGGCTTCGCTTCAACAAATGGCTGACCTTCTTTTTTTGCTAATGGAACCATTCGAACGCCTGAGGTAGTGTAACCCATACCAGAATAACCTACACCATTTTGAGATGAGGTAACTGATTGAACGACTGAAGCTGAACCCGGCTGTTCATTTACGTTACTTTTGAAATCGCCTTTACATAAAGCATTTTCTTTAAAGTATCCATAAGTTCCTGAAACTGAATTACGTCCATACAACTGGATGCTTTTAGATGCCCATGCCGCTACGCCCGCTTCACCCCAAGTTGAAATGTCATTAGGGTGTCCACACTTCAAGGTAGATGAAAATATTGCGTCAACCTGAGGGATTGTTAATCCTTTAATTGGGTTATCTTTATTAACCAACACTGCCAAGGCGTCAATTGCAACTGGGACTGCAGTTGGTTTATAGCCATATTTATCTTCAAATGCTTCTAACTCGTCATCTTTCATCTCGCGACTCATAGGCCCAAGATTTGAAGTACCTTCTGTTAAAGCTGGTGGCGCTGTAGATGATCCTGCAGCCTGAATTTGCACATTAACATTAGGATATTCACGATTGAACTCTTCTGCCCAAAGCGTCATCAGGTTTGCCAAAGTATCTGAACCTACGCTAGATAGGTTACCAGCAATACCCGCCGCTTTTTGATAAGCCGGTAAATTGGCATCAACCGTTTGAACTGCCGTTGCAGTTCCACTAGTCAAGGTAACAACAGCAAATCCCATTGCAGATATGAGCGATTTTACTTTATAAGAAAATTTCATTATTCAGTCTCTAGTTAATTATTTTGGAGCCATTATGTATATATTACGTAACAAGAATATGAATATTATATGACAGGATTATTACAGCCACATAATCTTGCCTTCCATTTTGTAAAAAAATGCTATTAATCGACCTCTTTAGGAAGCAATTTTGCATATGTAATCGATAAAACCGTGGCGCAAGCAACATCTAGGTACCCCCAATCCTCTGGCATTTTTAATCTAACTAACGTAGAAGTGGGTAATAACTTATCAGTATCCGGCAGATTACCTGCACCTACCAGATAAATCAGTAAATCCGTTAGCTCAGGGTTATGCCCTACCAGCAATACTTTCTTGTTTTCAATGGAACACTCGGCTAATACCGTTTTTAAACGTTCAAAACCTTCTTGATATATTCTCTTGTCTTGAACAAGTGGCAGCGTATCATTAGAAATAATTTTATGGAGTATTTTTGCTGTTGAAATTGCTCTTTTTGCAGGTGAACTTAAAAAGTAGTCCGGAATAAGATTTTCTTTTAGCAGCCAATTTGACACTCTTTCTAAATCCTTCTTACCCTTTTTTTTCAATGGCCTATCAAAGTCATCGACGGCAAGATCACGGTCAGATTTGCCATGCCTAAGTAACCATAACTCTCTACTCATTTTACTACCCTCCTTTATTATTCTGCATAGATCTCAATAAAAGCTGCTAACATAACGACTTATTGTTACACTGTCATTAAATATTAATACTGAATTACTATACTCCTAAGGTTTATTAATTTTTTCATGTCTATTCATCCGCCCCTATGTCATTACAATTTGATTTCCCTGCAAATTTAAATGCTGAAAAATTTATTGCAAAACTAAGTGAGAAAGTAGATGTAGAATTTGTTACTCGACAGTTTACCCTTAAAACTTATTACGATAGTTTTGACTGGAGACTTTATAAAAACAAATTAACCTGTGAGTTAAATCGTTCAAAATCTGAATCGTTACTCATCATAAGAAACATCGAAAATAACGGTGTTATTGCTAGCACAGATATCAAAGAAGTTCCGAAATTCTCTAAAGAAATCAATTCGGAATCTATTAGCCAGATACTTAATCCATTATTGAACATGCGAGCATTATTGCCGATTTGCAATCTTGATTATGTAAACATTTATCTCAACATCCTCAATAAAGACAAAAAAACCTTACTTCGTTTACTTGTTGAAGAACATGAGCTCCTAAATAACCGAGTGACCTTAATACCTATTAAGGGTTACGAAAAAACCACAGAACACATCGTTTCGATCATAACCACAAAATTAGAATTAACACCGACCAATAAGTCACTGCTGAGTAGTGCGCTAAGGTTACAAGGTAGAAAACCTAACGACTATTCATCAAAAATAAATATCAATCTTGATCCTGATATGCGGGCAGATATTGCAATTAAATATATCTACAGCCACCTTCTAAAAGCTATTAAGGATAATGAACAAGGGACTATTGCTGATATTGACAGTGAGTTTCTTCATGATTTTAGAGTGGCTGTGCGCAGAACACGCTCAGGGCTTAGCCAACTTAAAGGGGTTATACCTGATAAAATTAACACTCATTACTCAGATTTTTTTTCATGGCTAGGACAAATAACGGGTCCTACTCGAGATTTGGATGTTTATTTATTAAATTTTGCCCACTACAAGAATAGTCTTGCAATAACTATCCGCGATGATCTTGACCCTCTTTACGACTTTTTATTATTCAAACAACGAAAAGCCCAAAAAGAACTGGCTAAGAAACTCAGTTCAGCTCAATATTTATCGATCCTGTCTGAGTGGAAAACATTTTTAAAAGAACAGGCGCCTGTTAAACCCATTGAACCCAATGCCAATCTGACTATAGAACAATTTGCCAATAGTCGAATATTAAAAAGCTATCATCGTGTTTTAAAGCAAGGCAATAAAATCGATGAAAACTCACCTTCTGAAGCGCTGCATGATTTAAGAAAGTCTTGTAAAAAATTACGCTATTTAATGGAATTTTTTCAAAGCCTTTACGCTGAACATCAAGTTAAACTGTTCATAAAAAACCTAAAAGGCCTACAGGAGGTTTTGGGTGATTTCCAGGATTACGCAGTTCAAGAAAGCACTCTAAAATTATTCAGTGAAGAAATGCTACTTAAAAACACGTCTGCCAATACACTTTTGGCAATGGGCGTATTGATACAAAATTTAAATGGCTTTAAAGATAAAGCCCGTAAGGACTTTTCAGAAAAATTTCATACTTTCAGTCACACTGAAAATCAATTTGCGATCAAAAGACTATTGACTATTAAAGATTAAAGCCCACGTTTTTACGATCAAACGCGCCAACACTACAGGTTGATTATAAAGCCACCCATAAGGAACACTGTTTAGTTTTTACTATAGGGATTATTTTTATCTCTTAGTAAGGGATAACCGACTGTAAGAATTGACTATTTAATTATTTTTTTGGATCATTAGTTA
>CAIPPE010000028.1 GCA_903866825.1 uncultured Methylococcaceae bacterium
ACTTTACCATTAGATGGAAATTTCCCATTTTTGCATTTAGACAGGAAATTTATGCATTTAGGTTTTCATATATATGATGTTGGTTTTCAAAGCCCGAATGTTGAAGCAGCGAGGCCATTGGTTTATGCAACAGCATTATTGTTGGTATTAGTAATTGTTGGGTTGAATCTGGCAGCAATTATTATAAGAAATAATTTAAGAGAAAAATATCGGGCACTGGAAGGTTAAATAAATGTCAACACAACAAGTACGTACACACGCAATCGATATGAGTTCTGTTTTACGTGATAGAGGTAATCAGGGTGAAAATAATGAGACGTGTATCAAGGTGGAAAATTTAAACCTTTTTTATGGTCAAAAGCAGGCGTTGCATAACATTAACCTGGAAATGCCCAAGAAGAAAGTGACGGCTTATATTGGTCCTAGTGGGTGTGGTAAGTCGACCTTATTGCGCTGTATTAACAGAATGAACGATTTGGTAGATAGTGCTAGAATTGAAGGTCAAATTCTACTTGACGGTGAAAACATCTATGATAAATCGGTCAATGTAGCGGCTTTACGTAGACGAGTAGGGATGGTTTTTCAAAAGCCCAATCCATTCCCAAAATCAATTTTCGAAAACGTTGCTTATGGACTAAGAATTCAAGGTATCAATGATAAGCGTATCCTGGAAGAAACGGTAGAGAACTCTTTACGCGGTGCAGCTCTTTGGGACGAAATGAAAGATCGTTTGAATGATAATGCGCTTGGTATGTCTGGTGGGCAGCAACAAAGATTAGTTATTGCCAGAGCAATAGCTATTGAACCTGAAGTGTTATTACTTGATGAGCCCGCTTCTGCGTTAGATCCTATTTCAACTTTAAAAATTGAAGAGTTGATTAATGAACTTAAAGAAAAATATACTATAGTGATAGTTACACATAATATGCAGCAAGCTGCACGCGTTTCTGACTATACTGCATTTATGTATATGGGTGAATTGATTGAAATGGGAAGTACTAGCGAATTATTTACTAATCCTGTCAAAAAACAAACAGAAGATTATATTACCGGTCGGTACGGATAATCAGGAGTAGACAATGGACAACAGCAAAATTGGGCACCACATTTCTGAACAGTTCAATAAAGAACTGGAAGATATTCGTAATAAAGTTTTAGTCATGGGTGGTCTGGTCGAGCGCCAGATAGAGCTTGCAATAGAAGCTTATACTACTGGCAATATGGAATTGGCAGAGCAAGTTATTAAGCAAGATAATGATGTTGATTTGCTTGAGATTGCTATCGATCAGGAATGTACTCAAATTTTAGCGTTAAGACAACCGACTGCATTTGACTTAAGGCTATTAATTACTGTTATTAAAATTATTCATGAGATTGAAAGGGTAGGTGATAAGGCTGAGCGTATCGCAGAAATGGCCATACAATTAGCGAATGCTGAAACAAGAATATCGCATCATGAATTGGAGCACATGGCTTTATTAGTTAAAGGTATGATGCATGATGCCTTAGATTCTTTTGCGAGAATGTCGGTAGATGAGGTCCCTGCTATTACTGCATTAGACATTAATGTTGATAGGGAATATGACAGTATTCTCAGGCAGTTGATTACCCGAATGATGGAAGATCCAAGAAATATAACGCGTACTTTAGATGTATTATGGACTGTTCGCGCTTTGGAAAGAATTGGAGATCATGCCTGCTATATATGCGAACATCTTGTATATATGATTAAAGGCGAAGATGTACGTCATTTGAGCCAAGAAGAATTAGAGAGAAGAGTTAAAATCTCACGATAACCCTCTATTGGTCTCGGTCATTCTACAGTCATTGCGTAGTTTATCAATGACTGTAACTTAGACGGTTTATGAGAGCTATTGAAACAAAATAATTAAACTGATTATTGTCGTGCTGATAATCATGGTCCATAGGGTGGCTTTGTGGTTATCGTTTATCTGCTGACGCATCAGATAGAGTTCTTTTTGCTGGGCTTCAGCTTGTTGTTGTGCCTGAGCCGCGTTATTGAGGGCCTTGTAGATTAATGACGGCACTTCAGGAAATTTTTCGGCGAATTCAGGAAATTGTTTGATGATTTTATTTATCTTGGCTTTAGGACTCATACGGTCTTGAAACCATTTTTCAAGATAAGGTTTAGCCGTCTGCCATAAATCCAACTCAGGATAAAGCTGTCTTCCTAAACCTTCAATATTAAGTAGTGTTTTTTGCAATAATACCAATTGTGGTTGAACACGCATATCAAAGCGTCGCGCAGTTTGGAATAAACGAAGCAAAAGTTGACCAAATGAAATGTCTTTTAGCGGTTTTTCAAAGATGGGTTCACAAACACTACGAATAGCTGATTCAAACTCTTCAACACGAGTTGAGCTAGGTACCCAGCCCGATTCAACATGCATTTCTGCGACTTTTCGATAGTCACGATTAAAAAAAGCTAAAAAGTTTTCTGCCAGATAGCGTTGATCAGATAATGATAAAGAGCCAACAATGCCAAAATCTACCGCAATATACTTGTCTGGCAGGTCAACAAAAATATTGCCTGGGTGCATATCTGCATGGAAGAAGTTATCCCTAAAAACTTGGGTAAAGAAAATCTCAACACCTCGTTCAGCCAGAACTTTAAAGTTGGCTCCCCCTGCTTTAAGCTTTTCGATGTCTCCAACGGGAATGCCATGAATTCTTTCCATGACCATCACTTTTTTACGGGTTAATGGCCAATGAATTTCGGGAACATATATTAACTCTGAGTTTTCAAAATTACTGCGGAGTTTCGATGCGTTAGAAGCTTCTCTTAATAGATCGAGTTCATCCAGAGTGGTTTTTTCGAATTCTGCTACAACATCCATGGCCCGTAATCTTTTTGCATCGGGCCAGAACTTTTCTGCAAAGCGGGCGAGTTCATAAAGTAAGCCAATGTCTGAACGTATTCTTGTCTCGATATCTGGACGTAAGACTTTAACGATAACGCTTTCTCCACTATGTAAAACAGCGGTATGGACTTGAGCAACGGAAGCAGAGGCTAATGGAAAAGGATCAAACTCTGAAAAAGCTTCTTCAATCGTCATATCGAGTTCTTTTTCGATAATGCTGCGCGCAATTTCATTGGCAAAGGGGGGGACTCGATCTTGAAGCTTGACTAGTTCATCCGCTATATCATCGGGGAGAATATCTTTACGAGTCGATAGCGCTTGACCAAACTTTACATAAATAGGACCAAGATCTTCTAGTGCGCGTCTTATTCTAACCGCGTGAGATTCGGTTCTGGATTTAAGCCAAAAACTCGGTGTAATGAAAGCTAAATATCGAATAGGACGGAATAGATGCGTTTTTAAAACAATTTCGTCTAGGCCATGGTAAACCAGAACCCAATTAATATGGATCAGGCGTAGGATTAATTTGGGTCGGATCACGATTTACCTATGTTGATTATTTTTTCTAGACGTTCAATTCGGCTTTGTATACGATCTGAGTCAGTACGCACGTCATCAACTTGTGCGTAAAAAATATCTAGTTCTGGTGCTGAAGGAAGGTGACGTGTTTCTTCTTGTAGAAATTCAGAGCAGTTAAGCTTAAAAGTCTCAATTGATTCATAACTCCAGCTATATCCCGCTTTAAAAAACTGACTCAGGTTATACGCAATTGAATCACCTATGTACGGTGCCAAAAGTTGTTCAAAATCAAGGTCTAGATCAGCTAATAACGCTTGGAATTTTCGGCCGGTGTTTGCGTCACCTTCAATGGTTACTTGACCAGAGAAAATCGAGCGCGTTGGGTTGGAGCTGATTCCCATCAAGCCAAAGGCAAAGGCCGAACCGGTTAATGTAGTGTCAACTGCATCTGCGGTGTAATCAAGTATTTGAATTGACGTAGCATTAGGACACAGGTAAAAAGTTTCATTAAATGGGTCGATCTTGATTGCTATAATTTTCCCGGTTAACGCTTCTAAATAACGGGTACTGTTCTCATCCAAATTCAGAAAGGTGTTGAATGCTTTTTCAAAAGCGCTCATTAGCAGTGGTTTGATAGCCATGCTAGATTTTATAACCTCTATGAACAGCAACTATACCTTGCGTCATATTGAAATATTCACAGCGCTCCAGACCTGCATTAATCATCATGTTTTTAAGCTCATCCTGCTTTGGATGCATACGAATGGATTCGGCCAGATAGCGGTAACTGTCTTCGTCTTTTGCAACTACTTTACCGATCTTTGGGAGTAATTTAAAGGAGTAGAAGTCGTACATTTTTTCGGTGATCTTATCGATAGGGTGTGAAAACTCCAGCACAATCACACGCCCACCCGGTTTTAACACCCGATACATAGAGCGTAATGCGGAGTCTTTATCAGTGACATTTCGAAGGCCAAAAGCAATGCAGACACAATCAAAGGTATTATCCTCAAATGGAAGGCATTCAGCATTAACCTGGACGTAGCGAATGTTACCCGTCAAACCTTTGTCTATGAGTCTATTACGGCCTGTGCGTAGCATTTCTGAGTTAATATCCGCAAGCACAACTTGGCCGTCTTTGCCTACGCGTTGCTCAAAGAGTACGGTTAAATCGCCAGTGCCACCGGCTAAATCCAGAACTTGTTCGCCCTTACGGACATTACTTAATTGCACGGCAACACGCTTCCAGATGCGGTGGATGCCAAGTGACATTAAATCATTCATGATATCGTATTGGCCCGCAACCGAATCAAATACACCACGTACCAGATTAACTTTGTCTTCAGTTGCAACTTGTTTGAAACCAAAATGAGTGGTTTTTTCGTTTGTCATATTGATGCCTAATTTTTTAATGTTTCTTTACGCTTATGGCCAGCCGCTTTCAGATTATTAAGGTAATTAGCCCATAAGATTTGATATTCAGCGCCTAATTTGTACAGTAAATCCCAAGTATATATCCCGCTGTTATGACCATCACTAAACACAGGGGATATAGCATAATTGCCGATGGGCTTAATTTCTTTAATTGTTACATCTTCTTTATTTAACTGTAAAATCTCTTGACCTGGTGCATGGCCTATGGCTTCCGCAGAGGGGGTATAGACTCGCAGATATTCACAGGGTAATTGAAAAACACTCCCGTCATCAAAACTAATTTCGACGATATTCGAAATCTGGTGGTGTTTGATTTCAGTAGGCCAGGTATTGCAGGGTTGAACGGTTAGGCGCATAGTATTTTATAAAATATGATTCAACTATAAGAAACTATTACAAAATGTAACGGCTTAAATCTTCGTCATCTGCAAACTCTGTTAAGTGTTGATCAACATAAGCAGCATCAATAACAATAGTTTGATCTTTAAGGTCGGGTGCGTTGTAAGAGATATCTTCAAGTAAACGTTCTAGCATGGTGTGAAGTCGTCTTGCACCTATATTTTCGGTGCGCTCATTAACTTGCCAGCCAAGTTCAGCAATTCGCTGAATACCATCAATAGAGAAAGATAAAGAAACACCTTCAGTGCTGAGTAAGGCAGAATATTGTTCGGTCAGAGACGCATTGGGCTCTGTTAGAATGCGCACGAAATCATCTGCTGAAAGTGCGTTGAGTTCAACACGAATTGGAAAGCGGCCTTGTAACTCGGGAATCAGGTCAGAAGGTTTTGCCACATGGAAGGCTCCTGAAGCAATAAACAAAATATGATCTGTTTTAATCGCTCCATATTTTGTGCTGACGGTACTGCCTTCAACCAGAGGTAATAAATCTCTTTGAACACCTTCACGAGACACTTCGCCACCGCCGCCACCATGTTCTGAGCGCTTACAAATTTTGTCTATTTCATCAAGAAAGACAATGCCATTCTGTTCTACTGATTCAACAGCACGAAACCGAATGTCATCTTCATTGACAAGCTTAGAGGCTTCTTCTTCCTGTATTGCTTTTAAGGCCTTTATAATAGGCATTTTACGCGATTTTGTTTTGTTAGAGCCTATATTGTTGCCCGTGACGCTTGGGCTTGAGCCGCCGCCAGCCGTCACAGCAGGCGCAGAAAGGCTATTGCTGTTGGCGAAATACATGCCGGCGATGGGGGGCAGTCACTTGCCCGTGTCACGCAGGCAGTCGCGCCAGGGCACAAGAGCTGGGCAGGAAAAGGACACGGGACAACAAGAGTGCCAAGTTTGGGCACAACAGACTTGGAGAATACGCGGCCTTGAGGCAACACCACGCA